>JBIJBD010000016.1:0-22541 GCA_044345395.1 Crocinitomicaceae bacterium | reverse complement strand
ACTTTTTCGAGCCTTTCCAATGAAGCATTTGAATGAATAGTAACTCCGTGGTCAGTCAAATTTTTAGCAACTAATTTGGAAATATCCTCATCTTCAAATGGCAAAATACGTTCCTGACGGTCGATAATATAGACTTTTGTTTTTCCAAAATTACTAAATATGGTCGCGTATTCGCAGCCAATTACTCCTGCCCCAACGATTACTAAACTCTTTGGGTAATTAGATATATTATCAATACCGTCACTTGTGAGAATAAACTCTTCATCAACCTCAATATTGGATAACTTTCTAGGCCGACTGCCAGTAGCCAAAACAATATTCTCTCCCCAAATTTCTTTTTTTTCCCCTTCATAGTTAATTTCAACAGTATGATTATCCAGCAATTTACCATGCCCACGCTCATAACTAAGGAGTTTATTCATCGTTTCGGTCTGCAAAAGTTTGATGTGTGCAGAATATTGGAATTTTCGCTCAAAAATTGCCTCAGCTAAATTCTGCCTAACATCCTCCCAAGTTAACTCAAATTTACTTCTACCTTTAGAAACGATCATGTCATTTATGTCTGCCACGCGATTGGAAAGTTCCCACAACGTTTTTGAAGACAATGCACCATTGTATACGCCTGCACCACCTACGCGTTCACGTTCGATAAGACAAACACGTTTGCCAAAATCAATTCCCCGCATAGCAGCTGCGTAACCCGCAGGACCACCTCCAATAACAACTAAATCAAATGTCTCCATGAAGTTTGAAAGCGGTAAATATAGTGAGATTTCGTTTGTAATTTTTACGAAATAATTTTGAAATATTTCGAAAAAGTTAAAAGCACTATGTAAATTAAGCGCTTTCAAATTTAAGCGTTTCTATGTGATCTTGTTCAGCTTGTTTTTTTCTCTTCAGGACAATCTATAGCAAGTTAATGCTCAATTAATCCGTAATTATTAGTCGGCTTTTATATTTAGTGTATCCATTCGTTATGTGAAGTAAATACTCACCTTCCTGTAATTCATCCACTTTAAATTCAAATGAACCATCTACATGTTTGAATTGTAACTCTTTAACCTTTTTACCTTTTAAACTGAAAACTTCAATGAACACAATTTCGTTGGTAAAAGTCGCTTTTAATCCTTTCACAAGTAAAGCTCCCCTTTGAACAGGATCAGCAATTACCACTATATCTTCGATAGGATTGGAATTATTTGTATGATCTAATTTAATTTTGGTAGTAGAATGCGCGCATAAATTGAAAAAAACTAATGCGGTAAAAATTGGAGATATCATGTTTTTTTTGTGCAAAAGAACTCATAATTCAAGTGATAACTAATTGATTTAAGATAATTTAACACAGAACGAAAATGTATTTGATTTTTTGTAACCATTCGCAACTATCTCCATTACCAATTAAAACAAATATTATGTCTTTTGGAAATTCTTTTTATGTTGCCTTATGCTATGGAATCGTCTTATTAAGTACTTTTATTTTGTTCTTTTAAAAAGCTTATTTTTTATTGATTTCATAAATCATGACTGAATTACCTCCTCCGTTTGCTTTGCCTTGAGCAGTCACAATTAAGTGCTTTCCATTTGGAGAAATACCCATGCCAACCGGATAGGAATCAGCCGGTATTTCAGCTACGACTTTCATCGTTTTAGTTTCAACAACTACAACTTTTGACAACGTATTAACCGCAGCAAATACATATTTTCCATCGGGTGATAAACTAATTGTACGTGCACCAGTACCTACTTGAGCATCTGACCAATTTTCATATCTCACAGAGTTACCGGGGTTTTCCAATCGAAATTTTGTCATTTCACGCCAAGATGCCCGTTGAACATACCCTGGTTTATTTGCACTCAAGAACAAATATTCTCCTTGAATTACAATATGTCTTAAATTCGATTGCATTCCCGTAACATTTCCCAAACTACTAAAATCTCGGGTATCAAATATAGCCATGCCTCCCCCTCCTCCCATCTTCCCAACATATAAAAAAGCACCATCTGGGCTAAATGTTGTACCACGTAGGCAAAATCCGCAGTCCGAGTCTCTATCTACTTTTTCTGAATTGCTAAAATTCATTTCCAACTGTTTGTCGACAACACAATGTTTCACATATTTGAAATTAAACGGGTCTTTTGTGTCTATATTAATAATCCCAACAGTATTATCACCCCAATGAGTTACTGCAATAAATTTATTATCAGGAGAGCATGCAATCATTTTAGGCAATGGCCCTGTTGGCATTACGCGCACTATTTCATCTGTTTGTGTATCGATAATTGCCAAGGCAGAAGGACACTGTGCGTTCAAATCGTAACTGCGTCGGTAATAGGTTACCCATAAGTATTTTCCATCATGTGATAAACAACTCTCAACAGGCTTGCCCAAAAAGTGGTTTTTATGAATTGGTTCAAGTCCATAATAAGGATAGCCAAATACTGTAGTTTCATTATTTAAAAAAAGTTTACTAGCATTCGTCTCGTTAAATGCATGGCGAATAACTTTAATTTTCTCAAATGTCTTCGCATCAAAAACACCTGTTTCGTGACCTTCCAATGAGTGAACGTAAAACTTTTCTCCTCCTTTTGAAAAAACGACAGATTTAGGAGAATTTATTACTGTTTCATACACATCAGCTTCATGTGAAGGATGGTGTTTATAACTCTGCTTTCTTGCAACCAACTCTAAGTTGATTTCACCACTCCCTTCAGATTTTGTTCCGATATCAACCTGTCGAATTTCTTGAGCGCACGACCAAAATGAAGAAAGAAATAACATTGTTTTTATAATTTTCATAAGGCCAAATTAAATGTTCTGAGCGGATAAGCACTTTGACAATTACTTTTTGAAAGATAGAATCTATTTTCATTTGGAGAAACTGAAAGTACCTCATGATGACCTAAATTACCTTCACGATCCACGAAAATCCAATAATTCGCCACTTGAACATCAAAAACCTTACCCTTAAATTGAATGAACTGGGTAACCTCTTTTGAAAATTGCTCAATTGATTTTTCATCTTTCGTGCTTAAAACAAGACTTTGAATCTCATTAGGAGTTGGTAAAATTATTTTTTTTAATTCATGTAATCGAGCCGCCCCATGATAATTAACAAAAATGACATCTTTTCCTTGTACATTCATTTTGTAATACAGCGGTAGGTGACTGGTCGCCTGAACTTCCCAATTTTCCAAATTTTTAACTTCTTTTAAACCAAAGGAATGCATTTGATCAGGTGAAAAAACCACGGCTGAAAAAGTTTTATTTCCTATGGTAAATGAATTTATAGCGACTACAGATTCTTCTTTACTTGATGATTCTGTATCTTGACAGGATTGAATAAACAGTATGATAATTAAAAGAAATCGAAAATTCACGGCATCAAGTTATAAGAATCAATGATCGTTAACTAAATGATCGTTTTGATCGACTTCTCTTACACCTCTTGCCATTCGATTCGATTCAACCTGATGACGAATAGTCGTAAATACTTGTTCAAAGTTCTTGATTCCATTCAGGTAAAATCTATGGTCTGATTGATCACTTGTTGAGAGCTCTACAGTTCCAATTCCTGCAATTCGCTGAATTAAATTGCGTTTCATTTGAAGGTCCTTAACCCTGTATAATTCCAAATTGGTCGTGGTTCTGGAAAGAATCCCTTCCGTTTTTTCAATTCGTTGACTTGTAATTTTAAATGTTGTAAACTTCAATAATAAAAAGCGATACAGGGTAAATCCCACACAGAAAAGTAAGGAAAGGAAAGAAAGGTAAAAAAGAAAATCCCAATCGTTTATGTTGCATTTAACCGAGGCATACGAAAACAAAATAATACCAAGACCACCCAAAGTGTACCAACCCGAATTTACCCAATGGGAAAGCGTAATTTCAAATATTTTCTTCTCTTCTTCTAACATTTTTTTTACCAAATTTATAAAAAGAATGTGAGTAAATTAGACATGTCAAAAACTTTTCCTTACTTCGTGTCAAAGTATTGAATATGCGGCTTTATCCATTCATTTGTCTTTTACTTCTTTTTATATGTTCGTGTGAAGATGATGTTAAGAATAATTCGATAAAAAACAAAACAATACCGGTCAACCAACAAAAAATCAACACAGTTAAACCGGCAGATTCCACGACCTATGCAGATGCTTTACCTGCGGCACAGGTAAAAGGAAGAAAAGGAAAAAGACTACAGTCACTCATTGGACTTTACGAACTCATTGCCCTAGAAGCAAGTGTTGGCGCAAATGGAATGATTGACTACGACAAAGTCGGTAGTGAATGGCAAGCTCTTGGCTCCTCAATATCTGATGGAATGAGGGAATCATATGACATTACTTTGGAAAAAAAAACACTAAAATCTTTGAATTGCTTAAAACTAGAAGTGGACAATAATTTTACAGTTCGTCTTTTGATGGATAATACCACTCTTATAGAACTACCTTATAAAGAAAACGAAATGACTTACCAGTTAATTAATAATGGTGCCAATTACATTTCATTACCAGACAACATTACCAAATCATCCTCATTTTCGGGTTCGCACTTGTATCTAATGGCTTCGGATAACGTAAATAAAGGAATTCTACAAAAAATAGACCTTTTGGGCCTTTCCGCTGACGTGCTTGTTTTGCGTTACAATTTAAAAGAAGCTCAATTTGAACTTAATCTTTTTGTTGGCGAGTGTTGCGATAATTCTTTTTATAAATTCAAGAGAATTAATAATTAAACTATTCGACTAATATCTCTACCCTTCTATTTATTTTTCTGTTCAACTCAGAATCATTCGCAACTAGGGGTAATTCTTCCCCTTTTGACGAAATATCCACCTTCGCAAATCCATTTTTACTTAACCAATCCCCTACTGTTTGTACACGTTTTAACGCAAGCGCATTGTTATAAATAGTTGATCCTACAGCATCTGTATGTCCAATTATTTTGATTGATTGTATTGATGTGTGACTCTGTTTTAATTGGGCCAATATTTTTTCTGATTCAGCAGTTAAGTCTGCACTGTCATAATCAAAATTTACCGTGTAGACTGCCTTTCGAAGATTGATTTTCAAATCGTCTTTTGGTGATTCGATGTTTCCTTCTACAACTGTTTCTATCTTTATTGAATCAGATTGCATAGGTTTTATTTCTACTGACAACATACTCAGATCAGCAAAATAAATATCCAAATCACGGATTAAAAAAGCTGCATTTCCATTTTTAGTAATTACAAAACCCTGATCATCTGATGGTGTATTGAAGGGCTCACCTAAATTCACAATCTCACCAAGTTTACCATTTGTAATCGTCGTTTTAAAAATATCTAGTCCGCCAAAACCACCATGTCCGTCTGAAGAAAAATAAATTGTTTGATTGTCTCCCGCAATAAATACCGCACGCTCATCTCCTTCTGTGGAAATACCCATTATCTTTGGATAAGTCCATACGCCCGACTTTTTTAATGAGTAATACAAATCCATTTGCCCATAATAATCTGGCCCACAGGCCACAATAAACAAATTACCATCAGATGACATAGCCATTCCATCCGTTCCGAATCCTGAATATTGACCATACATATCACGAAAAAACTGAGCAATTCCACCGCCGAGTCCAACGGGATTTTTATATGCACCATTAACGACTTCTGCTCGAAAATAAGGTCCATTCTGACTCATCCATGAATTGTTCCAACTTTGAAAAAACAAAGTACTACCGTCTGCCGAAAGAGATGGCTCATCTTCTCCATTTGATGTATTTATATCTTTAAGAAAAACAGGGTAAGACCATTCATTATTTTCATTTATTTTACTTTTATATAAATCTCCATCCCCTCCAATTTTATTAATTTTTGATGGACGGGTACTCATAAAAAACAACTCTTTTCCATCAGGAGAAACACTTAAATTACATTCTCTATATGTGGAATTCAATACAGTTACAGGTTCAATTTCTACTTGGTCTCTGTGTGTCAAAACCTTCACGTCTTGGCCAAAAAAACTAACTTTCGCAGTTAGAATAAAAATAAATGAAATTTGTTTCATGGTAATAATTTACGCGAACTTATACATAATTGATGCCCAAAATTTTGTTACATAAATTCTAAAATATCGTTGTGTTAAAAAAGTGTTAACGTGTTTCAAATTCAATGCATTGGCATACCGTTTGAAAATACGGTGACATAACAAAAAATAAGGTCATGAAACTATTAACCAACGATCAAAACTTCAAGAATTTCCTACGTAAACAGGATATGTGGAAAGTAATTGGAATTGGTAGTCAGTGGGTAACTATCGAGCAAATGCGAAAAACAATTTCAAGCACGCAGTACATTTGCGAATTCATTGTGGCTAATTGCGACATGAAAGGACATAAAATACAACTTGATGCACAACCTTCGGTAGTTAGATGGCAACTTACAAATTATTTAAAGGAGCTCGATGGATTACAATTATTTTATTTATACGAGGCTCTTATGGACGTGGAAGCAGTAATCGAAGACCTACTCTATTTATCTCCAACAGACCGCTTAGAATTTTTATCAAACGTTACTGGAAAAGGACCGTGGTATTTGGAAATCTTAAATCAAGAAATTTGTGGAAATTAACATTTGAATTATTGTAATTAAGACTTTGTTATTATTTCATAAAATTAGTATCCCTTTGTTTTTGCATTAAGGTAAGTCTTATATTTGTTGAAACTTTTAAATTATGAGTACTACTTGGATTATTGTTATTGTTGCTGCCGTATTGATTGTATGGGTTGTCGTTATTTACAACGGTTTGGTTCGTTTAAGACAAAATCGAGAAAATGCATTTGCAGATATTGATGTACAATTAAAACAACGTCATGATTTGGTTCCTCAATTAATCGGCGCTGTAAAAGGGTATATGGAACACGAACGAGGCACTTTAGAAGCTGTTACAAATGCCCGTCAACGGGCAATGGGTGCATCAAGCATAAACGACAAAATTGCTGCTGAGAAAGAATTATCTCATGCACTCTCTGGTCTCAGTATTCAGGTAGAAGCTTATCCAGATTTAAAAGCCAACTCAAATTTCATGCATCTACAAACGGAATTAGCTGATATTGAAAATAAATTAGCCGCTGTACGTCGTTTTTTCAACTCAGCTACAAAAGAATTGAATATTGCAGTTCAGAAATTTCCGAATGTGCTTTTTGCTGGGTTTTTTGGATTCAAGTCAGAAACGATGTTTGATCTTGGGGAGACAACTCGTGAAACAATGGACAAAGCTCCAGAAGTAAAATTCTAGCGCAACTATGTCTGAATACATCGGCTTACAACAGCAGATTAATCAAAACAATACTAGATCTGTCTTACTACTGGCAGGTTTCCCAGCATTGGTGTTAGGATCATTCTATGCCATTGTAGCTTTTGGCGCGAAAAACGAATACGGAAACTTTGACGCTAATCTTGCCACAGAATATTTTCTATCTGGTTTGCCCCTAGTATCATTAGGTGTTGGGATTTGGTTTTTGATAGCGTATTTTTCTCACAGCGCAATGATCAATTTGGCTACAGGTGCACATACACTCGAACGTAAAGAAAATATGAGGGTATATAATCTCACTGAAAATCTTTGCATGAGTGTTGGAATGAAAATGCCAAAACTCCAAATTATTGAATCGGATGCTCTCAATGCTTTTGCTAGCGGAATTAGTGATAAAACATATACTGTTACATTGACTAGAGGCATAATTAACACATTAAATGATGAAGAATTAGAAGGTGTTATTGCTCATGAATTGATGCACATTCGCAATAGAGACGTACGTTTACTCATTATAAGCATCATATTTGTTGGTATCTTTTCCTTCCTTATTCAAGTAACTTTTCGAAGTTTATTGTACGGTGCTCTGTCTGGCGGACATCGGAAAAAAGATGGCAAAGACAGTGGTGCTGGTCTTATGTTGGTTATTTTGGTCGTTTCGTTAGTTGCATATTTCTTGAGTTTATTATTTAAGTTTGCGTTGAGTAGAAAAAGAGAATATATGGCAGATGCAGGTGCAGCCCAAATGACACGAAATCCAATGGCGTTAGCTTCCGCTTTGAGAAAAATATCAGGCAATGCAGAGGTAGACGAGGTAAAAAGTGAAGATATTCAAGAAATGTTTATTGAAAATCCTCCAGGAAGTTCCGCTGGTTTCTTAGGTGAAGTTGGTGCCTTATTTTCAACACATCCGCCCATTGATAAAAGAATTAAAGTTTTAGAACAATTTTAGTTAGGCCCAAACCAAAAACCCTTTTTTATGATGAAAATGTATCTTTTTTTCCTCTGTATGATTCTAATTGGAAATATATCGCTTGGACAGAAAACAACGAAAATCGCATTTTACAATGTGGAAAACCTTTTCGATACAATAGACGATTCCACGGACGATACAGAATTTTTACCTAACGCGCCTTCAAATTGGAACACCATAAAATACAATGAGAAAATTGATCATATCCAACAAGTAATTAAGGATTTACATTTCCCAATAGCAATAGGTTTATGTGAAATTGAAAATAAACGAGTACTTGAAGATCTAACTAATAAGAAAAAATATCGCCGATATAAGATTTCTCATATTGATAGTGAAGACCCAAGGGGAATTGACGTTGGCTTATTATATAACGCAAGAAAAATAAAACTCAAACAAAATGGTATTATTAGATTTACACTTCCGGGGGATGATAGACCAAGTACTCGTGACATCTTATGGAGTAAATTCATATACAAAAAAGATTCTATTGTAATTTTGGTAAATCATTGGCCTAGCAGACGATCAGGCACAACAGAATCAGAACCAAAGCGCATGTGCGCAGCTCAAAATGCAAAATCCTTTATAGATTCTCTTCTTTTTATCAATAAAAAAACAAAAATTGTCTTTATGGGTGATCTGAATGATTATCCAGAGGATAAAGCTCCGCAACTTATTGCTCAAAGCCTTTTCCCCCAAATAAGTAAACAATCAGGGAGTTTTGGAGGAACACATCAATACAAAGGTCAATGGGATATCCTAGATCATTTAATGGTTTCAGATGGAATGAAAAGTGGTTCTTTAAAACTTTTAGAAAATTCCGGAAAAATTCATGAATACCCTTATTTGCTAGAAGTTTACAAAGGCAATAAGCAACCGTTTAGAACGTATGTAGGCAGTAAATATTTAGGCGGTTATTCAGATCATTTGCCTGTATCAATCGACATTTCAGTTCCTTGATTTAGTTTCGCACTGCCAAAGTTATAAGGCAACCTTTCTTTGTACAGGTATCTCTTTTGGGTAGACTCAAAGGGCCTGTAGGTGTAAAACACTTCATTATTAAACACTTTTATCTGTTCAATATACTTAAAATTCAATTTTACTTTTTCTGATATCCCTCCTGTTTTTACATTTAAAAGTCCTAGATAACTGAATCCCAATTTTTCAAAAACGGCATAAATTTCACCCGTTTTATAATCTTGAATTAATTTTCTTCTAAAGCCTGTTTTTGATCGTTGATAATGATGGTATATAGGAACTTCGTCCAATTTTTTACCATTGGCATCAAAGACTTCGAGCAGATCTCTAGGGTAATTGACAACAAAGACACTATCATTTCTTTCAAATAAAGGTGCATAGACATCTTCCCAATAAATTGATTGTGTAAAATAGTTCGCCCCTACCCAAATTTCTGCATCTATACCCGTTTCAAGTTCTTTTTCCTTTGCCCACAACTTAGTCCTTACATCTACCCATTTATATTCTGATCGATAAAGGGTCATCATTAAATCATCTTTAACATTGGTAATTAATGAATAGGTAGAATCTTTTTTGTCCATTGCATAATATTCAAACGCCGGATAAACATCATTGAAATTGGAAATATAAGTTTTCGAAATAGTTGTATCAACTATTGGAGCTAAGTATTTGATGTAATAATTTATTGGTACCTGAGCAGTATTGATTTTGCCTTCTTTACATTGAATCCCATGAACTAACTGATCACCAATGGCATGAATATTTCCTCTGTAATCTCTTGCTAATCTTTGTATAGGAAATTGTGAAGTATATTGAGCTAACAATTTATCATTTTCCGTGTATAGTAACTCATTGGCCCTTTCACGTGATCTAGGGTAGAGTAACAATAATAATTTTCCATCATTCAAAATTTCAAAATCTAAAACACTTAATTTATCTGATCCAAAGACAGTATCAACCTTCCCTGGTGCAATTAAACGCACCTCACGTAGCTCTCGCTGTCTTATGGGTTGTAGAAAAACACTAACTAAAATTGTGTCTTCTTTTTTATCCATCAATAAACCAAATATTTCTTTTTTAAAATTTTGATAGATGGGGTGCGAAAAATGTAGAAATCTTATTTCATTTAATCTTGCTGAGTGAATTATAGTATCGTGCTTCAATGGAACATGTTTTTTGATAGAAATTAATCCACGTCCATTTGACAGAAAAGAACTAATTGTATCGTAAGAGGTAGATAATACAATAACTGAAACATTTTGAATAGGATCACCTGTTTTGCTGTCTTTAACTTCAATCTTTACATGCTGACCATATAAAAAGTCAGTGAGTATTATAAGGAATAGTAGATGAAATAGACGCATATCTAAAAGATGCGATTTGTCTTGAAATTACACAAATTAGATTAAAAAATTCCAACCCATTTCATCTGCCACTTCACCAGCCTTGAGCGCATCCATGTGGGCTTTGATTTTATTTGATATTGTGCGTGTCTCCATTGCTGGCAAGTTTAATAATTCCTCTTGGTAACCAATTACTGCGATTTGAGCAATTGTTGCAGCAGTTCCCGCGCCAAAAGCATCTTCCAATAAACCATCGCGAGCGGCTGAAATGATTTCCTCAACGGATACTTTACGCTCTTCTACAGGAATACCCCACTTTTGAGCTATTTCAATCACCGATCTTTTGGTTATTCCTCTTAAAATTGTATCTGCATCTTCTGAAGGCGTAATTAATTTACCTCCTATTTGAAATACAACGTTCATGGTGCCTGATTCCTCAATGTATTTATGTTCACTTGCATCTGTCCATATTAATTGATGGAACCCTGCTAATTGACATTGTTTTGCGGGATATAAGGAAGCTCCATAATTTCCGGCAGCCTTTGCGCGACCAACCCCACCAATAGCTGCACGCGTGTAATGCTCCTCAATTTTAACGCGAACAGGCTCATTATAATAAGCGCCAACTGGAGAGGTAATAATCATGAATTTATACGTTTCTGCTGGTTTAATACCAACAAATTCGTCAGTCGCAAACAGAAACGGTCTGATATACAAAGAATAACCTGGCCTATCGGTCACCCAATTTTTGTCTAAATCGACTAATTGTCTAATCCCTTCTAAAAATATATCTTTTGGAACTTCAGGCATACACATTCTAGCAGCTGACTCTGCGAATCGTTGTGCGTTCTTGTCTGGTCGAAAAATAGTCACCCTTCCATCCTTTCTACGATATGCTTTCAATCCTTCAAAAATAGATTGTCCATAATGAATGGCAGACATCGCCGGATGCATAGGAATAGGTTCGAAAGGAACAATATTACCTTTTTTCCATTCACCTCCTGCAAATTCCATTATAAACATGTGGTCTGAAAAGCACTTTCCAAACGCTAAATTTTCCCAATCAATTTGATTAATACGTGATTCATCAACTTTTTTTATAGCAAAGGAGAGTGTAGACGTTGACATTACTTGTTGTTTGATTCATGCGAATATACGTTTTTCTAATGAGTTTAGTGGATTTATTTTATAGCATTTGACAATATCTTATCTTTGTTAAGAATGTAACAACTTGAATTCGAGTAAAGAAATATTAAAAAAATATTGGGAATATTCCTCCTTTCGTCCACAACAAGAAGAAATTGTTGATGACGTAATAAATGGTCATGACGTACTTGCACTTTTGCCGACTGGCGGAGGGAAATCTGTGTGTTTTCAAGTCCCTGGAATGGCTCGTGAAGGTATCACCTTGGTGATTTCACCTCTTATTGCCTTAATGCAAGATCAAGTTCAAAACCTAGCAAAAATTGGAATAAAAGCCATTGCTATTACCTCCGGGATGTCGCTAAAAGAATTAGACATCGCCTTGGATAATGTTAAATTCGGCGCCTACGATTTTTTATATACTTCGCCAGAACGTTTAAAATCTCCTTTATTTATTGAACGATTTAAACAAATGAATATTGGCCTAATTGTAATTGATGAAGCACATTGTATCTCTGAGTGGGGACATGATTTTAGACCTTCCTATTTCGCAATTTTCGAGTTGCGAAAATTGAAACCAACTGCACCAATGATGGCATTAACTGCCACTGCAACAAAAAGTGTTCAAGTAGACATTATTGAGAAATTAACGCTTAAGAATACCAGAATTCACGAAGCTTCATTCTTACGAAAAAACCTGAGTTACAACGTTATCAATGCTTCAAACAAACTAGATTATATCCTATCCTACTGTCAAAAAAATGTTTCAATGGGAATAATCTATTGTCAAACACGTAAAAGTGTTAAAGAAGTAGCAAAAAAACTTCTGGCTCATCAACTATCTTGTGGAGTATATCACGGAGGATTGAATCGTGAGGATCGTTCTACTATGTTGAATAATTGGCTTGAGGAAAGAATTAAAATAATGGTCGCCACAAATGCATTTGGAATGGGTATCGACAAACCGAATGTACGATATGTCTTACATTATGAAGTGCCGAATTCACTAGAAGCCTATTTTCAAGAAGCTGGCAGAGCCGGAAGGGATGGAAAACATTCAGTTGCAATTGCATTAAATAACGGTTCGGAACGTGACGCGTTCAAACTTCAACTTGAAACGAAATTTCCAGCAAAGGAAAAAGTTCTACAAAGTTATGTAGCAATTTGCAACTATCTACGCATTGCCATAGGTTCAGCATTAAACGAAACATACCCGGTTGACCTAAAAGAAATTTGTCAATCTTATCAACTCGATTATTCCACTGTCTATCATTCAATAAAACTATTGGAATCTGCGGGATATTTTAGTTTTAATGAAGGATTTCATTCGCCAACGAAAATTTTAATCACCATTGACCATCTACAGGTTTATAATTTTCAAATTCAACACCCAAACTTTCAAGAATTGCTTAGTCTTTTGAGTCGTATGAACAATGCTATTTTTGAAAATTTTCAGGAAATTCACGAAGAAGAAATTGGAAGAAAACTTAAGAAAACAACAAAAGAAATTATCAATTCTTTAGATCATTTAGTCCGTTATGGAGTTATTGAAATTAAATGGAGAACAGATTTACCCATGTTGACCTTTCTTCGGGAACGTTGTACGGATAGAGACTTCTCACTTCCCAATAGCATCTATCAAGAACGGAAAAATCAAACGGAAGTTCGAATGAATGCTATGCTCAACTTTATAGAAAGTAAAGATTGTCGATCTCAAGTTGTATTGGCTTATTTTGGTCAATCAAGCGTTACATGTGGAATTTGCGATAATTGTAAAAAAAGCAACCTGCCACTCAGTCACGAAGATCTTTTGCGCTTCTTAAAAAGCGAAAAATCTGTCTTTGATATATGTCATTATTTTGGAACAGACGAAAGTCAAGTGAATAGCGTATTGAGAAATTTACTGAAAGAGGAATTGATTCGTTTTAATGGAGTTGGTTACATTTCAATCGACACTCATTAACAATGTATCAACTTAGTTTTTATAAAAATCCATTTGTATATCTTACAACATTTTACATTATCGGACTCTGGTTCGGTAGCTTATACTTCGATTGGGAAGTAGGGATAATATTTAGTTTAAGCACCATACTCTTTGTACTTTTTGATTGGAATTTTCGTTCCTCCTTAGGTGATTTTTTTTCAAAAATTATTATTCCTTGTATGTTTTTTACATTGGGTTATTGGAGTATCTACCTTTCTGAATTTAAAGGATACGATGCGAATTTACCTGCGAATGAACCTGTAACTATTGAGTTCTGCATTCAAGAACTTGAATCAACAACCACGAAACAAGCACAACGAGGTATTGGTATCATTCATCAGATAAAAACGGCAACTAATCAATTTCCTGTAAGGGAACGCATACTTTTTTATATTGATTCAGCCATGTCCTATCAAGTTGGAGACCGTCTAATTGCTACTACTCGTCTAATACCAATTGAAAACAAAGGAAATCCTGGAGAATTCAATCAAGTGCAATTTTGGAAAAATCAACATATTCACTTTTCAACGTACATTGATAATCAGGATGTAAAGTGGATAGACTTTGATGAGCCTTCTTTTTTTAGAAAGCAACTAAATGCCATACACGATTTATTATCACAGATACTGCAAGAAAATCTAGCGAATCAAGAACTTGCATTGGCTCAAGCATTAATTTTAGGTGATAAATCCCTCTTAAATAAAGAAACAAAATCAGCATTTTCTGCAACCGGTGCTATGCACGTGTTAGCTGTTTCCGGCATGCATATTGCCCTCATTTTACAATTATTACTTTACATTTCCTCTTTTTTTTATAGGTTTATCTCAAGACAACGTGCGACCATACTCATCGTTTCCTTGTTATGGACATATGCTGTATTAACAGGTTTTTCTCCGAGTGTAATTCGTGCAGTTTTCACCTTCAGTCTATTAGCTCTCGCTCAGCTTTCCGGCAAAAATTACCACCCGATAAACATATTATTTTTTTCTGCACTTATTCTTTTAGTTATAGAGCCGCTTTTCATTTTCGATATTGGATTTCAATTGAGTTATCTCGCTATGATAGGTATTTATTTAGTTTATGAACCTATTTATAACTGGTTTACCCCTAAGAATCTCATCTTGAACTATTTTTGGCAAGGAACTGCTGTAGGATTTGCAGCACAGGTAATGACCATTCCATTAATGCTCTATTACTTTCACCAATTTCCGAATTATTTTATTTTAAGTAATTTAATTCTACTTGTATTATCAGGCATCATTTTAGGGAGCGGCATGTCACTTTTTGTCACTTGGAAAATTCCCGTTTTAAATAAAGTAAATGTTTTTGTGCTATTTATAGCACTTTGGTTCAGTCTCGTTTCATTAACCTGGATAGAAAGTCTACCTGGCGCAGTAGCATATGGGTTCGAGTTTCCCTTCATTATTGTGCCGTTGATGACAATAAGTATTTATCTGCTAATTTATTTTTTGCCATTTTCAAAATTATGGATTGCAACAGCCTTGATGTTTACCTTATTATTAAGCTGGGTAATAATTTTAAGGTGGGAGAATTTATCTACAAGTCATTTAGTTTTCTTTAATCATTCAAAATTAACCTTTGCCCTAAAAAATAAAGACAATATTCACTGTTTTGTCGATGCAAAACCAGAAGATCTTAAGAAATCTACTTTCCTTCTTGATGCCTATTCGAAATGTTATCCGGGCAACATCACATGGCACAGCATCAAAGGAAATAACGGCCTATTTATCGTAGGAAGCGATACCTTAAAATGGCAATCATTGCAAGATCAAAAAATTATCACGTGGAAAAATAGTGAAATACGCGTGCAATTTTCTGCTACTGGAGATCATGAAGAAGTGGATATTTTCATGCCATGGATTGAGCATCCCAAGAGTTTGAAACAAGGAGCTATTTTCTATAATTGAGGTAATTTAATCAACAAATAGAAAGCCAAACCTGAAAGGATTAAAGAGCATGCGGTATTTAAAAAGGCATACATGTAATTTCCTTGTTGTATCAGTTGAATATTCTCCATAGAAAAAGTACTAAAGGTGGAAAAGCCCCCACAAAATCCAATGGAAAACAACGGCAAATACCAATCATTCTTACCGTATTTGGTGCCTAACCAGAGAATAAGTCCTAAACAACTTGAGGCAAGGAAATTAGTAAATAGGGTCGCCACCGGAAAATTGCCGAAATTTAGCATGTTCCACTTAGAGATTGCAAAACGAAATACACTTCCAATTCCACCACCAATAAAAACAAATACCCAACTCATTGATTTAGAAATTTAGAGATTGTGAATTTAGCAACAAAGAAAGCAATAAAAAAACCTAACAGAGCCCCAAAGAGAATATCACTGAGGTAATGAACTCCCAAATAAATTCGACTAAACATAACTAACAGGGTAACACCTATAAGTGAACCTTTAACCCATACTTTGTCATTCCGAAAAATGGGAAAAATAAGTGTTAATAAAGCCATCATATTGGCTGCATGTGAAGAAACAAAACCGAATTTACCACCTCTATATTCCTCTCCTTCTGCCGAAGTATAAAAATGAAGTTTATCCGCTAAATAAACATTGTGGGAGGGTCTATATCGTTGAAACGTTTCTTTAAACGCATAAACGCTAAGTTGATCAACAACTAAAACAGTAATAACTGTTATCAAAATAAACTGCCATAAAAACTTTGTATTCGTTTTTCTCCAAATAGCGTACAATAGCAAAAAATAAAGAGGTAGTAGCGTAAATTTACCACTTACAATCCACATGAATTCATCCAACCATGGATTGTGTATACCATTAATTGTTAAAACAAAGTCTTGGTCAATTTGTTCAAGCCATTCCATCAACATTGAGGTGTTTCCAAATTAAATCTTTCAATTCTATCAATCCCATTTGGGCAACAGAGGAAATAAATACTGTTGGAATTTTTGGCAGTTCTTTTTTAAGTGATTTTATGAGTACCTCATCGAGCATATCAGATTTTGTAATAGCCAGAATTCGTTCTTTATGCAGTAATTCTGGATTGTATAATTTTAATTCTTTTAAAAGAACTTTGTACTCTTTTGCTATATCGTCAGAATCTGCAGGAATCATAAACAGCAAAAGGGAATTTCTTTCAATATGACGCAAGAAACGTAAACCCAATCCTTTTCCAGCATGCGCTCCTTCAATAATACCGGGAATATCCGCCATTACAAACGAGCGATGGTCGCGGTAGAATACCATTCCAAGGTTTGGTCTTAGTGTAGTGAATGGATAATCCCCAATTTCGGGCTTTGCCGAAGAAATAACTGAAAGCAAGGTACTTTTTCCTGCATTCGGAAAACCCACTAATCCGACATCTGCCAACAATTTCAATTCTAGAATTTTCCAACCTTCTATTCCGGCCTCACCTGGTTGAGCGTAACGGGGTGTTTGATTCGTTGAAGACTTAAAATGGTTATTCCCTAAACCACCTCTTCCACCTCTTTGAATAATTTGTTCTTCACCGTCTTCAGTGATTTCAAAAAGAACTTCACCCGTTTCTCCGTCTTTTGCAAGAGTTCCTAATGGAACCTCAATATATGTATCTTCTCCCTGGGAACCGGTTTTCAGATTTCCAGCCCCATGAACACCATGACCTGCTTTGATGTGCTTCTGAAATTTCAAGTGAAGGAGAGTCCACAACTGTTTGTTCCCTCGAACAATAACATGCCCTCCTCTTCCACCATCTCCTCCATCAGGTCCACCTTTAGGAATGTATTTTTCTCTACGAAAGTGGGTCGAACCACCACCCCCATTTCCTGAGGTACAATGGATTTTTACATAGTCGACAAAATTGTCAGAAGCCATAAGTGGGTTATCCTTTCTTTTTAATTTCTCGCATCAATTGCCGAGAAAAGTCTTTTGGTAATCTCATCAATCGAACCGAGGCCATCAATTGATACAAATTTCCCCTGTTGTTGGTAGTAATCTTTAACCGGAGCTGTTTCATTATTGTACACACGAATCCTATTTTCTATTACCGATGGATCTGCGTCATCTGCTCTTCCACTGACTTCAGCGCGCTTTAACAAACGTACCTTCAATTCATTTTCTTCCACCTCCAATGCTAACATAACGGCAATGGTTGTATTCATTGTGGACAAAAAATCATCTAAGGCTGTTGCTTGTGCATTCGTCCTTGGAAAACCATCAAAAATAAATCCTTTTGGTGAGATATGCTTTAACACTTCGGAACGCAACATATCTATGGTAACAGAATCTGGAACTAGTTTACCTTGGTTCATGTAACTCTTTGCTAATTTCCCTAATTCCGTCTCTCCCTTTATATTTGCCCGAAAAATATCACCTGTGGAAAGATGCACCAAATCATATTTCTCGATCAAACGCTCGGACTGTGTTCCTTTTCCTGCACCTGGAGGGCCAAATAGTACAATATTTAACATGTCATTCTGGTATTAATTGATAAATTTCTCTTAGATTTCTTCCTAATTCGTTATAATCTAGTCCATAACCGACTACAAATTTATTTGGAATATCGAAACCGACATATTTCGGCCTATGTTTTCCTGAAAAAGCCTCTGGTTTGTATAACATTGTGCATATTTCAACGCTTAAAGGGTGTTTATCCTTTAGCAGGAAAATTACCTTATCAATGGTAAGTCCAGTATCGACAATATCTTCAACGATAACTACGTGTTTATTTTTTAAAGTAGAGTTAAGGCCTATAAGTTCGTCAACTGTTCCGGTGCTTTCTGTTCCCACATATGAGCTGACCTTAACAAATGAAATTTCAATATTCGAGGTGATTTCTTTTGATAAATCTGAAGAAAACATGAATGCACCATTTAATATACAAAGTAGAATGACTTCTTTATTTCTGTAATCATTTTCAATAGCAATTGCCAATTCTTTTATTCTTTGTAGAATAATTTCTTCATCGATATACAATGAAAACTTTTTATCGTGCAATAAAACCTGTTTATCCATTTGGAAAGACAAAGGTACAATTTTCCGAAATTTAATCAAAAGCATATTGATAGTAGAAGTCAACCTGACTTTTGATGTATATTTGCCATATGAAACAGCGGTGGTACGGAAACCAATATAAACTAGGCGTTTTAGGCGGAGGTCAACTTGGAAGAATGATGATTCAAGCAGCTAACAGTTATGACATTCAAATTCATTGTCTAGATCCTGATCCACATGCACCATGTGCTCCTATTGCACATTCATTCACGTGCGGGAGCCTTACAGACTATGACACTGTTATGCGTTTTGGACAAGACAAAGACTTACTGACGGTGGAAATTGAAAATGTAAATACAGAAGCGTTAAAAGCGCTACAAGCCTCAGGAAAAAAAGTATTTCCACAACCAAATATACTTGAGATTATAAAGGACAAAGGTCTTCAAAAGCAATTTTACGAATCCAATAATTTGCCCACCGCTCCCTTTCAATTAATTTCAGACTTGAATGAAGCTAAAATGCAAAAAATACCTTTCGTTCATAAGCTTCGCACAGGAGGATATGATGGAAAAGGTGTACAAGTGATTCGTGAAATTAAAGATCTTGATAAATCATTCGATGCTCCTTCGATTGCCGAACAATTAATTCCGTTTAAAAAAGAACTCTCAACCATTGTTGCGCGAAATGAATTGGGTGAAATTTCAGTATTTCCATTAGTTGAATGTGAGTTCGAAGCTGAGGCCAACCTCGTCTCATTCTTATTTTCCCCTGCGGATGTTTCTTCTGATATTGAAAAATCTGCTGCAGAAATAGCCACTATGATTATAGAAAAGTTAGGTATGGTAGGTATTCTAGCCGTTGAGTATTTTTTAACTGAAGAAAATACTTTGCTTATAAATGAAATAGCACCAAGGCCTCATAATTCAGGTCATCATACGATAGAATGCTGCACAGTAAGTCAGTTTGAACAACATCTTCGCTCTATTTTAAACCTACCTCTTGGAGATACAATGCTTATAAAAGCGGGTGCCATGATTAATTTGGTTGGTGAAAAAGGTTTTGAAGGACCTGTTGAATACTCCGGGCTTGAGGAAGTTATGAAGCTTTCAGGAGTTTTTCCTCACATTTACGCCAAACAAGTAACGAAACCATTCAGAAAAATGGGCCATGTAACGATTACAGGTGAATCCATGGATGAGGTTCGAGTTAAAGCTGAAAAAGTAAAGAAAAGCATTCGCGTGGTTTCATTAAGTTAGCGAATAATCCTCCTTTACGCATCGCTCAATTATTTTCGCACTGTTCAGAGCCAATGGAATACCACCACCCGGATGAACGGTAACACCAGCAAAATACAAACCTTTTAAATGCGGAGAGAAATTTGGGTGACGATAAAATGCAGCAGCAGAAGAATTACTTGAATTACCATAAATTGAACCTTGCTTTCCAAAATAGATTTCTTCAATTTTTCGAGGATCTGAAAATTCCTCCACTTCTAAATAATCTGTGATTAAAAAGTTGAAGGTTTGATTAATCCTATTGATAATATTCTGTCGCGATCTTTCTATAATTTCATCCCAATTCTGACCAACATTTATAGGTGCATTCACCATTACAAACCAATTTTCTCCTTCCGGCGGAGCATCACTAACTTCAACTTTTGATGTTATATGAATATAAATCGTTGGGTCATCAGACATCGTTTTTGATTGAAACAAACAGTTGAACTCCTGTTTGTAATCTGCGGAAAACAAAATATTGTGGACACCAAGCTCCTTTACTTTTCTTTTAATCCCCCAATAAAATACAATTGCTGAACTCGACTTTTCTTGATTCAATATTTTTTTCGGAGGTTTCACGTTGGGCATCAGTTTTTCGTATGTAAAATGGATATCCATATTACTAATAACTAAATCAGTAATATAAATTTCTTTGGATGTCCTTACACCACATACTTTTCCATTTTCCGTTATTATTTCAAGCACTTTTTCTCCAAAATGAAAATCAACACCTAATTTTTGGCATCCGTCATATACAGACTTAGTTATTTGAACCATACCACCAATTGGCATTGCTGGTCCAATATTTAATTCTAGGTGTGAAATTATGTTGAGCATTCCAGGCGATTTGTAGGGAGAACTTCCATTGTAGGTTGCAAATCGATTGAGTAGTTGAACCGTTTTGGGATTTTTAAAGACTTTTGAATTCACCGCATGCATGGATCTCGATAAACCATAAAAAGGAATTCTTAGCAACGCACGAATTAATCCTGAATTAAAAACATGTTTAAGACGATGTAAACTGACTTCAATAAATACGGGCTTTACTGCTTCGTAGTTTTTTTTCATACGTCTCAAGTATTTTGTCACTGAAACCTGCGATTCACCAAATTCATTGACAAAAACATTAATTAATTCTTTCTCCCCGACTGGAAGTGTTGTTGAAAATCCATCTTTATAAAAATAGCGACATGATTCTTTGAGTTTTCGATAGGGAAAATCCTTATCACCCACAAGATTTAACAGTTCATTCATGAGTTCTGGCTCTGTAAAAACCGATGGTCCCATATCAAAACGGTAGTTTCCTATCCAACGTGAATTTATTTTTCCACCCGGAAAAGTGTTGGATTCGATCACCAATACCTCAATACCCAACTTTTTCAGACGTAACGCAGCTGCCATACCGCCAATTCCAGAACCAATCACAACCGCTTTCATATTTTCCAAAGTTAATTGAAACGTAAACATTTTCTGAAATAAAAAGTTCAGCACCTCTGTATCCTAATATTCTCCGTGAAACCCTTTACTGAGCTATGTTTTAGAGGGGTTTATTAACAAAATGAGCATTTTTTCAACATTTTTGCGTTTTTTTCATCCATTTCATGAATCTCGCATGGATATTCAGATATATTTGTTTCGATAAACAATTTTATTAACTCATTTAAACAACACATTATGAACAAAGCAGAATTAATTGATGCAATGGCAGCTGAGTCTGGATTGTCAAAAGCTGATGCAAAAAGAGCATTAGATGCATTTGTAGGAGCTTCTACAGCAGCATTGAAAAAAGGAGACAAAATTTCTTTAGTAGGTTTTGGTTCTTTTGACATTACAAACAGACAAGCGCGCAACGGGCGTAACCCAAAAACAGGAGCTGTTATTAAAATCGCTGCTAAGAAAAGTGTTAGATTCAAAGCTGGATCTGAGCTTTCTTCAAGCGTAAATTAATCAATAAGTTTATTACGAAAAGGTTGTCGAATTCGACAACCTTTTTTTATTTCATAAATTTGCAGAAATGAATAACGAAACGTTTATTAGAGAACAGTTCTCAGAATCACTCAACGTCTTAGAGACGTTTATTGCATCAAATCCGTTTCCTGCTATTGATGAAGCAATTCAATGGATTAGTGAAAGTTTAAAAAATGGTCATAAAGTTATAAGTTGCGGTAACGGTGGTTCAATGAGCGATGCCATGCATTTTGCAGAAGAATTGAGCGGAAGGTATCGGAATAACAGACCTTCACTAGCAGCCATCTCTATTTCCGATCCGACGCACTTAACGTGTGTTGGGAATGATTATGGTTTTGATTTTGTTTTTTCACGCTTCATTGAAGGGGTAGCAAAAAAAGGAGACGTACTGCTTGGCATTTCGACTTCAGGAAATTCAAAAAATGTGATACATGCTGTTTCTACAGCAAAAAATATGGGCATAAAAACCATAGTGCTAACTGGAAAAGACGGAGGAGAACTTTCAAAAATAGCAGATTTAGAAATTAGGGCTCCGCATTCATTATATGCTGATCGCGCCCAAGAAATTCATATAAAAATCATCCATGCAATCATTGGTGGAATCGAGAAAACACTAGAC
>JBIJBD010000049.1:0-14715 GCA_044345395.1 Crocinitomicaceae bacterium | reverse complement strand
AGTCAACAACAAAATAGTACCAATGAGACCACAACAGAAACGAATATAGGGCAGGAGACTAATGAAACCTTGAACACCTCAGAACAAAATTTGGCGAGTCAGCAACAAAATAGTACCAATGAGACCGCAACAGAGACGAATACAGGGCAGGAGACTAATGAAACCTTGAACACCTCAGAACAAAATTTGGCGAGTCAGCAACAAAATAGTACCAATGAGACCGCAACAGAGACAAATACAGGGCAGGAGACTAATGAAACCTTGAACACCTCAGAACAAAATTTGGCGAGTCAGCAACAAAATAGTACCAATGAGACCACAACAGAAACGAACAAAGGGCAGGAGACAAATGAAACCTTGAACACCTCAGAACAAAATTTGGCAAGTCAGCAAGGGAAAAATAATTTAAATGGTTCTAAAGAAAATGAAAACAATAAAACAAGTGCCTTTACCTCAACTCAATTGAGCCAAATTGAAGCAATTGTAAAATCAGCTGAACTAAAATCGGAACCAATAAGTGCGAGTGAACAAATAACCCTTGAAAGGATGCAGCGAAGAGCAACTGATACTCAACAATCAGAGGAGACTTCTCTCATGGTTTCGAAAGCATTGGGTGATAAAAGTACCTCCCAAATCAATGAGGATATCGCAATCGTAACGAATAAAATTTCACAACTTCAGAATGAAATTCAACAACAGAAAAACTCAGAAATAAGGCGATTATTGGAGCAAGAAAAAAAGTTTGAAGAGAAGCGATTATCGGAATTTAAAACACAATTAAAACAAGGTACAGGATCTATTGAATTAAAGTTGCCAAGTGTTAACGTCAATAAAGATGAAATTGAAGTTTTTTCAAAAACTCCCGCTTATTCGTCATACGTAAACGAGCGAATTGAATATTCACGTTCGGTAAATACCACCAATACTATTCAGCAAGAACTTGGTAAATTAGCACATCGTTTAGTTACAGGTTCCCAGCTTTCGATTGAGGAAAAAAGTATTCTTAAAGATTCAATAACCTGGCTTCAGAATCAGTTGCTTGAGAATAAAAAGAATATAGCAACCATTAATGAACGGTTACTGACCTTTGAAAATCAATCAAAATTCGAAGCGCTGGTGGCACAAAAAATTATGCCTATCGAAACTTCCTCTAATCCAAAAACTGAAGAACTTAGAAATTTTGATTTTGTAAAAAAAGAAAATATGACTTACGACGTTGCTTTACCAATAGGAGAGAGAAAATTAAGTGGTCTTGTTTTTCGCGTTCAAGTGGGAGCCTTTCGAAAAACTGTTCCACCAAATTTGTTTAGAGAATTTACTCCCGTGAATGGTGAGTTAATTGGAAATGGCTTGACTTGTTATATGGCTGGATTTTTCAATAATTCTCAATCCGCAATAAACGCAAGAAATGAAATTAGATCTTTGGGTTATTCGGATGCATTTATTGTTGCTTATTGCGATGGAAAAAGAATTCCTTTTGAACAGGGTCAAGCATACGAGCTGAATAAGAAATGCACAAGTATTTCAGAAAATGAGCTGACTATCAAATTACAAGAGATATTTATGCAAGATAATCAGGTTGCAAACGTTGGCTCTAAAATAATGTCTAGTAAGTCAAGTGTTGATGAATTTGGTGTGGAAATCGCTGGTGTCACGGATCATTTGTATTTCACCGTGCAGGTTGGAGTTTTCAATAAATCCTTAAATCCTATTCGTCTAAAAGGCATAAGTGAATTGTTTATACATAAGGCAGATAATGGGCAATTGCGTTATTCATCGGGAAGGTTTGAAAATTTGATAGATGCAAAGAATAGAAAATCAGAAGTTAATAAAAATGGAATTAATGATGCGTTTGTTGTTGCATATTACAAGGGTAAACGAATTTCATTTGCCGAAGCACAGCAACTAATTGAACGGAGTCCTGAAATAGTAAAGTACAAAAATACGGATGAAAACCTGTTAACTGAAAAAACAGTAAATGGTTCAATGTCAGCTTTAATTGCAAATATTGATTTTAGTCAACTTGATACACCCGTAAATTCTAAGAAATATTATTACACCAAGTCAACCAAAGAAATGGAAGTATGGAATGCTTGGGATGCCTCGATTCCGTGTGGTTATGACTCATTTTTAGAATTTTCATTTACGCCTATTTTTGAGAGTCCATTTTCCACTCCAAGCGTTTTAGCGACCTTGACGAAATTTCAATTGAAAGAATTTGATCAGAAGTACCTGGGAAAAATTATTTTCAACCTGACTAGCGAAAATTCTGGGGAAATTTTAAACCATATGATACGCAGTGCGTATATGTATGAGGTTAAGCAAAATAAAATGATTGTTTATGCTCTTAACCAAATAGAAAAAGAACAACTTATTTTAGTTAAAGAACAATTCGAAGAGGAATGATAATATTTTCGCAAGAAACGGAAACTCTATCAAAGGAAATTGCATTAGAGGAGCTCATAGAACAGTTTAATCTCGTACTGTATAACGACGAAATAAACACATTTGACCACGTAATTGATTGCTTGATAAGAATTTGTAAGCATGAACTGATGGAAGCCGAGCAATGCACTTGGGTAGTTCATGTTAATGGAAAATGCAAAGTTCGAAATGGATCGTTTGAAGAACTAGAAGGAATGTGCAATCAATTAATGAATGAAGGCCTATCAGTGAAAATTGAATGATCTAATCCCTCTATTCTTCACCCTCCATCATCCGTTTATGTTCAAAAAGGGTTTTTTCTATGGTTTCATATTTCCCATTTGGTGATGGACTCAAGGCATTCAAATGCCCAATAATCAAATTCGGTAGTACATAAACATAATAAGGAAAACCAAAAACATCTAAATCCTTCCAAATGGGGTGTTCAACTGAAATTTCAGTTTTTTGCCATTGTATTTGTTCTAAATAGGTCTTATCCGCTTTACTATAGTATTCTTGTGTCTTGTAAATAGTTAAAAATTGTATATAGTTACCATAGGTTTTATGTAATTTTTTCATGGCTGCTAATTCAGCAATACACTTTTTATTCGAAGGGTTAAAAAATTGAATGTAAATCGGTTTTGATGCAAATTGGTCTATATTTAACTTACCAAACTGATAACTTGGTAATTTATCCCCAGCATCCAAAGTATTAAACTGATTTATAAAACGAGTCGCGGCATTTTTGGATTCAAGGATTTTTGTTGTTTGGCTAAAATCTTTTAAAAAATTGAGCAAAGTTACTTTGGTAATAACTTGATCAAAATACAGGTCCTTCACCAGTAACAGTGAAACAATTTCAGCCAATGGTCGCGAACCTATTAATGAATCTTTTTCAAGAATTGAAAGCATATATTTAGCATTTCCTTGATCCAAGTGATGCATAAGCTCTTGCCTTTTTTCTTGTGTTTGCTCATAAAAGTATTTATCATAATAGTTGGTGATAAACTCGAAATATTTATCGTGTCTCCACTTAACCGGGGTTCCTTCAAGATAAAATCGATATTTATCAACTTCATTTGGAGCAGCAAACTCTTGAAGTTCCTCAATATGGATACCTAAAGAGTATTTTACAAAATCTGCGAAAAAAGGATTTTTTTCTTGTTGATAGATCTCGTTAACTGCACTTCTAAATTTTTTAATTTCTTTTAAAAATTCCCCCGTATTTTTTTCTTTTAGTGGATATAAGATGTTTAATGATTTATCTAACCAATTCTCAAACGTTAAAATTTTGTAGTTAATGTCGAGTGAATCTAATTGAATAAAAGTTAACTCTACCTCATTACCAGATGAGAAATTTGAAAACCCTCTCTCAGAAAATTCAATGAAATAAGTTGCTTTAGGTTGTGCATATAAAAAACCGATAAAATCACCTTGTTTGATGAATAGCTTGTCAACATGCTCAAGATCTAAATAAAAGTTGAATCGACCAATACTATCAGAAATAGTCTCTATGAGTATTGACTCCTCATTTGAAAGATAATCTGCTTTTATTCCGAGTTCAAATTTATTAAATGGCCGTCTAGAAATCCCTTTAATGGTCACTTGGGAAAAAAGTGAAAGGGCATGAATAAATACAATTAGTGCAAGGATTTTCTTCATATTAAAGCGCAGACATAAATAATGCCATATTAAACGAGTAGGTTGGGAGAGGTTACAAAAGTTGAAATGTCTGCTCCATTCAAATGCATTTCTCTGATGATGGATGAATTAACAGCACTGTACTCTTGATTTGTTAGCAAAAATACTGTTTCAATATTTGCCAATTGAAAATTCATGTGTGCAATAGACTTTTCATATTGGAAATCTTTTGAATCTCTTAATCCCCTAACAATGTGCGAAGCTCCAATTTTTTGACAAAAAGTCACTGTTAATTCTTGATATACTTCAATTGAAATTCGCGATTCATCTGAAAATAAATGCTTGATATGATTTTTTCTATTTTCTAATGTAAATAAGTACTGTTTTCTTGTATTTATTCCAATACCAATA
Source organism: Crocinitomicaceae bacterium (assembly GCA_044345395.1). Classification (GTDB taxonomy): domain Bacteria; phylum Bacteroidota; class Bacteroidia; order Flavobacteriales_D; family Crocinitomicaceae; genus UBA952. Next base: position 10,239 of record JBIJBD010000049.1, on the reverse strand, counting down.
ATTAATTCATCGAATAATTCAAGTGATTTTCTAACAACTGCCTCATGCCCTTTTGTAAATGGATCAAAACTTCCCGGAAATAAACCTATTCTCTTCATGAGTCGAAATTAAAAAAACTAAAATTAACGTTGCCAAATTTTCGAGAAAAACTAAATTCATTTATGTTTGATAAATCCGTTTGAGGCCCATGTTCAATAATTACCTTACCACTTGTATTAAGTACCTTTCCATCGAAAATCTCTCTCACCAATTCTCCGTGTATTTTTAAGTGGAAGGGAGGATCAGCAAAAACCAAATCGAATTTCTTGGTAGAATTTCGGCAGAATATAATGCAATCTGCTTTGTAAGCTTCCATACTAGAACCCAATGCCAATTGTTGGATTGATTTTCTAATAAAATTAAAACACACTGGATGGCTATCCACGGCCATTACATATTTTGCACCTCTCGAGTGGAATTCAAACGCAATATTTCCTGTTCCTGTACACAAGTCCAAGACATGCTGCCCCTCAAAATCAATCAAATTCTCAAGGATATTAAATAATCCTTCTTTTGCAAAATCTGTCGTAGGTCTAGAAGGAAAATTGCTCGGTACTGAAATTCGTTTACCTTTTAAACTTCCCCTTATTACTCTCATAGCACAGAAAATAAATGCTGAGGTGACACATGCATAAAGTTTAGGTCTTTAAATTGATTTATACGCTGAGATTTGACGGTAAAATCTTTTATAATAAAATGTTTAACCTCATTTAATTGACAGCAATTTATACTACTTATCGATGGCAATCCTAAACTATTAAGCTGGGCCAATAAAAAGTAAATAACGTCATCTTCATTGTCATAAGTTCCAACGCTAAGTTGGTTTAACTTGGATTCTTCTTTTAATGAAAAATAAATATTTTGTGGTGTAATTACGAGAAATGGTTGACCAGATGCAACATGAATTTTTAGGTATTTTAAGACGACTTGCGCAAAATGGTCGATAGTATTAGAATGCGTCAGAGTAGACCTAAATTGATCTATTTGTTTTTCAATACTGAAAACTGTTACTATTTCGAATGCACTGTTTAGCGTAAAGTAAATTCTTTCATTCGCACGCAAATTGCCAAAATTAATTGAAAAATAATGTGTTGCTTGTGCAGCTAAAAAAACAAAGTTAGGCACTAAGGTAAAACGCGAAGAATCAATAAAAATTTGTTGTTTCTCGCCGGAAGTTTGCGATTTATTGTCTGCAATTTCATTCTTTTTAAGGACTTCAACCGATGATAATTCATCACCGTTAAAAGAATGGCAAATTAATAAATCATCATGAAAAACGAAAATGCTCAAATGCCTCTAATTTTCATCCTCCCAACTACCCTTGAGGTCTCCGGTTTGAAGATTTCCGAAATACATTTCTTCTGGTTCTCCATTTTCGTACTTCGAATAAGGAATGGTACCGGAAATTCTTGTAGCGTGGGTAGTGGTTCCGTCTTGACCTTTAAGAATTTTAGATTCTAATTTCCATTCTTGTTTATTTGTCCCCGGAATATACCGCAATGCTTTCGTGTTGAAATCACCGAGACCAAGATCAGTACGTTCTTTCATGTAACTTTGATTTCTAATGAAAGTCGTTTCAATAAATTTCACTTTCAGGCTGTCTCTTTTAAACCCAACCAACTCAGCCGGGATAGTTTTCATTTTACTCAATGCGATGGCTTCTTCCTCAGTCATTTTATTGTCGATTGCCTGATTTGCTTTGTAGACAGTTACAACCCCGTCTTTACTTATTTTAAAACCGATAGAAACAAGGTATTTTAATTCGTCAGGTGTTATTCTGCGTGCAGGAACAGAACCAGCATCATCATCTTCCCATACGTAATCATTTTCTGCGAAGGAAATTAATTCATCCCACGATGCAGCAAATCTTCCGTATCTTTTGAGATAAGCTGTTTGGATTGTTCGCAAATCTTGTAGATTTCTTTCTGCAGTTAATTTTGTTTTTTTATAGTCTTCTTGATGAGTTCTCGTTGTTTCCACTGAGTAAAATGACGCCACAGTTGCATATGAAGCGAGTGCTAGAGAAATTCCTCCTATCGCCCAATTGGTGTAAACATTACTTTTTTCAAATGTATTTAAAAAGGAAAATAAAGAACCAAGCAATATCAATACTCCTGAAATTTTAAATTGTACCGCTTGATTACCTGAAAAAGCCACATATAAAACAGAAATTCCAATAATCAAAAAAATTGTTGGTACGGAATATTTTTTTAACAACAAAGCAAAATTTCCCATAGTATATTCAAATTTAGTCCACAAAGCTAATATATTAAATTCACAAAATGAAAACGCTCACCCATTTTTTGCATGTTATCATATTATTACCAAATGAAGTTGAGTATTTTTGATGAAACAACTTAACATGTGGGAGTTTACTGATAATCAGCAAGACACATTAATTAAATTTAATCAATTTGATACTTCACAAGAGAAATATCCATTGATGCTTATAAATGGATATGCAGGCACCGGAAAAACGACTTTGGTGGCCTGGTTGATAGGTACTTTGAAAAAAAACAATAGGAAATTTAGGTTACTCGCTCCAACTGGTCGAGCAGCAAAAGTTTTGTCTAATTACACGGGCGAAACTGCCTTTACAATACATAAACAAATATATTTTCACAACGAGGAACGTGGTGACTTTAACGTTTCACTCGCAAAAAACTTATATTCTGATACGATTTTTTTTGTAGATGAGGCCTCAATGGTTTCGACGCGCGTTGATGATGACGGAAGGTGTCTGTTGCGAGATTTACTCAATTATGTCTACACCGGTAAGAATTGTCGGCTGGTGCTTATTGGAGATCAAGGTCAGTTGCCACCTGTAGGGCAAAATGAATCACTTTCATTATCGGTTGAATTCTTGAAGTCATCCTTCAGTCAGCTCACGATTTATGGGTCCTTATTGTCTAAAATTGTTCGGCAAGAAGAGGCTTCATCAATTGTAAAAAACGCAACGGTCATTCGAAATGCAAAAGGACTAAATCAACAGCTTTTCTCCTACCTTGATGAACAAACTTGTCAACTAGAACAAGCAGAATTTCAAGAAGAATTAGATGGTGCAATTGATAAGTACGGTTTGGATGAGGTAAAGGTGTTAAGCATATCAAATAAGCGTGTTTCGGTTATCAATGAAGGAATACGCAACAGATTATTATTCAAAGACGGTATTTTGGAAAAAGGCGATAGGATTATGGTAAATAGAAATAACTATTTCTGGTTAAAAAATGATAAAGACATTGGATTTATTGCGAATGGAGAAATTTTAGAAGTTGAAAAAATAAATAGAATAGAATCTCGCTTTGGATTTATATTCGGACACTTGCGGGTTTCCTTTTTAGATTTTGTAGAGAAAGATCCTATTGATGTAATAGTGAATCTTGATTTATTAACCACGAGCCAATTGCAATTAGATCAATCCCAAATGCGAAGGCTATATACTGAGCTTGAACAAGAATTTATGCATATTAAATCCAAGGCTAAACGCTTCAAAGCAATAGCCGAAAATCCATATTGGAATGCTCTTCAGGTTAAGTATGCTTATGCGATTACTACACACAAGGCACAGGGAGGTCAGTGGAAAATTGTATTTATTGATTATTTAGGTAAATCACCTGAAATGGATGAACAATCCTACTTGAAATGGCTATATACTTCAGTTACACGTGCCACAAAGAAAGTTTACTTGGTAAATTTCCCTGAGAGTTTTTTCAATTAAAAACTTTTAAGTGGAATGGGAAGGTTGGCAATAAAAATAACTGATTCGTTTTGCGCTTCCAGGTAACGTTTTTTGAATTCTTCGAATAGTTCTTTTTTCATTTCCTTTTGAGCTAATGCGAGAAATGCTTCTGAAAATTCTTCTAACACGGAAACACTTCGATGCGTGCTTAGGATATCGTTGGAAGTTATTTTGCCTGCTTTGAGTATTTCATTTAATTTGTTGTTTTTTGAAGTGTATCCTGATCTAACGGGATCGGTAAACGACTCAATTTTAATAATAAGTTGGTGTGATTTTTTTAAAGTAAGTTGGGTTCTTCGAAGTGAGGAAAATGGAAAACTTTCCTTGGATGAAATCTTTTCTTCCTCTGAATTACCAGGATACGTTGCTAATTCTTTGGGACTTTGGTCTTTGGTTATCTTACCGTTTTGCCAAACGCCAATCCCCTGACCATAAAGGTCAAAAATAATCGGAACATGTTCTTGATAGGAGCGAAAAAATCTTTTAAGCCGAAGACTATCTTCACCGGAGAAGCTAAATGAATTTTTAAGTTCAATTTTATCTGAAGAAAAACCATCCTTGAGAACAAGTTGCAAATCGGGAGAAGCTAAGGAATTAAAATCAGTTTTTGACACGTGTAACATTACTTCATCTGCTGATATACCCTCTGGATCATCGGGTATAGCTATTAATCGTATATTCAATAACTCTTTGCGTAACGACGGAGGCGTTATAAATTCTTGTGTTTTTGGATTGAAGAAACATGAATCTTCATACATGTAAATACCATCTCTTTCTTGGAAAGGAACATTACGAATACCAATGTTTTTTTGGTAATAGTCTATCAAAGTCTTTGTAGAATTATATTCTTCTAAGAGAGGTTCAATATCATCCCTCAATGAAGAAAGCTCGTCTTTCAATTCCCCCATTTTATCTTTCAGTTCTATGACGCCTTCGGGTTCAATAGACGCTTGTTTTTTGGATGATCGATTGGATGTTCGCTCTTGCGTCACATATAGTTCTTGTATTTTGATTTCTATTTCTTTGATTTGTTGTATGATTTTGTTTTCCTGTGTTACAAGACCTCCTTGACCATAAAGCCTTTTTTGAATTCGTTGAAAACTGGCATCGTTTAGGTCGTTGATTATTTTTTGAAAGGTTACTCCCGATGAAAAACTAGAATCAGGAGACAGAAATTTCGTTTTGGATGATCCATACAACCGATATGTCTTCCCTTGTCGTTCGATAACAACCGTTGTTTGCTTGTTTGTGTTATATCCCCATACATCAAAATGTAGGTTAGTTTGTAAGTTTTCCCCGAGAGATTCTAAATTAGCTAATGCAATTCTTGAAGAATAAACTTGGTCATCTCGTATTTCAAGTTGATAGGGGAATAAGCCTACTGCCTTAGGCAATCCATTGTTCCAAATTCCTTCTTCATCACGTTCCTTTTCTTCAAGAAGACCAGTAGTATAAGAACCATCGCCGGCGGCGAGTAAAATGTTTTCGTATTTTTGGTATTGTCCACCGAGCGACTCAAATATGCGTTTAGCCCTTTTTTCTACAGAGGAAACCACAGCTTCATTTTGCGCATCTAAAATAGTTTTTCGATCCTCAGCCTTAACATACCCTAAATTCAATAAAAGTAGGTCTCGATCGTATAACGATAAGCCAGGATTAAAAATTGGACTTGAATTGACTTGAAATAATAATTCAAAACTTTTTGATCGTGTCAATTGAAAATCAAGTTTATCCTGGAATGTTGCTAAATATTCGTCAATAAATTCATTGTCGTAATCCACTTGTTTATAACGAATGGCATTTAATGATTTATTTAAAATCCATATAGCCGTCTTATTTGCTACCTCTGCCAATAGTCCCTTTGATGCTTTACTCAATTCATTTTCGCGAATGATTAATAAATCAGGTTGGTTAATTATCACGAATTCAATAGAATCGTAATTTATTTTACCATTTTTAAGTTTTATGATCGGTCCGTTATACTCGAATGCGTATCCTATAGTTGATTCAAGTACTGGACTTTGTTTGACAATATGGTATATGTAGGCGCGTGTTTCCGAACTCAGTAATTGCGTCTGAGTATAAGATACTGTGTTGATAAACAAGCAATAAAGGATAAAAATGCCTGATAAACTTTTCATCATTTTCTTAAACGAAAATTATGGAAAAAGTTTCTTATAATGTGCTTATTTTTTAGAAGTTCCTGTCCAAGAATTAAACCTAGCTTTTTGATTCGAGGTTAATTGTTCATTTAGTTTAAGCTGGTATTTTGAGAACCCTTTCAATGAAATATTTTCTATTTTAATCGATAAAACTTGGTTATTTCGAATGACTGTAATGTCGAAAGGAATACTAAAATAAGATAACCACTTATCCAAGTCACCTTTTATTTTGGCACCGTTCATGGCAATGAGCTCATCACCTGTATTTAAGCCGCATACTGCTCCTGTTCCCTGAGGATGAATATTCGTTATATAGGTGCTATTTGCTGAATGATTAGTTTTTATCCCTAATAGTTTTTCTGAAGATGTGCCGTCTGTTTGAATAAGTTCGAGCCCTAAATCAGTCAAGGTCGTTGATAATTCATTAATGAAATCTGTAGGGTAAAATAAGAATCTTTTTAGTTCAACAGAAAAATCACTTTTGGTAATTTCGGTGATGGAATCAATAAAAATAGAAAGATCAATTCCTATTTTCTGTTTTCCATAAGTGCGGTAAATTAAGGACATGACCGATTGTAAATTTTCCTTATTTTCAGACGCAGCAAGAATTTTGTTGTCTAGCCATAATGCTAACAAACAACCTTCTGTGTAAATAGAAACTTTTCTTGCAGGAATCCCTGGAACATATCCGTCTACCCATGTATCTATTGATGAGTCGGCAAGAGAGTAATTGAATCTTCCAAAATTGTCAGCATGTTTTTGAAATTGTTCGCTTAATTCGATTAAATATTGTTGAATAGAAAATATGCCTGATTTTAATAAATACAAATCTCCAAAATAAGTTGTAATGCCCTCGTAAATAAAACCAAGTTGTGAATAATTTTCTTTTGAAAAGTCATAAGGAAAGAAATCTTTTGGTCTAATTGTTTTGACATTCCACACATGATAAAGCTCATGACATGACACGCCAAGTAGTTCAGAATACAAGTTTCCAAAAAGCTCATGAGAAGGACCAAGCGTAATAACTGTACTTTTTAGATGTTCGACGCCATGGTAGGCCACATAAGGAAGTGATAATATGATAAACTCAAATTTTTTGGTTGGTAAATCCCCAAAGTCTTGAATAAGTTTTTCGGAAAACTTAGAAAAATCAGTAACTAATTTTTTCCATGGGATGTTTTTTTGACGATGAAACCAAAGGGTAAATTCTACCTCATCAATAGAATAACAGTGATTAATGAGATCCTCCGAAGCAATGAATGGACTATCGGCTAATTCATCAAAATTTGAAAACAAAAATTTGTTGTTTACTTTTTGTATTCCAGCAATTTGCCATTGACTTGGCACATCTACAGCAATTTCACAGGGTAAATTCACTGATTTTTGTGAGTAAATCGCACAATTAACAGGGTTTACATATAGAAATGTACCATCCGTATATGTTGATCCAGCGTTTAATTCATTTGCAAAGTACTGATAAGAAATGATTATTTCATTTCTAATTATGCCTTCAATTTCCCAAGTATTTCTATCTTTTTTGTATACTAAAAGCTTGTTCCCTTGTAGATCTTTTGCGCCTAATGTTCTTACATTCCGTGAAAAATTACCTAGTTCGTATCTACCTGGACGCCATGAAGGTAAATGAATTGTCAACCTATCGCTATCAACCGGGAATAAAACATTGACGTCAACAAAATTCTTAAAATCAGCGTTTATTGAAAATGCGTAGTGAACTTGTTTAAGCATAAAGTTCCTGCTGGAGTTCAGAAATCCTTTCGTCACCTAGGTATTCGTCATATGTCATCATCTTGTCGATGATACCATTCGGTGTTAACTCAATGATCCTATTTGCTACTGTATTGACTAATTCGTGGTCATGTGAAGTAAACAAGAGAGTTCCTTGGAACTCTTTCATTGCATTGTTCAATGCTGTAATAGACTCTAGATCAAGGTGATTGGTGGGTTCGTCCATCAATAATAAATTTGCTTTTGCCAACATCATTTTTGATAACATACAACGTACTTTTTCACCACCTGAAAGTACAGTTGCATGTTTCATAGCTTCCTCACCCGTAAATAACATCCTGCCCAGGAATGTTCTCAGGTATACTTCTTCGCGTTCTTCATCTGTCTGGGCATATTGTCTTAACCAGTCGATGAGTGACAATTTAGAAGAAAAGTATTCATGATTATCATTGGGAAGGTATGCTGTAGAAATTGTAGTTCCATAAAGAAAATCTCCAGTGTCACTTTTGCTATTTCCCGATAAAATCTCGAAAAATGCTGTTAAGGCAACTGAATTTTTAGAAATAAAGGCTATTTTATCTCCTTTATTAACAATCAGATTTATTCCACTAAAAAGTGTGGTGCCTTCAACAGTTTTTGATAAGTTATCAATTGATAGAATCTGATTCCCGGCGTCTCTATCTTGGTGAAAGGTAATTCCTGGATATCGTCTAGAGGAAGGCTTAATTTCCTCCAAATCTAAATTATCCAACATTTTTCTTCTACTTGTAGCTTGTTTAGATTTTGCTGCGTTTGCAGAAAAACGTGAAATGAACTCCATGAGTTCTTTTTTCTTCTCTTCTGCTTTTTTGTTTTTATCTGCGCGTTGTCTAGACGCGAGTTGCGAGGATTGGTACCAAAAGGTGTAGTTACCCGTGAACATGTTGATTTTACTGAAATCGATGTCACAAATATGAGTACAAACGGTATCCAAAAAATGCCTGTCGTGTGACACAACAATAACCGTGTTTCTGAAGTCAAGTAAAAAATCTTCTAACCAACTTATCGTTTTTAAATCTAAATCGTTAGTAGGTTCGTCCAAAATAAGTACATCAGGGTTACCAAAAAGTGCTTGAGCAAGAAGAACACGCACTTTGAGGTCGTTGGATAAATCTTCCATCAAGAGGTAATGTTTATCTTCAGTAATTCCAAGATTAGAAAGTAAAGTGGCGGCATCAGTTTCTGCATTCCATCCTTCTAAATCGGCAAATTCTGCTTCAAGCTCGGCCGTCTTCATTCCATCCTCCTCTGAAAAGTCAGCTTTGGCATAAAGTGCATCTTTTTCGATCATTATTTCGAAAAGACGTTTATGCCCCATAATGACAGTTTGAAGTACCTGAAATTGATCGAATTCAAAGTGGTTCTGTTTCAAAACAGCCATTCGTTTACCGGGTTCAAGTTCAACCCGACCAGTCGTTGGGTCTTGATCACCCGTTAGGATTTTAAGAAAGGTGGATTTACCTGCGCCATTAGCACCGATTACGCCGTAGCAATTTCCATTAACGAATTTCACGTTTACCTCATCAAAAAGCGTGCGTTTGCCAAATTGAAGCGAAAGATTATTTACTGATAGCATTTGAAAATTTTTGCAAAGATAGCTAAAAGAAAGCTAACTAACCGAGCAAGAATAAACAAAGGCGGGAGGCACATTGAAAGCTGTAAAATCAACCTTAACATGAGGAAAAACTCTCTTTAAAAGTCGATGGGAGCGCAATGTATATTGAAATTGAATGAATTTTCCTGATTCTGAGGTTAGCGATGCCCGACAAAGTGATAATATTCTACCTTTTAATGTTCGGGAGAAATTGGCAAGTGGCAAGGATGAAATAATTACATCAACAGATTTTATATTTCTGGCAGCCAACAACTGCGAAAGTTCTGTTGCAGAACCCAATATTATTTCAACGTTTGGATGATTAATTTTGCGTTTTAATAACTTATAGAATTCTTCATCCAACTCAATAACAAGCAATTTGGCATTGTCATGCATCATAGAAATAATTTTTTCCGTGAAAATCCCTGTGCCAGGACCAAGTTCGACGATATTATTTGCATAATTAAAATCAACTTGCTCCATCATTTTGGAGGCTAGATATTTTGAACTCGGTGCCATAGCACCAACAGATTTTTTTTCTTTGAGAAAACGTTGAAGAAATTGCCTTTTATTCATCTTAGTCGAGCAACATGAAATCTGCCCCTCTTATTATACCTACGACTTTTCCATTCAACGATTTATTTAAAAATGGAGAATATGCGTGCCTACTCACCAAAGTGTCTTTTGAAAAAATATTTTTTACAATGGGATCAAAAAGCGTTAAATCCGCTTTTTGTCCAATATTTATAGAAGATGTTTCAATTTCACCTACCGATCGTGGGCGTGCAGAAAGCAAATTAATCAAGGTTTCCAATGGAATGTTAGTGTATGTGTTAAGTGCACTGAATACTGTTTGCAACTGAAAACATCCGAAAGCTGCATGGTCAAATTCTAATTCCTTCTCTTCTGCATCTACAGGT
>JBIJBD010000143.1:0-5822 GCA_044345395.1 Crocinitomicaceae bacterium | reverse complement strand
TCAATGACGCCTTCCTCGAGTGCAGCAATAATTTGTGTTTTATCTTCTTTAGTGCGTAGCACTGGCAAAACTTTCATTAAATTGTCAAAGTTGAGCACATCATCCTCAGTGAAAATCACATTCATTAGGTTGACATCACATGTTATGCTTATACCTTTTTTCTTTGCGTTTTTGATGAGGTCAATACTTTCTTTGCATGAAACACCAGAAATGTGCGCACTTGATTCGGTGTATTCCAACAGACGAATTATTTTCTCCAATTGTAACACTTCACTGATTGATGGATCCGCTTTCATTCCTGTGCGCGTAGAAGCATTTCCTTCGTTGACAACGGCATTTTTAGCTAAATATTCATCTCTTATTGTTAGGCAGACTTTAGCACCGACATTCTTCGCATAAAGCATTACCCGATGTAACATTCCAGCGTTTAAGGAATGTGTATCATCTGAAAATAAGCGAACACCTGCTTGCATCATATCGTGCAATTCGGCTAATTCATTACCATTCATTCCCTTGGTTATACTTCCCATTGGATGAAGTTGCACTGTATGTGCAAATGCTTTCGTCAATTGATATTCTACTATTGTTTTATTATCACAAATAGGGTGAGTTGTTGGTAAAGTGAAAACATGGGTAAACCCACCCGAAGCAGCAGTATCTAGGCCAGATTCTATAGTTTCCTTATGTTCAAAACCTGGATCACCGAAGCTAGATTTGATGTCCACCCAACCCAATGATACGTGAAGCGATGAAGAACTAACTTCCGTTACTCCATCAATACTTAAATGATCTTCTATTGCTTTAATGTAGCCATTTTCGATAAAAATGTCCTTCATTTTACCATTGAATGGCGAAGGATGATCAATTATTTTTGCCTGTTTTAATAAAATATTCATGTTATTTCATAAACTTTAAAAGTGCCATTTCCACTAGAACAAATAACAGGGAAAGAATAAGAAATATTCTCCACAATTCGCTTGTTTTTTCTAATTCTAATGCAGTGGCTTTATCTCCATTTTTTACTTCACTAAAGGTAACGTTTTTTACACCAGCATCATTGAAAAGTGAGATTATTTCCTCCTTATTTTTTGAAGTAACATCGCTTTCCGTACGACTATAATTTAAGGATAATGCACCTAAATTTTCTTCTCCTAACAAGTCAAAGTTTCCAGATTTAAGTTTTTCTGTAGCCTCTGGTCCAGTAAGTGATAAAATTAGTTGACTAGATCTTTTTTGTTGAGGAGGAATGTAATCTCCACTAGTCCCTTTTAGTCGTATGGGTTTTTCCATTTCATTTTTTACAGGCAATTTGACTGCATTATCTATTCCAATTGTTGCGTAAAGTGGTAGTGAACGAATACTTAGCTCACCCATTCTTAGTAAAGTCGTTGGGAAGATTGCATTGGAAGCAAGACTACTGAAATCTTCTTGTATGGCGGTTGTGAAAAGGTAGCATCGGTTTGAATTTTTTAGCAATAAGGGTTGATTATTTCTTAAATTCATTAGTGATTTTCCAAGATATCCGTTTTGTAAACTGTAATAATTGGCGATACTAGGCATACTTAAATTAGGATTTTCTTTTTCAAAAACACCTGAGAAAAAGGAATCTTTAAATTTAATTTCTTGAATCCTTGATGCGTTTGAGCTTTTAGCGCTAAATGATGGTAAGCTTAAGGAATTAAGTAATTGATTAACCGACGAAAACTCCAATTGCTTTCCCGGGATAATAGCGGCACTTCCTCCGTTATCTATGAATTCTTTAACGTCGCTAATCAATCCAGAACTTGCTGTATTTAGACCATTCAATACCAATAAATCCACATTATCTAACATGGATTTATTGAATGAGGTTTGTTGAATATTTTGGACTGAAAAATATGGTTCAACTTCAAAAGCTTTTAATGTGGCAGACGAAGAATTTTCTCCATTAAGCAATAAAATACTCGCCGCAGAATTCACCGTGTATGAAAAATAAAAATCATCGTCCCAAAATAATTGCTTATCGTTTACACTGAACTTCCCCGTTTTTTTACCAGTAGATGTTTCCGTGAGTTTGAATGAAGTGGTTAGCACATTATTTTTTGGAATATCAACAAACGAAGAACGAATTGAACCATTTAGATCTAAGGTGATTTCTGCGTTTGAGAAATCTTCGTTTGCATGATTTTTTATCCGCACGAAAAGTTCATTTTGAAATCCTGGCTTGTGTATAGGAAAAGCAAACCAAACACTATCAATTGTTAAATTTGCCGAGCTCTGTGGGGTGAATTTCACCAAATGATATGTTTCGCTTGAATTCAATTTAGTAGATAATTTTGCGGTAGTTGATTGAAAATCACTCAAAATGACGTATGTCACATTTCCAATCTTTTCTTGCTCAGCATCTTCCTTTTTTAGAAATGATTTTTGCCAAATGAGAATGTCCTGAAGGGGTCTGGCTAAAGGTGAATAATCCAATTTTTCCAAATAATCGAATGCCTCAGCTTTGGTGAGCAAACGTTGTTCATTTGCATCAAGTTGATTCGAGCAGATAAATATTGCAGTATTTTCGGGTGTCTTCTCTATTAAACGTTTGGCTGTTTCTCTCGCTTCAGATAACAATTCTCCTTCGGTACCTTTTGCATTCATGGAATATGAATTGTCAATGTAAATGCAAAGAACTTTTTTCCCTGCCTTATCGATATTTTCATCTTGGTTGAATGTCGGTTGTGCAAATGCCATGATGGCAAATGATAACAATAAAATCCTTGATAGAAGCACCAACAAGTGTTTAAGTTTTCTTGTCGACTTATTCTCTTTTTCGATAAATTTAATGAATCTTAAGGATGAAAAAAACAGTGTTTTTTGTCGTCTAAAATGAAATAAATGAATAATTATTGGGATGGCGATAAGCAAGAGAAACCATAATCTTTCAGGATACAGAAAATGCATAAGGTAAAGTTAATCAAATTGTCCCACTGCTTGTTTTCTAGAAATTATTTCCGCTAAATTTTTAGCTTGAATTCTTAACTCATTCACGGCAGTACTTTCCCAAAGTTTACCTTTAAGCAGTGGTCCCAAGGCAAAAACCGGTATTTTTTGTAATGATTTATTAATAATTTGAAAATTTTCGTCGGTTTCAATGCCTAAAAATAATGCATCTTGCGAAATAACCCCTTTTTCCACTAGCTTTCCTAAAAGGTTTCCTTCGATATTGTTGTAGTTGGACTCTGGACCAGTACAGTTAATCACCGCGGCACAAGGTATAGTTAATTTGTTTTTGTTCTTTTTGTTCGCGAGTGTAACATGCAATTCACTTCTGTTGTTTGTAAATGCATCTAATTTACCGGCTAGGACAATGAGTTTTTCTGATATCTGCTCTTTTTGGATAAAATCATAAGAAACAAAGGGAAGCCTATGTCTTGCCTGACCCCATAGATGTCGAATTTTATTCATGAAAAATCGCCTCTCTTCATGAGACATTTTTTGCCAAATATTTTGTGTATGAGGTCTGAGCGCATCAACAAGAGGTTCAGCAGAAATACCAAATGCTTGTAATTTTCTCAATTCTAATTTGAATAAATTAATGAGTTCTTTCAGTGAGAGATTTTGTGAAAGATTATTTAGCGGACCATCATAGGTAAAGTTAAATTGTCTATGCGGTAGAATATTGAATCCATTGGGAGAGACTGCATATATTTGTTGATCAAATTTTCTCGCCCTTAGTTCCATGACAGTGTCTACCATACTCAAACCATTCCCCACTATTACAATTGGTTGATTATTCGAAATGTCAGAAAAATTAATTTTCCAAGGATTCTGATGATAGCGGGGATGTTTAATTAAACCTGAAGGAACAACAAGATTACTAGGTAAAGCATTTCCGGTTGCCAATACGACCATGTCTAGGGTTATTTGTTGTTTAGTACTTTTTAGCTGCAGTCGTTCGTTTATAATTTAAATATCTATGACCGTTTCTTTGAAGTGTTTAAATAGCTCATTCGGGATTAAATAAGTAGTGTACAGTTCATGAAGATATTTACCGTAAAGCGATCTGGGTAAAAATGATTGCCTAAGTAATTGGTCATTAATTCCTGAATATTGCTTTTGCTGTTTGCACCAATGGAGAAAATGATCAGGTTTATCAGGAAAAGCGCTCATCTTCGCAGTTACTACATTTAGCAGTACATGATCTGATTGAGGATTATATGCAATTCCTTTGCCTTCTGAATTTGGGTCGAATTGAACTACGTGAACAGATTCACTTTTTCTGAGTAAATGAATAGCGGTCATTAACCCAGAGAATCCCGCACCAATTATTCCTATCGTTTTCATATAAACAAAAAACCCCGTTTCCGGGGTTTAGATATTTTACTTTTTACATGCTTTATACTTTGCTTGGTACTCAGCGTCTTTTTCATCGTTCTTCAGTCTGTAATAAATTCCTGAAATCACATTATATACTGAACATTCAGTTGGATTTGCAGCAATCCATGGTTCTAGATGCGTGAGTGCCTTATTGTATTTTTCTGTGAATAGCTTATCTAAATCTTTGTATTGTGGTGTTTTCATGTCTAGCTTATCCATTTGTGATTGAATATCCTTTGCCCAATTTACGTAATGTGCACCTAGTTGATATTGAGCTTCACCGTACGCAGGGTCAATTTCTAATGCTTTAATAAGCGCCTGTTCTGCTTTAACGTGTTCATTCAAATCCATATAAGCTGTCCCAAGAACATAATACAATTGTTTATTGCTAGGATCTATTGCCAAAGCCTCATTCAGGTATTTTTCGGATGCGGTGATGTCGTTTTTCTGAAGATAGATATTGATAAGAGAAATTAAAACATTTACATTCTTTGGAATAACACTGTAAACTGCCTGTCCCAAATCCATTGCCTTGTCAATTTCTTTTCTGTCCAATAACTCACCTGTTGTAGCAGAAAGGTATTGAGAAACCAAATATTCTAGGTTTTGGTCTTGTTCGCTCATTATTTTCTTATATCCTAAACCAATGGTGTAAAATGTAGTAGCATTTGTATACTCTTTTATTCTAAGGTCATCAATTTTCTGCTTTTTCTCTTGAGCTGATAATTTTGTATCGGAATTAATTGCCTCGGACTCTTTTTGATATTTTTGAGTAGCTGCATCCCCTTGCGATAGAGCAAATGTTAACCTTGGGCTAAAGAAGTCAGCTACGTCTTGTACATAATATTTTTTCGGATCTTCTTTTACTTTTTTGAAAGCGTTTTCTGCAGTGAGCGCATACTCTTCAATTTTTGCTTCGTCTACATTCACACCATTCATTTTTTCCATCATGGCAATTTCAGTGAGCGCGAAATATACTTGTCCTTGATAAAGATACATCTTGTAATCATTCATCGTTTCTGGATTCACAGCGGCTTGGTCGATAAATTCTTTTGCTTTGTCAACATTTTTTTTTGCTGCTTCTACACCCGCCATCGGATTATATTTCCTCATGTACAATGCTGCATCTGTAATAAATTTCTTTTGAGCAAAAGTCGACAAACTCAATCCTACGAATGCCAACGAGAACAAGAATTTTTTCATAGTCTATTTTTTTTGGTAAAATTATAATTATTCGTCGGCGTTTTCAATTTCTGTGCCATTTTCTTCGCCTGATTCAGAAGAATCGATAAGTGGCTCATTCACACCTTCTACTACTTCAATATCATCGTCTTCGTCTTCACTTCTCGGCACCCTTGCAATCGCAGCTATTTCAGCATTACTTTTCAAGTTGATCAATTTGACACCTTGGGCAGCTCTTCCCATAGTCCGAATGGTATCTACATGCATTCGGATTGTTACACCCGATTTAGTGA
>JBIJBD010000080.1:0-11437 GCA_044345395.1 Crocinitomicaceae bacterium | reverse complement strand
GTTGGGCCATTCGTACCATGGTGTCATAAACAGAACTATCTCCATGCGGATGATATTTCCCTAATACTTCCCCAACAATCCTTGCGGACTTCTTGTACGGTCTATTCGAATAAACACCTAGATCCTGCATACCATATAAAACACGCCTGTGAACGGGTTTGAAACCGTCTCTAACATCTGGTAATGCTCTGGAAACAATAACTGACATCGAATAATCGATGTAAGCTGATTTCATTTCATCTTCAATGTTTATTTGAATAATTTTTTCTCCTTCTGCCATGATCTCTAATTTTTTCCTTACACGCTTTGATTTTCAAAGCCTCCAAAGTTAAATGAAAACCGCTCGTTTGATGTTGGCAAAAAAAGGATTTTACTAACAAATTAGGGCTTTCTATTGTGGATAAATCAGAGCGGGTTGTGAAAATTAAAGGTTATATTTGTAAATTGTATTTAAAGATATGGAAGCGAAATTTTCTCCTAGAGTAAAAGACATGATTTCCTACAGCAGGGAAGAGGCGGTTCGATTATCAAACGAATTTGTCAGTCCTGAACATTTGCTTCTGGGCCTCATTAAACTCAATGAGGGGACTGCGATACATATTTTAAATGAGTTTCAATTAGACTTATCTCAACTCAAAAAAGAACTAGAAAAAGTTTTGGCCAAATCAAGTGTGTCTAATTTATTGAATACAAACTTGCCTTTACTAAAGCAAACAGAAAACATCATTAAGCAGTCTTATTTGGAGGCAAAGCAATTTAAATCCCCGATTATAGGAACAGAACACATGCTATTAACCATTCTTCGATACGAGGATTGTGCAGCTTGTCAATTATTAAATAAATACGGAATCATGTACGAAAACGCAAAAGACGAATACGAAGCATCTGCCGACGAGCGTAAGCTACCAAGAGCTGAATTTCCAGGAAGTGGCGATGAAGAGGAGTCATTCTCCGCTCAAAAAAAACCTGCAGATCCAAAATCGAAAACTCCAGTCTTGGATAATTTCGGAAGGGATTTAACCAAAATGGCAGAGGTTGGCCGATTAGATCCAATTGTTGGTAGAGAAAAGGAAATAGAACGAGTAAGTCAAATTCTCTCTCGTCGTAAGAAGAATAATCCAATTCTCATTGGTGAACCGGGTGTTGGTAAAAGCGCTATTGCTGAAGGTTTAGCCATACGAATTGTGCAAAGAAAAGTATCTCGAGTTCTGTTTAACAAACGTATTATTTCATTGGATCTTGCCTCTTTAGTTGCCGGAACAAAATACCGCGGGCAATTTGAGGAGCGAATGAAGGCAGTCATGCAGGAAATTGAAAGAAATCCTGACATTATTTTATTTATAGATGAAATCCATACGATAATTGGAGCTGGTGGCGCAAGTGGGTCGTTGGATGCCTCAAATATGTTCAAGCCTGCATTGGCTCGTGGTGAAATGCAAGCGATAGGCGCCACTACATTAGATGAATATAGACAATACATTGAAAAAGACGGTGCCCTAGAACGAAGGTTCCAAAAAGTGCTTATTGAACCTACTTCGATCGATGAAACGATTCAGATATTAAATAACATCAAAGAAAGGTATGAGGATCATCATTCGGTTAAATATACTCCCGAAGCAGTTGCAGCCTGCGTTAAATTAACGGAAAGGTATATTACAGATAGGCATTTGCCAGATAAAGCAATTGACGCATTGGACGAGGTCGGTTCCAGAGTCCACATCACCAATATTAATGTTCCACAAGAAATATTAGATATTGAAGCAAAAGTTGAAGAACTCAAGGATCAAAAGGCTGAAGTTATTCGTTCGCAGCAATATGAAAAGGCGGCAGAATTAAGAGATTCAGAGCGAAAGCTACAAGAACAATTGGAGGAAGCCAAAAAGAAGTGGGAGGAAGAATCAAAAAACAACAAAGTTACAGTTTCTGAAGAAGATGTGGCACATGTCGTTTCAATGATGTGTGGTATTCCGGTAACAAAAGTTTCTCAAACGGAAACCGGGAAATTAGTCAAAATGGCTGAATCTATTCGTGGAAAAGTAATTGGACAAGATGAGGCGGTTGAAAAAGTGGTAAAAGCTATACAGCGAAATAGAGCAGGCTTGAAAGATCCGAACAAGCCAATTGGATCATTCTTTTTCTTAGGCCCTACGGGTGTTGGTAAAACACAGTTGGCAAAAATACTTGCTAAGAACTTATTCGATTCAGAAGATTCACTCGTGCGAATTGACATGTCGGAATACATGGAGAAATTTTCTATTTCTCGTTTGGTAGGTGCGCCTCCAGGTTATGTAGGATATGAAGAAGGTGGTCAATTGACTGAAAAAGTAAGAAGAAAACCGTATTCCATCATATTACTTGACGAAATTGAAAAGGCGCATCCAGATGTCTTTAATTTATTACTTCAAGTGTTAGATGATGGACATATGACGGATGGCTTGGGTAGGAAAATAGATTTCAAGAATACTATCCTAATTATGACCTCGAATATTGGCGCGCGTCAACTTGCAGATTTCGGAACAGGTGTAGGTTTTGGAACAAAATCACAACAAGATGCACGCGATGAAAATTCTAAAGCGGTTATTCAGAATGCCTTACGAAAAGCCTTCTCTCCTGAGTTCTTAAATAGAATTGACGATATGATTATGTTCAAATCTCTTGGAAGGCAGGAGATTCACAAAATCATCGATTTGGAGCTAGATAAACTGTACAATCGAATTAACAATCTAGGCTATCTCATTGAATTAACTGAGAAAGCGAAGGATTTTATTGTTGATAAAGGCTACGATGAGAAATTTGGAGCTAGGCCCCTTAAACGGGCCATTCAAAAGTATATCGAAGATCCCCTTGCTGAGGAAATCATTAAAGCAAATTTGGTTGAGAATGACACAATTGTCATGGACGTGCAAGACGGAAAGGAAGAATTATCATTGGTAGTCAAAAAAGCAAAATCGAGTAAAAAGACAAACACCTCTGAAGAGTAGTGTTGCGAATAATGAGATCAGTCAAGGCCACAATTGTGGCCTTTTTTTATCGTTTGAAAATTACCTCTTGATTTGGTAAACGAAACCTGGGACCCCAAACACCTTCCTCTGTTCCAAGTCCAACAGAGATAATCATATTGAT
Organism: Crocinitomicaceae bacterium; assembly: GCA_044345395.1. Taxonomy (GTDB): domain Bacteria; phylum Bacteroidota; class Bacteroidia; order Flavobacteriales_D; family Crocinitomicaceae; genus UBA952. The sequence goes on along the minus strand of JBIJBD010000080.1, from coordinate 8,314 downwards.
TTCTGCTCCTCGTGGTAAATTAAGCGCTCGCTTAACACGTTTTTCATCAAATCCCTCCATAGGGCATGAATGAAAACCTTCGGCTGCGATTGAGAGCATGAAAGTCTGAGCGGCTAATGCACAGGATTTGTGGACCATAATTCGCTGATTAGCCACACCACCCGTTCGAAAGAATGGTTTTCTAAGGCCCATAAAAAAGGAAATGCTTCTTCTGACAGTAGACATTATTCCTAAACCATCATTTGAATAGAGCAACGGCATTACTTTACCGTAATAATCTAAGCCCCCTTTCTGTAACCTATTCGGTTGGTCAGTTATTGTGCTTTTAATTTTTTCATAATTCCAATTCGCTCGAGATCTCCATTTATCTTTTCGGGTGACAAATACAACCATTTCTTTTGCCGTTTTTGCAGCTTGTTGGTTTAGGCAGAGCGGAATAAACTTTTCAAGTTCCTCCTTGGAATGAATCCAATAGAACTCCCAAAGTTGCATATTACTGCTATTTGGTGAGAGTACAGAACGTTCTAAACTTTTTGTCATAACTTCTTCTGGAACGTCAATTGTGGAATCAAACACACGATTAGATCGTCTAAATTGAATGATTTGGTCAAATTCTTTACTAAACATAGTATGCTAAGTTAAATGAATATATGGCATAGGTTTTCAAAACAGTAAAGATTATTTAATTTTCATTGAAGAAGACTGACAATTTTTCTTTTTACTTAAGTGTTTTTCTGACGACATGTCTTAAATTGAATAATGGCAGTATCTTTGTCAGTTACGAGCTAAACCTTACATTATGTCGAAGAATAAATCAAAAGCGAACGAAGAAGTTACGGATATGAATAATTCCACTCCGGAAAATCAAACCGATTATACTGATAATACTGAGGATAATGGCGCATCACCGGAACCTACAGCAGAGGAAAAGTTGGCAGAATTGAATGATCGTTTTTTAAGGTTATATGCTGATTTTGAGAACTTACGTAAGCGGACGAATGCCGAAAAGGTACAATTGATTTCTAATGCTAATGCATCATTGATGAAAGATCTACTTCCTGTGTTGGATGATTTTGATCGTGCAATTGCAAGCAATGAAAATGTTGAGGATTCTGAGGTGTTAAAAGAAGGATTCTGTTTGATTCAACAGAAATTAAAATCGATTCTGGAGTCAAAAGGATTAAAACCTATGTTGGCTAAAGGCGAATCTTTTGACAGTGAATTACATGAAGCGCTCGCTAATATTCCTGCGCCAGAAGAAAGTTTGAAAGGGAAGGTTATAGACGATGTGGAAAAAGGTTATTATTTACACGATACGGTGATACGGTTTGCTAAAGTTGTCGTAGGTCAATAAAACGGAAATGAGTCAGAAAAGAGATTATTACGAAGTTTTAGGCATTGCTAAAAATGCCGATGAAGGAGAGATAAAAAAGGCATACCGAAAATTAAGCGGCTGAAGCTTATGAGGTATTGAGTAATCAAGAGAAGCGTGCGCAATACGACAGATTTGGTCATGCTGGAATGGGGCAAGGTGGATTTGGTGGAGGCGGAATGAATATGGATGATATCTTCTCTCAGTTCGGAGATATTTTTGGAAGTGCATTTGGTGGAGGAAGTTTTGGAGGAAGCAGAGGAGGAGATAGGGTCGTAAGGGGCACCAATCTTCGTGTTAAAATGAAGTTGACTCTTGAAGAAATTGCCAATGGGGTTCATAAAAAAATAAAAGTCAATAAGCTTGTTAATGCAGAAGGGGTAACCTATAAGTCATGTCAAACCTGCAACGGATCGGGAAGAATTACCCGCGTGACTCAAACATTTATTGGAGCCATGCAAACTCAATCAACCTGTCATTCGTGTCAGGGTGCAGGAAAGATGATTGACAAAAAACCTTCGGACGCTGATGCGCAAGGTTTAAAAAGGCAAGAGGATGTAATTGAGGTTGACATTCCTGCTGGTGTAGAAGAAGGTATGCAATTAAGTGTAAGAGGCAAAGGAAACGCAGGTCCGTTTAATGGGGTTGCAGGAGATTTAATTGTGGTAATTGAGGAAATTGAACATGACGAACTACGGCGCGAGGGTGAACATCTTCATTACGATGCAGTCGTAAACTTTGCAGATGTTGTTATGGGGGAGTCAATCGAAATCCCAACGGTTAGCGGCAAAGCAAAAATAAAAATTGAAGCAGGCACGCAAAGTGGAAAAGTGCTACGATTGAGAGGAAAAGGTTTACCAAGTGTTCAAGGCTACGCAACAGGGGATCTTTTTGTACATATCAATGTTTATACGCCAACCACAATTACCAAAGAAGAACGTGAGTGGATGGAAAAGATGAAGCAAAGCGAAAATTTTACACCAGGTGCTGAAGCTAAAAGTAAAGGCTTTTTCGGTAGAATGAGAGATATCTTTTCGTGATGCGTTTTACAGACTTGGCATCAACAGGAAAGACCAATTCCTGGTCCTATATAGCATCAATCGCCCTCATAATTTTGGGTTACATTGCATGCCAAATCATTGGGTTACTTATTTTAATTCCATTCTTTATTAAGGGCGCTACAGAAAATGTGAGTACTCAGGAGTCATTTATTATGCTTTTAGGGAAAAATGGTTTTTTTATTTTCATACTCATTCCTTTCGTAGTACTTTTTATGCTAATCATTTTGGCGGTCAAGTATATTCACAAGCGGAGCATTCAAAGCATCTTTACCAATAGAGCAACCTTCGATTGGCGAAGACTATTCTTCAGTTTTAGCATCATGACAATTTTTTTGTTAGCAACCTTATTGATTAGAGTCTTTTCAAATGATGGGCTACAATTTATTTTTGAGTGGAAGAAATTTGTGCCAATGGCATTTTTAGTTTTATCACTAATTCCTATTCAAATTGCAGCAGAGGAGCTGTTGTTCCGAAGCTATCTCATGCAAGGTTTGAAAGTTCGTGTAGGCCACAATGGACTTGCTGCAATCCTTTCGGGTATTATGTTTGGGCTAATTCATCTCGGGAATCCTGAAATTTCAGCAATTGGTTTCCACCTAGTGTTTTACTATATTGCAGCAGGTGTATTTTTAAGTTTGGTTGTACTTTTTGACGATGGAATAGAACTCACATTGGGATATCATGCGGCGAACAATATTTTTGCAGCATTGATGATTACCAGTGATTGGCAGGCATTTCAAACAGATGCCGTATTTTTAGATACCAGCGACCCAGGAAACGGTTATGATACCATGATCTCTTCCCTTGTTTTGTATGTTGTCCTGTTTTTTATTTTTGCAAAAAAATTCAACTGGTCTCGGTGGAAAGAAATTTGGAACAGTTGATGAGCCGATAAAACGAAATGATTAGCTTTACTTCACGATGCTTGAAGTAAACGAAATTTCTAAGAGATTTGGTAATAAAGTTGCCCTAGAAGCAGTCAGTATTCGTGCAGATTCCGGTCAAATTTTTGGTTTACTTGGCCCAAATGGTGCAGGAAAAACCACATTAATTCGAATTATTAATTTCATAATTCAACAAGATGAGGGCACGATTAATTGGAATGGTAAGCCATTGCGTACAAAACAGCTTAGCGAAATAGGTTATTTACCGGAAGAACGAGGGTTATACAGAAGTATGCGCGTTCTCGATCATTTAGTTTTCCTTGGAAGAATGCGAGGGTTGAGCACTGTCGATGCTAAAAAGAGTGCACAAAATTGGTTGGAGGATTTTGAAATTGGTCATTGGGCGAATAACCGAATTGAGAATTTATCGAAGGGAATGTCACAAAAAGTTCAATTCATTGGCGCTGTTCTTCACGATCCTTCTCTTTTGATTTTGGATGAACCCTTATCAGGTTTTGATCCTTTAAATGTGCAACTGATTCTCAATAAAATACAAGAATTCAAAAAACAAGGAAAAACGATATTACTTTCCACGCACAATATGCGCAGTGTAGATCAGATTTGCGATCGAATAGCTTTAATTTATCAAGCGGAAAAATTGGTAGAGGATGGTCTTTGGAGCTTAAGAGACCGTTTCAAACAAGATGAATTTAACATTCGTTTTAAAGGCAATATGGTTGCTTTGGCAACTGGATTGTGGACGGGATTTGAACTTCTTCACAAAGAGGATTTAGGGGAGAATCGGTTTGTTGTTCGCGTTAGAAAACGCGGTGAAAACTCGATAAATGAGTTGATGAGTTCCCTTATGAATCATATATCTATTGAATCCATTGAGGAGTATTTTCCGGATATGCAAGAAGTGTTTGTTCAACTCATAAAAGAAAAAGATGCAGTATAGTTGGATAATTGCAATGCGAGAATTTACCGAGAGACTCCGAAGCACAAGTTTCCTTTGGATGCTTTTTATCGGACCAATGGTTCTTTTAATGCTCATCTTTTTGCTATTGAGAATAAGCGATGAGGGTAAGAAAAGCGTAAAAGCTATTGTTACAGATCCTGCCTATATTTTAGTGAATCGCCAAATGATAAAAGGGGAAAGTAATATTTCTTATGACATAAGAGATGTGAGCTTTGAACATACTGAATTTCTTTCCAATCCTAATCTCGCTGCTTATGATGTTTGGATTGAAATTAATCAAAAAGTATTGTCCAATAAGGTGGTAAAAGTTTTTTACCGAGAGGAGATCGGGGTGGAGGCGAAAATCGCCATGCAATTGGAGGTAGAAAGGAGACTCGAAGAGGCATTTATAGAAAATAAATACTTAGATGTTACGTTGGAGGAGTTCCGAAATATAAAACAACCTTTAAATTTTGATTACATAGATATTCAGGATCCAGGCAAGAAAACGTCGAAGATCGAGGGATTTGTTGGACTTGGCTTTGGAGGAGTGATTGTTTTGTTTGTTTTATTGTTTGGTCTTGCCATTGTACGCAGCACAGCGAAAGACAAAAGCAATAGAATTGTGGAGATAATGTTGGCTTCAGCCAGTTCTCGCGCTCTGATGTTTGGTAAAATCATAGGGATTGGTTTTGCCGCACTCGTACAGTTCTCTACCTGGGTAATCTTGGTTGGTTTTGGTCTTTATATCATGAGGGAGACGCTTTACCCAGACTTATTAGACCCTTCTAACTGGGCACAATCCTCAGAAGAAGTTAAGGTTCAACTTTCTCAGCAGTTGTCTAATCAAACGCAAAACAAGTTGCTAGATGTTCTTTATAATCAAATTGATTATACCATCATGCTGAGCAATTTTGTAATTCTGTTTGTTTTAGGGTATTTGTTTTACGGTGCGTTTTTTAGTTTTATTGGAGCTATGAGTAACTCAGAATCAGATGGTCAACAATTTACTTTGCCTTTAATCGGAGTTTTGTTTTTCTCATTAGGTGTGGGTTATATAACCGTATTAAAACCTGAAAACGAATGGGTCGACATATTTGCATGGGTCCCTTTCACCTCACCTGTTGTACAATTGGTGAGAATTGGTCAAGGGTATTACGTAGGTCATAGTTCGATATCCTATACGATTTCATTACTTGTATTGTTGGTTTCTACAGGTCTTTTTCTATACTTAGCCAGCAGATTGTACCAAGCTAATATATTGAATTTTAATACTTCACGCTTCTTGAATAAGAAAAATAATAATCAGAAAGTGACATTCTACTTAGATAGATATTTTTATTATGGTTTTGGAATAAATATCGTATCGTGGGTTTATGCTTTAACTACTGATAATTATGAACTTATTTTTATTGGTTCAATTGGATGTATCGTTGGAGCATATTTTTGTTTTCTATCCAGAAATTGGATATTAGTTTTTCTGTGTTTAATTGATGCATACTTAATATTAAATTATCATTTCGACATGGTTGAAATTGATAAAGAATACAGAAAAGTCAAAATAGAAAATTCAATTAAAGATCCATAATTAAAGTATTTTGATTTTATGATCATTAATTACGCTGTAATCGATTTAGGTACTAACACCTTTAATTTAGCTATTGGCGGTTGGATAAATGAATCATTACATATTTCGTATTCGACAAAAGAAGGGGTTGCACTTGGCATGGGTGGAATAAACGACGGACTGATCACTACAGAAGCCACACAACGGGCAATTTTATGTTTAAAACGATTTAGATTGCTTTGTGATGAACATAAAGTCTCAAAAATTCTCGCCATAGGGACATCCGCCATTCGAGATGCTCAGAACAGTGAAGATTTTTGTGCGGAAATATTTAAACAGACAGGCATCAGCGTTGAGGTAATTGATGGTTTGCGAGAAGCAGAACTGATATTTAAAGGGATTGCCTGCACGTACTCATTTCCAAATTCATCGCTCATTATGGATATTGGAGGAGGAAGTACAGAGTTTATTCAAGTTGAGGGGGGTAAACCGACAAAATCTATGTCATTAAACATAGGGGTATCACGGATATTTCAGAAGTTCAAAATTTCTGACCCACTTAATCAGGAAGATATTCAAAAGATAGAAGATTTCCTCGAGGAAAATAGTGATCCCTCATTTTTTGATTTAACCGCCGATGTCTTGGTTGGAGCGTCGGGAAGCTTTGAAACTTTTTTTGAGTTGGTCAATCGAACGAAATTTCCAGATGGATTAAAAACGCAAGAGGTAGTATTCTCACTTTTTTTAGAAGAATTGGAAAAAATTATAACTTCTACTCAAGCAGAGCGAGATGTAAATAGTTTCATTATTCCGATTCGAAAAAAAATGGCTCCAATCGCTGCTGTAAAAACAAGATGGGTAATAAATACTATCGGCATCAAAGAAATTGTTATTTCCCCGTGCTCCTTGAAAGAAGGCGTCTTTAGTGAATTAAAGGAGCTTAGCTAAAAGCGTGTCAATTATTTTGCGCTTGTCTTTAATTTCTGTTTCAATGTTTGTTATTTTTTTAGCCTTTTCCATGATTACCCCATCTAATTGTAGCATTTCTCTCCATTCTTTCTGACAACTAAAGATGACAGTCATGCCTGCCGTTTTATTTTTGAAGTTATTTTTAACTTCATTCAGCTCGTTCACGGGCGTCATCAATGCATCGTATTTAGATTGAATTCCGGACATTTCAGCTTCAATCTTTCTTACAACATCAGGAAAAAAACGCTTGTATTTGGAAATTTTTTCAGTTACTGAAGACTTGAGCCCAGAGAATTCTTGAGTAAGACCATTTACTTTTCCTTCAAGTGTATTGACTTCTGATGAAAGTTTTGAGAGGTAATCGTTGGGATTTGCTCTTTTCAATGAAGGCGCGAGGGTATCTTTTATAAAGGCACTGATACTATTTCCTTGAGCGTCAAGCGCTGTATTTCCGGCATCCCATTTGGCAGCGTTGTCTTTAAATAGTTGGCGTGTTTGGGTTAATTTTTGCCATTCCGGCATTTTTGATACAATTAAGGGTTTTCCATTCGTGTAAGCTATAAAATTTTTCATTTCAGCTTCTAAAGCTCCACTAATGGATTTTAATTGTGCAGAATTAGCTGCCAATTGCGAGATTTTAGCTTTGGCTTTAGAGATGTTTTTAGTTGTATCTGAACAAATTTGATAAGGCGTTAATTCTTGATTTGATCGCTTTACCCGTTCCTCTAATTTGCCATTTTCACTGTTGATTTTATTTAATGTCTGCTGTAGTTCTGATTGAACATCTGCTGTTTTAACATATTCTACCCCACAAGATGAAATTAGTAAAGATGAAAGGATTAGCAGACTAACAATTTTATTTTGGTTCATTTCAATTAATTTATTTACGAATATACAAGAAGTTAATTTGTCTTTTTCAATATTCGCGTTAATTTTGTGTTTCCGCAGAAAGTAGATTTTCTTATTTGACGATTTTTCATATAAGGAATGAATTGCGGTTATGGCTCCGTGGCGCATCCCGAAAGTATTCGGGAGTAAAGCGCGAGTCAAAATCGGCTCCGTGGCGCAACTGTATAGCGCATCAGATTTCGGCTCTGAGGGTTGGGGGTTAGAATCCCTCCGGGGTCACTTTAGCGGAGATTTGATCAATTTTGATTGAATCTCCGCTTTTCCTTAAAGATTCTCTAATTTTTGCCTTGGCCTTCATTCTTCCCCATCCTTCCTCTTGCCATTTCATATTTTGACGTATTTCCTCAGAAGATTCTATGGGTAAGGATACAAAATACCATCCTCCAGTGGAGGAATGTTTCCAAACGGGAGCAGTGAATTTGTAGGCAATATTGATGTACATTATTAGACAAATTTAATCTAGCAAATTCATTTTAAATTAATTGAAAATCAATCTTTTTGGCTATCGTCCTCTGTCTTACTTTTCGTGAATTCAAAATAATAACCAATCACAAAAAAGTCGCGTCCAATTTCATCATTGATTTTGTAATCAAA
>JBIJBD010000261.1:0-2988 GCA_044345395.1 Crocinitomicaceae bacterium | reverse complement strand
ATTCAGGAGATTGCGCTCGGTTAGTAAATTTAGCGGGTTGTGAAGTCGCTTCTTTATGTTACGGAGACGTTAATCTGAATACACAGATTTTCTTTGCTTCAGGTGGAGGCGCAACAGCTGGCACGGATAATATCTGGTTTTTCAATGGAGGTAATCCATCAATTCAAGCAAATTGGTCTGAAGGCTGCGCAGATCCCTCTGCTTGTGGATCAAATGACCAAACTCCTGGATCTCCTAATAATGCTCTTAATTCAGCCTACATTGCACAATTCAATAATAATTGTCTACCTATTCAACCATTATCATTAACAGTTACCGGAACAACTTCCCAAAGCTGCACCTGTGATGGCTCGGCAAGCATTTCTGCTTCTGGTTCAATAGGCCCTTATACATACGCTTGGTTTGATGATTTTAATGTTCCGCTTGGACAAACGAATTCAACTGCTACAAACTTATGTTCAGGAAATTATTATTGTGTAGTGACATCGAGTATTGATTGCAAAGACACGATTCCTGTGTTCGTTGGAAGTATTTGTTCTAATTACGGAACTTTTGCAACAGCAACCATGATTGAAAATTGTGTTAACAATCAGTTTTATAATACCACATGGGCAAGTTTACCCGATCAAATAAATCCCAATGGAGTTTTGTTTGATACGTATAATTATGGACCTTACTTTCAAAATACTTCAACACTTATTCTTCGCGGTGGAGAAGTGAAAACATTCAAGAATCCTGGGGCGAATGTATGTGGGGCGAAATTATATTACACCGTTTACACTGTTGGAAATCAACCTGCTAATCCCGTATTTACTGTTTTAGACTTGCCTTTCAAAGAATCATGTAATGTTGGGCCAAATAATTTTCCAACTGGAGGACCTTGTTTTAATGCAACCGATCAAAAATGGGCAAAGGAAAATTACAACATTGATTTAACAGCTTATCCACCAGGAGATTATGTCATTGAGGTTTATTATGCTGTTCCTGGAAGTTTTACGAGTACAACTGCTTGCAATGATACGATTTACGTCAATAACAATGGTAACAACTATAAGGCTTTATTTCAAATAAAACCACAACCATTAATTTCAGGTGGACCAATGAATATATGTCCAGGAAATACCTCAACGCTGACATCTAACTATACAACTGGCAACACCTGGAGCACCTCAAGTACAAATCAATCAATTTCGGTGAATAGTTCAGGAACATACACGCTAACCGTAAATTTGAATAACAATTGTCCGAATTTAAGTGATAATGAAATTGTAACTGTTTACGCAGCACCCACTGTGGAAGCAGGACCAAATCAAACGACCTGTGGAGGTTCAGGTGCTATTACACTTAATGGCGTTATTGGCGGTTCTGCTACGGGACTTTTGTGGTCATCCCCATCAGGTACATTTTCGAGTAATAATTCTGCTTCCACGACTTACACCCCATCAATTACCTCTGGAGTAGTAACAATCATTTTAACAGCAACTGGCCCCTGTCCATCCGTTCAAGATCAATTGATTTTATTAGTGAATGCAACACCAACAGTAAATGCAGGACCTGATCAAACGATTTGTGCAGGATCAACAGTAAATCTCTCAGGTGCTTATGGTGGATCAGCCAATTCAATTTTATGGACGGCACCTTCCGGTTCATTTTCTAATACAACAAATACCAATCCAGTTTACACTCCTTCGATTACTTCTGGAAGTGTTACCTTAACCTTGACCGCATCAGGACCTTGTCCTTCTGTTTCTGATCAAGTTGTTATTTCCGTTAATGCGCCAACCATTCCATCATTTACCCAGATTTCATCGATCTGCTCGGGTGGAACGATTTTATTACCGACAACCTCTTTGAATGGAATTTCGGGAACATGGTTGCCTGCAATTAACAATACCGCCACAACTACTTATACATTTACTCCAACATCTGGACTTTGTGCAACAACAACAACCATGACAGTTGTTGTAAATGAAACGCCTACTGTTGATGCAGGAGTTGATGCTTCAGTTTGCGTTGGAAACATTGTAAATCTTAATGGTTTGATTGGTGGTTCAGCAACGGGTGCAACATGGACGGCGACGTCAGGAACGTTTAGTGATGCATCTAATTTAACTTCAACGTATACTCCTTCGATAACTTCAGGATCGATTTCTCTTACATTATCAACAAATGGTCCTTGCCCATCAGTTAATGATCAAGTAACCATTTCAATCGTGACCTCTGTTTTGCCAATATTTAATGCACAAGGTCCATATTGTTCGGGTGATTCTTTTACCTTACCAAACACTTCAATCAATGGTATTTTGGGAACATGGTCGCCGGCTATTAACAATACAGTAACAACCACTTATTCGTTTACACCAAATTCTGGTCAATGTGCCAATTCAACCAATCTAACAATAACTATAAACCCAATTGTTTCTCCAACTTTTACCCAAATTTCACCGATTTGCTCAGGAGGAACGATCTCATTACCAACAAATTCCTTGAATGGAATTTCAGGTACATGGTCTCCTTCACTGAATAATTTAGCAACAACAACTTACACATTTACACCAACAGCAGGGCAATGCGCAACAACAGCAACAATGACAGTTACGGTCAATTCACCAACAATTCCAACATTTAACCAAGTGGCACCCATTTGTTCAGGAGTAACATTCTCGTTGCCCTCAACTTCATCTAATGGAATAACTGGAGCTTGGTCGCCAGCAATAAATAACTCCTCAACATCAAATTATACGTTTACTCCTTCAGCAGGACAATGCGCGAACAATACAACAATGACAGTAGAGATAAACCCAATCTATTCTGTTAGTGCAACTCAAACCGTTTGTCCAAGTCAAATTCCTTATGTTTGGAATGGGGTAACTTTCAATGCTCCGGGAACGCAAACAGCCACACTTTCCTCTATCAATAATTGTGACTCCGTGGTAGCTATGACATTAAATGTTAGTTCCACAATTACAAGTAATACAAATTTGAGCG
>JBIJBD010000241.1:0-2990 GCA_044345395.1 Crocinitomicaceae bacterium | reverse complement strand
CAAAAATTCTTTATGACCTGAAAATCAGTAAGAAATGTTGGGTTACCTTTGAACGCTATGAAAATTGCTTGCATGTTGTAGCAAATAAAGTAAAGCTTTAGGTAACTTTGCGGTTTAAAGTTACATGTATTTGGCGCCACGATTATTTTTTTCTCTCAGCTTACTTTACTTTTTCGCTAGCTATGTCTTTGGTCAACACAGCATAATAGCTAAAAGTACGGATGAAAAAATCATTCTAGATGGAAAATTTGAAGAAGTAGTTTGGAAACAAGCAAATTGGACTACTGAACAATTTATTCAAGTTAAACCTTTTCCAGGACAAGCGGCTCACAAAAATACAGTAATTGCTATGTCATATGATAAAAACGCAATCTACTTTGCGGTGAAATGCCTAGATAATCCTGATTCAATTTCTCGTGTGTTGAGTGTTCGTGACGATTACCCTTCAACGGCAGATATTTTTGGGATTTTCCTTGACACATACAACGATCATCAAAACGGTTTCTATTTTGGTGTGACCAGTAGAGGTGTTCAGTTGGATGCTAAAATTTTTTCCAATGATTTCAATGATAAATTAAACTTGGCATGGAATAGCAAAGTGGCAATTCATGAAGATGGGTGGTATATCGAAATTGAGATTCCTTATTCCGCCATACGCTTTCCTAAAAAAGATATTCAAGCGTGGAATATAAACTTTGGTCGTCAAATTAGTCGCTATCGTGAGGATTCCTCGTGGGAAATAGTGAACCCGGATTTAGAGAATTTTTTATTAGAAAGTGGAAAAGTAAGTGGTGTTGAAGGTATACATCCTCCCTTGCGTTTAGCACTTATGCCTTATTTATCTGGCTATTTAGACCGTATTCCCCTAAGTGGTACTGATCCAATTTGGAACAGATCGATGAATGGAGGAATGGACATAAAATATGGTTTAAATGAGGCCTTCACGTTAGATATGACCTTAATTCCAGATTTCGGTCAAGTTGTATTTGATCAGCAAGTACTAAACCTAAGTCCATTTGAAGTGCAATTCAATGAAAACAGACAGTTTTTTACCGAAGGAATCGAGTTATTCAATAAGTCCGGTCTTTTTTACAGCAGAAGAATAGGTGTTCAAGCACCTAACGAGGTAGCAACATTTTATTTAACAGAAGATGAATATTTATCATCCGCAAATCAACCCGCACAATTACTTAATGCTTCTAAGTTAAGTGGTAGACTAAAAAATGGTCTAGGTATTGGCGTTTTTAATGGGGTAACGGCTGAACAAATAGGCACGGCTTTAAATAGCCTAACTGGTGAAGAACGTAATGTTGTTGTTTCTCCTATCAGTAATTACAATGTTTTTGTGGCAGACCAAAATTTAAAAAATAACAGCTCTATTACCTTTACAAATACAAATGTTTGGCGAGCTGGCTCCGTTTATGATGCGAATGTCAGTGGACTCAATTACAACCTAAATTCAAAAAACAATACTTTTTTTCTAAGAGGTAATGGAGCGGTAAGCAGTCTTTTCTATACTCAGAAGCCTTCCTTGGGATACACATACACTCTAAATATAGGTAAGCAACGTGGAACATGGGTATATGCTGCAGGATATATTGAAGAATCAGATTCCTACGACCCAAATGACTTAGGGTTTAATTACAATAACAATCGACGAATTTTAGAAATTTCTGGTTCTTACCGAAACTTTAGTCCTAAGAGTAAACACTTAAGTAAACTTATTGTTAACGGATCCCTAAGTCAAGCTTACCTTTATCGACCGAATGCATATGTTGGCACTTACAACAACTTGAATTTGGTAATGGTATCTCGAAAGTTTGATGCTGGGGGTGTACGAATTAATAGTTCGTTGACCGAAAGCTTTGATTTCTTTGAGCCAAGAACCTGGGGTGAAACGTTTATTAGGCCAACTTGGAGTAACATAGAAGCTTGGATTTCTACAAATTATCAAAAACCTTTTGCTTTGGATGGTGGTATTGGCTATGTATTTGTAGGAAGGAGAAATTGGTATGAGTATTCATATAACCTAAACCCTAGGGTGAGATTTAGTAACACTTTATCAATGATCTATGAATGGTCCCAGGATTTTAGTTTTAATTCGGAAGGATTTGCCGTTGCTTTTTCAACACCCGCTCAATCACAAAACGGTACTATTTTTGGAAATCGAAATAGAATAAATACAGTACAATCAGTTTCAGCAGACTATATTTTGACCAATAGGATGGCAATTACCTTTAGGTTAAGGCACTACCGATCTGCAGTATCCTATAATCGTTTTGCCTTATTAAATTCATCTGGTCGACTTGAATACATGACATCTTACAACGGTCTTGATAGTCAGGGCAATAGTGCCTATGATATAAATTACAATGCATTTACAATCGATATGCAATATAAATGGGTGTTTCTTCCCGGAAGTGAGTTAAATTTAGTTTGGAAAAATTCAATCTTCACCAACGATCAATTCACTAATGTCACTTATTGGTCTAATTTAAATGCTCTCGTTAAAGATGGACCAACCAATAGTTTTTCCATGAAAATCATCTACTGGTTGGATGCCCAAAAACTACGAAAAAATAAACTTTAATTCTTCGCTGAAGATAGCGTGTAGGTCAATCCTACCATCAGCCCACCTGAAACTGCATTTGTTTTTTGATATGTTGGATAGAATAATGAATTATCCAATGACGTACCGAAAGCATCAACACCCTCTGCGTCACCAAATCCGTATTGTAATCTAACTCCGACTAGGAGAGCTAAAGGAACACTTTTCATTGGACGCACATTTGCTCCAAACCCTAAAATCGCTGACATATATGACTTAGCATATGCTGGCGTAACATCACTATCCCCATCAAACAAATCGCTGTCAATATAATTAATGGTGTGCGTAGCTCTCGAAATAGTATTTAATTGAGCTCCTAATTCAATGTAACCACCACTTTCTCCTTTAAATTTCAAGAGTAAAGGTATATGATTAGTCTTTA
>JBIJBD010000240.1:0-3001 GCA_044345395.1 Crocinitomicaceae bacterium | reverse complement strand
TGATTATCAACTAAGGCAATTAAAATCAAGGCATGCATACTACTCCATCCCTCAATTTCTCGAATAGAACTTTTAGAATGAAGTTTCCCTTTTTCGAGTTCATCAAACTCGTGTTCTATTTGGTCAATTAGTACTTGAATTTCCATGTTCAAATATATCGTTTAATATGTAATAACTGTTCCTCCCCAAGCAAAGCCGACACCGAATCCAAGTAACACAACCTTATCTCCGCGTTTTAGCTTTCCTTCTTTATCGGCATGATATAAGGCAATGGGAATGGAACATGAAACGGTATTTCCAACTTCTTGGTAATATGTGTAAAATTTGTTATCCGGGATCTTGCACTTTCTCTTTAATGCATTCAAAATAAACTCGCTGGCTTGATGAAAGACAAATAAGTCCACATCACTGAATTGCAAATTATTTTTGTTTAATACCTGCTCAAGAAGTTCAGGTACTCTTTTCAACGAAAATCTCGCTATTTCTAATCCATTCATGTGCATTCTTCCGTGTGAAAGCTTCCCAGGTTCGTTTTTGTATGCATCTAACCATTTCTCGTCAATTTGCTCCCGAGTAGATCCGGATTTAACAATTAAATGCTCCGCGCCACTTCCGTCAGTTCCAAACACAAATCGTCCAATAGTTCCTTTAGACGAATTTTTAACGATCGTTGCAACGCCAGCATCGCCGAAAATTGCACGCATTTCAAAATCCTGCGAATGAATAACGGAAGTTGGAATATCTGCTGTTATGAATAATACACAAGATACATCCTCCGTCAATAGCGAAGCTTTTGCGATTCCCAAACCATAGACAAATCCTGCACAGCCCATTGGCAAATCAATGCATGCACATGATTCTTTCAATCCTAGTTTGTAATGTAAAGTACTCGCTGTTGTTGGTGCTTTATAGTCAAGTCCCTCAGTACAAAAAATCAACAAGTCTATATTATCCTTTAAATAAGGATAATTTGAGAATAATTTTTCTGCAGCCATATACCCTAAATCAGAACCGATTTGATGTTCAGCACGAACGTTTCTATTTTTAACACCTGTGATTTTTAAAATGTCTTCTTCGGACTTACCAAATTCTGTAGCCAATTGGGAATTTGACAGTTTTTTTTCTGGTAGATAATAGGCAATATGTTGGATTTCGATATTCAAGCAATCAAAAATAGACCATTTTATAAATGTATTCAATTTGTATGAATAAAAAGTACAAATGGTTGAAAAGTAAATTTTTACCTGAGGCAACTTTTTCCTAACTTTGACGTCAAATATGCGATACTAAACTACAACATATGAAAACTGTTTACGCGTTGACCATCATACTGATGAGTTTTTCTTTAAATGCTCAGGTTAAGGTTACACCAAAAACATCCATCAAACAACAGACTCACCAAAAACAAGAAGGCGGTAAATATTACAGCGAATACGTTGTGAAACCCGAAAAATTAAAAACCTTCTTTCATTCTGGTCAAATCCCTTCAAGTTTTCCGAAATACGATAAGTATAAAACTTACGATGAGAATAAGTTGATTGCAAAGCAATGGGCAAAAAGCAACAAAATGCTTATCAAGGAAGAATTTTGGTATAAGTTTGAGAAATAACACCAAAGATGAATCGATTTATTGCAAAAATTGCCATAGCTTTTTTAGTTTTTCACTCAGTAAAGCTCAACGCTCAAAGTGGATGTTTAGGAGCTGATCCTTTCTGCACAGGAACTAGTTATACGTTTAACAATAGTACAAATGTTGCCAATTTGGGTGCCGTAGATTGCTTAGGCTCTACGCCGAATCCTAGTTGGTATTACATGGAAGTTGATCAAAATGGTCCAATGGGATTCACCATCTCACAAACAGGTACATCAGGAGGAGGGTTGGATGTTGATTATGCATTGTGGGGTCCGTTTAGTTCATTAGCTGCTGGGTGTGGCAATCCTTTTCCCAACGGCACACCAATAGATTGTAGTTATTCCACTGCGGCAACAGAAAGTGTAAGTATCCCTAATGCACAGGTAGGCCAAACCTACATTTTGTTAATTACAAACTTTTCTAATCAACCTGGAACTATTACATTCTCACAAACAAGTGGATCAGGATCTGCAGATTGCTCATTTACATGTGGTGTTAGTCTTACCGCAACTCCCAGCGCTTGCAGTAATAATACCTATTCTTTAAGTGGGAATTTGACTGTTACGGCAGGACCAGGAATTTCTGTGCCAAATACAGGAACAGTGACCATTTCAAATAGTTGTGGCGGTTCACAAACATTTAATGCACCTTTTACGAATATTCCTTACAATTTCACTGGATTAACGGCGAATGGTGCTGGTTGTGCTGTTACCGCAACTTTTTCAAACTTTCCAAATTGTAATACAGTTCAAAATTACACGGCTCCAGCAAGTTGTGTTACCCCATGTTCTGTCACTTCCGTAACAGCGACACCAACAGCATGTTCCGCAAATCAATATAATATTAATGGGCAAATAAGTTTTACGAATCCGCCTACTACAGGTACCTTAACGGTGACCGGATCATGTGGAGGTACACAAACATTTAATGCGCCATTTACTTCTCCCTTAAACTACACGTTTTCCAATTTAACTGCCAATGGAGCAGCTTGCTCTGTCACAGCAACTTTTTCTGCACCAGCGTCGTGTAACTGTGCTATACAATCAGTTACAGCAACACCAACTGCTTGCTCATCAAATGTTTTTTCACTCAATGGTAACGTAACTTTCACCAATGCTCCAACCACAGGTACGTTAACAGTAAGTAGTTCATGTGGAGGTACACAAACATTTAATGCTCCATTTACTTCACCTCTTGCCTATTCGTTGACTGGGTTACCAGCAAATGGTGCAGGTTGCTCTGTAACAGCAAGTTTTTCTGCCAACGCGGCATGCACCTTAACACAAAATTTTACTGCACCTGCCTCCTGTAACTGTAGCATTAGCGGTATCACCGCCACACCAACTGCATGTGCAAGCAATACCTATA
>JBIJBD010000238.1:0-3053 GCA_044345395.1 Crocinitomicaceae bacterium | reverse complement strand
CGCTACCACAAATATCTAAAAAACATGCGCAATTAATTTATGATGAGGCAGGCGATACCTATTTAATTGATTTAGAAAGTAGAAATGGAACTTTCGTAAATGGAAACAAATTAATTCCAAATTCTCCGAATAAAATTTCTATTGGGGATAAGATTACATTAGCCGTTGAAAATCAAGTTGAATTGCTGATTACACAAGATGATTTTAATATCTCATCTGTTGAATTAAAGCCAAGTACTAATGTGGACACCCAAACTTCAAAAACTTCGATTTCAGAAGCATTAAAAGGGAAAAATAAGGTTATAATTGGTAGAAACGATGATTGTGACTTCGTAATTTCCAGCCCATCAGTAAGTCGAAAACACGCCATGTTAGAACGAATCAGCGACTCATCCTACAAGGTAACTGATTTGAACTCGCTAAATGGTACTTATGTTAACGGAAGACGAATTTCTGGAAGTAAGGTGATTAACCTAACGGACAAAATCCTCATTGGTAAATTCATTATTGAAATAAGTGGCGGACTAAAAGATTTATCAAAAGAAGCAGCAATAAAGGCCGAGCGTATTGTTAAAAAATATGCAAATGGTTATGTTGGCCTTCATGAAACGTCAATTGAAATACCTGCAAAATCACTATTAGCCGTTATGGGGCCTTCTGGTTGTGGAAAATCAACTCTACTAAAAGCCCTAAATGGAGATTCCCCTGCATCATCAGGGCGGGTTACAATTTGTGGATTAGAATTGAATGAAAACTATGATTATATCAAAACGCATATTGGATATGTTCCGCAAGATGATATTGTTCACAGAGAATTAAGTGTTTATAAAACACTTTATTATGCAGCCAAACTTAGACTTATAAACGCCTCGGATCAAGAAATTGAACATAAAATTCAGGATGTTCTTAGTGCCTTGAATATTTCCCATATAAAAAACAACCTGGTAAGCGGCATTAGTGGAGGTCAAAGAAAAAGGGTGTCGATAGCAGTAGAAATTCTGACAGATCCTCTTATATTATTTTTAGATGAACCCACCTCTCCCCTAGATCCACAAACCATAGAAGAGTTCTTAACTTGTTCTAGACGCTTGGCAGAAAGAGGAACAACAATTATTATGGTTACGCACAAACCAGAAGATTTAGTTTATATGGATTCTGTAATTTTTATGGCTGAAGGTGGGCATTTGGTTTATTACGGAGATACCAAAACTTATTTGACTTATTTTAAACAAGATAGACTTACCCAAGTATATGCAGAACTCGTTAAGGAAAATGCGGGACCTTGGATTGATTTATACAAGAAAAACAATCCTACAGACAACCAAAAGAACTTACCCGCTCAAGAAATTAAAAAGACAGAGCGAATTAATTACATCAAGCAGTTTAGGTGGCTAACGGCGCGTTATTTCAATATTAAATTGAATGATAAATTGAATACTCTTCTTATGCTAGGTCAAGCTGCAATTATTGCCTTATTGGTGGTTATGATTTTCAGTAGAATTGAGCTATCAGTGCTGTTTTTGTGTGCTATTTCAGCTATTTGGTTTGGTGCCAACAACGCTGCACGGGAAATAGTAGGAGAATCCTCAGTCTACAAAAGAGAACGCATGTATAATCAGAGTATTATCGTCTATATTTTGTCAAAAATTACTGTTTTAGGCACGTTTGCGTTGATACAATGTGTCATATTCGTTGGGGTACTAAGTGCATTTTACGCTGGGAATGATCCTGTAGGTTTTAGTGATCCCCTTATTGCAATTGGTTGGATGTTCATGTTATCTATAACAGCAACCTTGATGGGATTATTACTTTCGGCCTTAGCAGATTCCACAGAAAAGGTAATGACTCTGATTCCCATAAGCTTGATTCCTCAGATCCTATTAGCAGGAGTTTTGTCTAAAATTTCTACACCCGTTGGAGAATTGATAAGTTACATTATTATTGCACGTTGGGGAACAGAAGGATTTAGTAATATACAAGGTGATGTAGAAACTGTTAAACAAACTATAGACCCTTCAACTCAACAGCTTACGACTGTTTCCTCCTCAGATGGCATTGAAGAATATGTTCAAATTGACGCATCAGAAACGTTGAATAAAAATTTCCACTCATCCTATCATGATATTTTTTCAGATTTAAGTGGGGCCTTTACATTAGATTTCCTAGCTATTGGAACAATCGCACTAGTTTTCTTTATTGGTATTTACATCGCTTTAAAACGAAAAGATTCTATAAGAATTGGTTAAGCGGAAGGTGAATAGGTTTTTTACCTGAAATTATTTTTCTTTAAGATACCTTGATGGCCCAACAATATAACTAATAATGCAAATTCTTCTATTTGGATCATCCATTTTTGACTTTTCTACCCCGGGTGGTAAAAGCTCCCCAAATCCCCTTGAATAAATCCTATTAAAAACTATTCTCGTCTTTTTAGTTACGGTCAAATCTGTTAACTCAGAAATTAACAACTTCTCAACAGACCCTGCTCTTTTTTGAGATAAAATTAAATTCGACTCTTCACGACCTCTTTCATCTGCATAACCATCAATATTAATTACAACGACAAATAAATCATTCTGAAAAATATTTTCATTACACTGATTTGTATATTTTCTCCACCTCTCAACTTCGGTTTCAATATTTTTTATTAAATCTTTTATACTCTCTTTACCTTTTCCTGAAATATCAGAGCTACCAGATTTAAAGGATACATCACCATACAATTTCCTTACTTTTTTTTCAAGTAATTCAATACCTTCTTTGTGTTTGCAAATAAGATTATTTAGTTCGATCAGTAAATTTTCATACTCCTCCTCATTACCTTTACCGTAAATATCAAATGAAGCCAATTTACTTTCAAGTTCTTTTAGTTTTTTATTATATTCTCTAATAGCTATCGCAATAACTTCGCTAGTTTCATCAGGAGGACCAGGTGGTGTTGGTTTTGGACCTGGAATTCGTTTTAAAAATTCCATGAATTGATGTTCCCTTCGAACTTCTTTTCTGTTGAATATGTTTGTAGCCCTTTCTCCTCCATTGTCCCTGTAGTAAGG
>JBIJBD010000236.1:0-3109 GCA_044345395.1 Crocinitomicaceae bacterium | reverse complement strand
AGGCGGGATTGACGGATAAATTTAAATTGATGATACTGTCACAACCTGAAATAGTTTGTAAGTCTAGTGTGTAAAAACCTGGAGAAGTCAATTGTTCTGTGCCTAATGTGTAAGTTTCGTTAGAGCAAATAGTTGTGTCAATAGTCAAATTGTAAATAGGGTTTACATTTAATTGATAGATCGCTGTATCACTGTTACAACCCTGAAAAGTGTAAAATGCATTATACTGCCCATTCAAATTATCAGTAACATTCTGAAGAGTAGTATCAAATGAATTGCTTGTATATGCATTTGGACCAAACCAAGTTACTGTATATCCTGTTAAAGAATCAACTGAAAGTGATATAGAATCGTTTTGGCATACGATAGTAGGAGCTTGAATCGTTGGAGTTGGCACTTGCGATGGTTCTGTTACAGTGACACTTTGGGATACGATACATCCCTGAGCACTTTTGACATATACTGTGTAGGTTCCTGCTGCTAGATTTGAAAAAATTGAAGATGGAACATAATTAGTCCCATCGATGGAGTAACTCAATGTACCCGTTCCGATTGCATTCACAGCAATGCTTCCATCACTAAATCCAAAGCAAGAAGCGTTATTAGGTAATGCAGCTACAAGTGCAAGCGGAACGAACAGTGTTGATTCGACATCGAAAGTTACCGTCCCTTGAGGTGTTCCATTAAATGCTGCATTTCCCTGAACATTTATGTAATTATTGTCAAATTTGTAATAAGCCAAAAGTCCTGGTTGAGTGGTTGGTAATAAAAAATTCATATTTAGTTGAATTTCTTGCTCTGTTCGGGCAATATTCCAAATCCTAACCTCGTCAATGTTTCCACGAAAATTTTCATTAGCAAGAGGGTTTTGAGATTGCATCCCAATACCCGTTATTAAATTTGTGGTAATCAAATTTCCTGTGGCAGGTATTGTGTTTACCAAACAACCATTGATGTAATATTTAATTGAAGCGCCATCATAGGTTGCGGCGGCGTGATACCATGTGTTTTGAAGTGTTGGTTGAGGATTTGTACAGACAAAAAAACCGTCACTTGTTGCCATTTGAAAACTATTCGGACGAAGCAAATAATTACAAGTGGCTTGATCAGTATGTTTCGACACTAAATTAGTTGCATTTGCGGTAGTAGATTTTCTAAAAATTGCCTCAACAGTAATTTGATTACCAGCAACATCAATGTCACCAACCGACACCCATCGTAAACCTGCTCCTGAAGTATTTATTGAGTTTTGACCTTTTATTGAAACAAAAGCAGAAAAGACAACAGAAAGTACTGAAAGTTTAAGAAAAAAGGACATGAACAAATTTAATTAGATCATGCATAACTAGACAGCGAATCTTCAATTAAAGTTGCAAAAGTTTAAAAAAATATAATTTAGCGAATTAAATGTAAAAATCCAGATTTTGTCTTATCGCCAAATGATAATTTATAAAAATATATCCCGTCTAAGAGTTCAATATCACCAGTCGATTTACCTGAAAAAGGAATAGACGAAATATTTTGTTCGTAAACAAGATGTCCCCATCGGCTGTATATCAACAAGTTATATTCTTGACACGTCTTATAGTATCCGTTAATATCTAGCGTGTCATTTATTCCATCGCCATTTGGAGTTATTACATTTGGAAAATCATAATCATCAAAATCGAAAATATTTATTATCGATACAGAGGTATAAGCAGGAGAAGAAAAGCACCCATTCAATTCCGCTATTACGGCATAATCACCCATATCTTCCGCGTCAACCTCAAAACTAACCGTTGCACCTTGAGATGAAAAATTTTGAGGACCACTCCACTCGAATTGAGCGTTTGGGGAAGATGAAGCACTCAAGGTTACGATATCTCCTGGGCACTCAACAGGTCCATTATTTAAAATAGTTGGGGTCGAAGGTAATGGATTGACAAGTAAATTAAGATTAACAATCGAATCACACCCGGTCACCGTTTGCAAGGTTTGGCTATACAAACCAGAAGTCGAAAGTGTTTGCCCAAAAAAGTTTACGGATTGACCTTGGCAAATGGTTGTATTTTGCGTCGCGGTGATGACAGGATTAACAACTAAGGTTAAATTTACGATTGAGTCGCATCCGGCTATTGTTTGAAGTGTTTGACTGTATTGTCCAGATTGGGTCAAATTTTGACTACCAAAGGTAAATGAGCCTCCAGCACAAATGGATTCATTCAATTGAGATACTGGTGCAGGATTAACAGTCAAATTTAACGTTACCACTGAGTCGCAACCTGTTTGAGAGGAAAGTGTTACTGGAAAACTTCCTGCATTTGAAAAGTTTTGCCCATTAAACGTAAAACTACTTCCTTGACAAATACTTTGGTTAACTATTGAACTTAGGTTTGGGTTTACTGAAAGTGTTAATTCATTATTTGTTTGACACCCTTGAGCATCCGTAGTCATGACCGTATATACCCCAGGATTTGAATACGTCTGACCTTGAAATGTATACGATTGCCCCGAGCAAATTGCAGCAGCTGTTGGAACAAGAGGAACGGGATTTACCGTAACGATAACTTCATCAGCATCAGGACATGATGAAGGTAGTGCCGAAAGTGTAGTTTGTAAATTAAATGTTTGTGTAATTGCACTTCCTGTATTATTTGTTAGTGTAACTGTCGGATTTGATACGGTAGTTGAACTCAAGTTAGAACCCGTCCAGTTGTAGGTATATGTCGAATTAGATGCAGCTCCAAGTTGTGCCGTTCCGCCACTACAAATGGTGACATCTGAGCCTGCATTTGCAACCGCGATATCAGCAAATATTCGTGCGTTTTTAATCGAATGTTTATCTGTAGAGCCACCTGTACTTGCTGTGAATCCCATGTATCCAACGAAACTTGCGTTGTAATTTCCGGTAAGATATAAAGTGTTATTAATAAAAACTGAAATTAACCCACTATTGTATTCCACACGGCAGGTTTGGTAGTTGTTTGACCGTAAAAAATTTAATCCAGTTGCTCTATTGATGATGCCAGCGCCACATTCATTGTAGCCCGTACCTTGATAAATTTGAATTTCTGGATTTGCGCCACAACCATTGTCGTAGGTATCTAAAATCACAAAAACTCCATTT
>JBIJBD010000079.1:0-11613 GCA_044345395.1 Crocinitomicaceae bacterium | reverse complement strand
GGTTGTATGTTTAATCCAAATTTGTTTGTGCCTAATGGTCTTTCCCAATCGTTAGTGCTTAAGAACGAATTAAGAGGTACATTTAAACTATCTGAAAAATCTTTGAGTTTTTCCCAATCTGAAGTGGAACTGATTCGCCAACCAGATGGAACAAGACCTCTTGGGTCATTGATAGCAAACGAATTGTATAATTTCTTGAATTTCGCTGTCTGTATTTCTTTGTCATTTTCCCAAACCGTCACATAACACCACGCAGGTTGCTGATTAAATCCGGCCCTTTCCCACTCACTATCGGTTTGTGCCTGAGGAATTTCATCACCATTTTGAAAATAGGATACGTCTAAATTTTCAGTCATCCAAGTTTGAGTGCCAATTTTAACAGAAGATTGAGCAAGCAGGCATTCAGATAGACCAATTAAGATAATTAGAAATGAACCATTCATAGTATTTATTATAGATTTCAATGATTTAACTTCTTTGAGGATTTTATCCACGTGTATTTCTCCTCTAAGACAACACGAAATCCAACTTGAGGAGAAGGAAGACTTATTTGTTCTGAAGAATTATAACCATTCATTCCTAAATTGGAGCAATTTTCAAGCATACTAGCAAAAGAGCCTCCGAAGACAATTTCAGAATCAGAAACAGCCTCAGCAACATTCCCATTCAAATTATAAATTCCATATTCACATGGGTAGTAAGCATCCACTGGAGCAGTAAGTTCATATCCGTCAAGTGCCCTGCTCTTTCTAAGAATTGAGTATTGGGAATTTTTATATTCCTCATTGATTGCTAATTTCTTTTTATCATATTGTAAATAATCAAACAGTGGATTAAAATTCATTAAATAATGCTGTTTTTTATCAATAAAGTAAGGTCCACCCCAACTATAATCATTCAAGTCTAATCCGCATTGTTGGACAAATAATTGTTGTTTCATCGTGGGTAAGGCAAACTCTACCCTATCGTATTTACGTTTAGGATCTCGGTTATAAATCTCTGAAAGCCAATCACAGAAATACCTCATTGCATCTTTGGATATATTCACGACCGGATGATTAGGGAATTGTGTTGCATAATGTAAGAACTGTAACCTGTCAGTTTCTGAGCTCCACAATTCATTTTTAGGATAGCATCTATTTTTCTTTTCAGGGTCCTCTATATCATCAATAAATTTCATAAACAAAGCATTTGAAATTTCAAATTTGGAAATATAGAAGGCCGTATTCTCAATGTTTTTATATTTTATTGAATCATTAAATGTTTCAATAAACAAACGAACTGTAGCGGAACCACTCGGAACTCTGACCAAGTTTTTCTCAATTACTGAAGCATCAATTTTCATTGAATTATCCAAATGAAATTCTTCAACCTCTGCAAATAACCGAACACCGAGCCAAGGTTTAGGGCTATCGAACGTATCGCGAGAAGAAATAACCATTTTATAACTTTCAGATAGCCATGAACCGCCTTTGCAAATACCAGATTCACTTACCATTTCTGCTACATTTCCTGCCATTTGATAAAGCCCAATACTGTTAGGAGGAAAATAACTTACATCAACCGTTAAATCTCCGAAGGAATTTAGACTTCCCGGTAGTGCCATATAATCGCCAATTCCTAAATAAAAATTAGCCATAACTTCACCTTTGTATTTTCCATGCTCATGACGGACACTATTAGTTCCCCAAGGAAATACAAGATATTTTTCCTTACTGCCATTTGCAGCAATTTCCCACTCTTCTTCTGTTGGTAAACGAAAAATTATTTTTTTGACTTTTTTATCGTTTAAAGTTTCATTTGTGCGCTCGGTCAACCATTCACAATATTCCAGTGCTTGTTGATATGATAGACCAACCACAGGATAGTTTTTGTATCCAGGATGTCTGAGATAGTATTTACTTTTGTTTGGATTACTAAATAATTTTGTTTGCCACACTGAAGTATCGGGTAGTTGTGACAAATAGAATTCTTCTCCTTTATTTTTCTTAATCCATTCAAGATAAATGAAGTATTCCCCATTGGTGAGCTCATACTTATTGGCAAATACATTGGGTATATCTATTGAAACGTATGTTGTTTTCTTGTTATTTAAGGTTAATGACCTCTGTGCTTTAGCACTAACAACACAAAAAAGAAAATAAGATAATATTAAGTATTGGTGCATAATTAAGCTATAATCTAAATTTCTTTTTCGGTTACAAAAATATTTTGTTTAATCTTTTTGCTAATTTATTAAACATTAAATATTTTATTTTGTTAGTGTAAGTGTTATAAGGAGTTAACCGAAAATCCTTTAAAGAGTAGGTATCATTAAACCTTACTATTATGTTTTTATCTATTTCCAATTCAAATCTGTTTGACGCCTCGCAAGGAATGGGGTTGGCTCAAGCAACGGCCTTTACCTTTTTTATTGGTACAATGGCCATGATGGCAGCATCAGCGTTCTTCTTTTTTGAAATCCGTAATGTGGGCGAAAAATGGCGCACATCTGTTCTTGTATCCGGGTTAATAACGTTCATTGCGGCAGTACATTATTATTACATGCGTGATTATTTCATTAGCACCGGAACTTCACCAACATTTTTTAGGTATGTAGACTGGTTGTTAACTGTTCCATTGATGTGTGTTGAGTTTTACCTCATCACTAAAAAAGCAGGTGCGAAGCAATCGTTACTTTGGCAGTTAATAATTGCCTCTGTTATCATGTTAGTGACGGGTTTCTTCGGAGAAGCAACAGACAGAGACAACAGTGTTCTTTGGGGAGTAATTTCTGGTGCCGCTTACTTTTACATCGTCTATTTAGTTTGGTTTGGTGAGGTAGCAAGCTTATCGAATACGGCAGGCCCAGCGGTTGCAAAAGCTACCCGAATTTTGGCTTGGTTTGTATTAGTTGGTTGGGCAATTTACCCTTTAGGCTATATACTTGGTACTCCCGGCGGACTTTTCGGAATTGATATTGTTTCTGACCCCATCAAGGCAGCGCAATATATGGATGTAATTTACAACATCGGCGACGCCATAAACAAAATAGGATTTGGTTTGGTAATTTATACGTTAGCAAAATCTGAATCTGAAAAATAATTAATCATTGATATCAAGAAAAGCGGGAATAATCCCGCTTTTTTTTTAAATGAACTTCTATTGACTAGTGATGGAAAACAGAAAAATCATTTGAGTAAACATTATCAACAGTCATAAACTAAAACAGACCTTAAATGAGGAGCAAAATATGCTGAGGCTATTTCACTGAGTTGTGTTTGTGTTATCTTGTCAATTGACGCATGAATTTCAGCAAGCGTATCAATTTGATTGAAAACTAACATACTTTTACCTAACCCTTGCATAATTCCTGAATTGGAATCCATACCCAAAGCGAGTTGTCCTTTTAGTTGCTCTTTAGCTCTGTGCAATTGAACGGAAGAAAAGGACTCATTCATCATTTTATCAAGTTCCTTGTAAACTAGAGATGTTGCCTTTTCTAAATTCTTAGACTCCGTGCCAAGGTACACTTGCCAATAACCAGTGTCTGCATAGGTATGGTAACTCGCCTCGACGGAATAAGCCAAGCCGTATTTTTCTCGAACACTTAAGTTTAATCTTGAATTCAACGCAGGACCACCCAAGACATTAATAAGCAATGCCATCGCCACCCTATTTTGATCATGATAACCAGGTCCAATAGATCCAATTATCGCATGTGCTTGAAAATTCGCTTCCTTTTCTCGGTGTTCAAACGGTTCGTAATTTGTAAATTCAACTATTTTAGGTCGATTGCCTGATGGAGGCATTTCTGCTAATTGCATCTCAAGCAAACTTGCCATTTTTTCTGCGGACATATTACCGACATAGGAAACAACCAAATTATCACGAGTGAAAAAATCTTTTGCAAACGTTTTCAAATCGTTCGTATTGAATCGTTGAACGGTTTTTTTTGTGCCTAAAATATTATAACCCAAACTATGCCCCTTAAACAATCTGGCCTCGAAATCATCAAAAATACGATCTGAAGGTGAATCCATGTAGGAGTTTAATTCGTCGATAATTACTTCCTTTTCCTTGTCAATCTCCTTTTCTGGAAAGGTTGAACGGATGGCAATATCCGCTAATAATTCAATTGCTCTAGCCGTATATTTCTTTGAAAAAGATGCATACAAGCAAAGTTCTTCCTTTGCAGTGTAAGCATTTAACTCACCTCCTACGGCATCAATTCTAGAGAGGATGTGGTATGCTTTTCTTTTTTCAGTGCCTTTAAAAACACAATGTTCGATAAAATGTGCTAATCCCATTTGAGTAGAACTTTCGAATCGAGAACCTGCGGCAAAGAAAAATCCCAAATGTGCCACTTGATTCGGCACTTTCATATGAACCAAGCGAATACCGTTAGAAAGCGTTAAGCAAATCGGTTCTTTTCTCATTAAGGATTTTTACGTTGAACTTTCCAAGAATCTGAAGTTTTTATGTAAACCAAACGGTCATGTAATCGTGACGGTTGACCTTGCCAAAACTCAAGTTCACTTGGCATTAATGCATATCCTCCCCAATGTGGCGGACGAGGTACGGAATCTTTATATTGTTGTTCTAATTCAGTAATCCTTGAAAAAAGTTCATTTCTATCTGTTAATATTTCAGACTGATGTGATGCCCAAGCGCCAAGTTGACTTTCACGCGGACGGGAGGCGAAGTAAGCATCGCTGTCCTTTTGCGATATTTTAGAAACCGAACCTGTAATTCGCACTTGACGCTGAAGTTTTGGCCAAAAAAATAACATACATGCAATTGGATTGTACGAAAGTTCTCCTCCTTTTTGACTGGCGTAATTGGTGTAAAAAATAAACGCCTCCTCTACCAGTTCTTTTAAATATACTATTCGAGAGGAAGGAATTCCACTGTTACTTACGGTGGTCAAGCACAAAGCATTTGATTCTAATTCGTTGTGTTTTACTGCTTCATCAAACCACGCGGAAAACAAATCAATCGGAGAATCAGTAGATTCTATAAGCCTATCACTTAAGAAATCTTTATGATCGTCTCTTAGTCTTTTTAATTCTTCACTCATTCTTCGTCTTGTGTGAAGTCAACTTCAATCTCACTGTCGCTATCTATTGCTTCATCTTCCAGTTCATCGTCTTCATCTGACCCTGAAGCGCTAAACACAATGCCTTTCGGTGTTGGATTTTCATACACTTCTTCAATTACTTGATTTATTTTCTTTGCCGGTGATGCCACATCTTCTTCACGGTAAGGAAAAATTTCCACAATTGCTGAAGCCGCAATGGCCGTAATATTAAAGTCAATCATCAAAGTGCCTAAACTCTCTTGTACTCGCTCATATGCTTCTTTGACAGTATCAGCAGAAACCAAGAAATTCTGAGTAATAGTCTTCTTCTTATCGGCTTCATCGTCCACTTTATCGTATGATACCTTGCATTTGAACCATGTTTCCGAGTCGTCATATTGAAAAATATCGTGAATATCTGTACGAGCAATTCCTGTTACCAAAAACTCTCCTCTGATGGAAGAACCCAACTCTTCATAAATACGTGCTTCAGCATCTGTAAAGGTCATTGCTGCTAACATATATGGCTCTGATACTCTTTTAAAAGTACCATTTTCCAATTGCTTTGTGTATTTCACTTTAACTGTAAACCAAGAATTCATCTGTAAAAAATTAGGCTACAAATATAAGTGCCACAGTTCCTTTTTTTCACAATTGTTGAAAAGAAAACTTATTTAGAAAAAGCGAAAGGCAAAAGATCTTCAACTTTATTGATCACCAAAGTACGGTTGTCCTGATTTACCATGATAATGCGAATCGGAGTGGATTGTCGCATTGAACTTTCGATCATAACTTGTCTACAAGATCCGCATGGAGACAACTGCAGTTCTTTAGACACGAGTGTCCCCTTGGCTACAATGCAAATGGTATCAATGACTTCATTCGGATAATTCGCTCCTGCATAGAATAATGCCACGCGTTCCGCGCACAAACCAGATGGATAGGCCAAATTTTCTTGATTGTTCCCTAAAACTACAAGACCATTACCTAATAATACACTTGCCCCGACCTGAAATTCACTATACGGAGCGTATGCTTTGTTCATTGCCTCAAATGCACTATCAACAAGCTTCTGATCATTTTTAGACAGTAAATTATAATGACTAAATTGAGCGTAGTTAAATGAAAATTCCATCAAAAATGCTTACGTAAGGTAAAAATATAGGTTACAAGTTTGAATTTAGAATAGCGAAACAAGAATTAATCCGTAAATTCGTAGCCTATGGAATTTTCTAATTTAAACCTTCACGAAAAAGCTAGTTTGGCAATTGGTGTTAGTATTGGACAAAGTCTTAAATCTCAAGACCTAGCTGAATTGGACACTAACCTTTTACTAAAAGGAATTACGCACGTTTTTGCTAATAAAGAATTAAATTTTTCAGAGCAAGAAGCGAATGCAGCTATCCAAGAATATGTGAATCAACAAAAAGAAAAATTCCACAAAGTAACAAAAGAGGAAGGTGAGTTGTTTTTGCAGAAAAATGCAAGTAAATCAGGCGTAAACACCACTGCATCTGGCTTACAATTTGAAGTGCTCGTTGAAGGCGAAGGTGTAAAACCAACAAAAAGCGATAACGTTAGCGTCCATTATCACGGAACACTGATTGACGGAACTGTTTTCGATAGTTCAGTTCAACGAGGTCAGCCTGCTACATTTGGTGTTCAACAGGTAATTGCGGGATGGACAGAAGCGCTACAATTGATGCCTACGGGTTCTAAATACCGCCTGTATATTCCCCAAGAATTAGCTTACGGAGCAACTCCTCATCCAGGAGGTCCAATCAAACCCTATAGTGCGCTTATATTTGATGTTGAATTATTATCTATTAATTAATCATGAATAAATTTTTTATAGTTTCTTTTTTAAGTTTAGTAATCGTTTTGACCTCATGTGGAAATTCTGAAGCAAATGAAAACAGTAGCTCAGTATCAGGTTTGAAGTTTGATAATGAAAAAGATGAAATGTCTTACTTCTATGGTACAACTCGTGTTGAAAATTTAAAAAATGCCCAATTCTACGGTGAACTGAATAAAGAAATGTTGATCAAAGGATTCAAAGAATCTATTACAATTGATTCGAACACCGTAAAAACCATGAATGCACAAATCAGTAAGTTGATTGGAGAAAAAGGCCAAGACTTTAACGCATCCTTTGTTGATTCCGGCTCGTTTTATTTGGGAAAATTTGACAAGTACATGCTGACAGTTCAACTGAAAGAATTTGGATTAGAAGATTTTTTTAATTCGAAAATGGTAGAGACTGGTTTTGCAGATGCCATAAATGGTAAATCAGGAATCAGCGAAGGAAAGAAGACAGAACTTCGTCAAAAACTTTACGAAATGATGGGAAAAGTGTACGTTGAAAAACAAATGAAAGATGGCGTTGCTTTCCTAGAGAACAATAAGAAAAATCCAAAAGTAAAGGTAACAGCAACAGGATTACAATACGAAGTGATGAAAGAAGGTAAAGGCCCAAAACCAAACGCAACTTCTCGAGTAAAAGTTCACTATCATGGAACTACTCCTCAGGGGGAAGTATTTGATTCTTCCGTGAAACGAGGAGAACCCGCAACCTTTGGATTAAATCAAGTGATTGCAGGTTGGACCGAAGGACTTCAATTAATGTCTGTTGGCTCTAAGTACAAATTTTATGTTCCTCAAGAACTTGCATACGGTGCAAACCCACAACCGGGAAGCGCTATAAAACCATACATGCCTCTTGTCTTTGAGGTTGAACTCCTTGCAATAGAAAAATAATATGAAAATTTTCCTTTTCCTTCTTGTTACATTGACTATTCTAAGCAGCTGCAACGAAAAAATCGATTTTCAAGGCGCTTTTAAAGAAACCGTTGTTGTCTATGGTTTATTGGATCAATCCGACTCCTTGCATTATGTTAAAGTTAACAGGGCATTCATAGGTCCCGGAAATGCTTTAGATATTGCTCAAATTCCTGATTCCAATTATTTCGATGAGGTGGAGGTAACTGTCTCTGAGTATTTAGATGGAAATTTAAACCGCACATGGAT
Source organism: Crocinitomicaceae bacterium (assembly GCA_044345395.1). Classification (GTDB taxonomy): domain Bacteria; phylum Bacteroidota; class Bacteroidia; order Flavobacteriales_D; family Crocinitomicaceae; genus UBA952. The sequence goes on along the minus strand of JBIJBD010000079.1, from coordinate 3,527 downwards.
ACTTAAGGATACGATAATTTCCACGAAAGATACGAACGGTGTATTTTATGCTCCCGAAGAAAAAGTATATTACTTCAAGACACTACCAACAGGCGTCAACGAATCCATCCAAGTTTCAAGTGACCCGCAGCAATCATCGTTAAACCGTTTTGGTGTCTACAAACTCTCCGTAGTGGTAGATGGAGGAAAGTATACAGTTAGTGGACAAACGGAATTGGTTAGAGGAATTACGAGTCCAGCAACATCACAAAACTTCACGTTCAAATTCGCCGATGATCCTGCCGAATACATTTCGACTGGATTAACTGCCTCAAATACGGGGAATTCATATATTTTAAATGCAAATCTTGATGTCGAATATTATGAATATGAAGGCGTAAATTCTTCGGTAAAATCATTTAATTGGCTTCTAGGAGAAGCTGATGTCCTCCCAAATAGCAGCAAGACTTTTACGGCACTTGGAGCAACCTTTTATGACTTAGTTGCCACAAATGCGACCTCAAATCCTTCAATCGATAAACGAACGTTAAAAGGTATTTGGATTACCTTAACTGGTGGTGCAGAAGATCTGTATAACTACATAGTGGTAAATCGACCAAGCTCAAGTTTAGCACAATCTAAACCTACATACACCAATTTAACAGTTAATAATGGAGGTAACGTTATTGGCATATTTTCTTCACGACAAACCTTGCGGGTATTCAAACCGTTTTACACTTCACCTCAACAAGCCTACATTCGAGCTATCGATAAAAAGAGCACACGTGAACTTTGCCTAGGTCCAAAAACGGGCATGTTATTCTTTTGTTCCAACCACCCGGGAGATAATGTTGTTGGTCAAGAAGAACCATTCGCTTGCCAATAACGAATAACCCATTACTTTTTTTACGATGAGCGAACGCATTACTTTTTTTGTTGATGTAATCCTCCCCGTTCCTATCCATCAGGAGTTTACTTACCGAGTACCTTATGAATTAAATGACCATATTCAATTTGGGTTACGTGTTATTGTCCCCTTTGGTAAAAACAAATTACAAACAGGTATCATAACACGAATTCATCAAGTAGTCCCAACCAACTATCAAGCAAAATACGTAGCGCACCTTTTGGATGACAACCCATTAATTACACCAACACAATATGTGTTTTGGCAATGGATTTCCTCCTATTATATGGCACCGATTGGTGATGTGATGAACGCTGCACTACCTGCTAATTTTAAATTAGCTAGTGAAACCAAAATCCTATTACATCCATCATTTGTTCAAGAATTGGATCATCTAACAGGTAAAGAGCAGGAGTTAATAAGTATTCTCGAGGATCGTGAAGAATGTAACCTTAAAGAGCTGTCTACACTTTTGGATATTAAGTCCATTCATCCTATCATTAAACGCTTGATAGAACGCAGAATTGTCACAACACATGAAGCTATTCAAGACCGATACACCCCAAAAACAGTCACTTGTATAATGCTCGCTGAGGAATTACTGGAAGAAGAATTTCTAAGTGATGTGCTGAGAAATCTTGAAAAAGATGCAAGAAGTTCCAAACAGGTAGAAATGATGATTCATCTTTTGAAATTAAAAACTGATGAGGGAGGATTACAAAAGCCTGTACCTAAGCAAAAAGTACTTGAATTTGGCAGTGCTTCCGTGCTGTCTTCATTGGAAAAAAAAGGGCTAGTATACCAAGAACGTTATCAAATAGATCGTATTTCGTTAACCACGAGCTCAGTTAAAGAAATACCCAATCTCACAGATCCTCAACAAAAAGCACTAGAAGAAATCCGCACTTATTTTGAATTTCCTGGTAAAGTTTGTTTGCTACACGGCCTAACGGGTTCTGGGAAAACGGAAATCTATGTTCAGCTGATACAAGAGTACCTTGATCAAGGCAAACAGGTATTGTTTTTACTACCTGAAATTGCTTTAACCACACAATTAATTGCAAGACTTTCTGCATATTTTGGTGAACAAGTAGGTGTATATCATTCACGTTTTAATCAAAACGAGCGAGTAGAAATTTGGCATAAAGTCATGGAGAACAATTTGGAACAGTACCGAATCATCTTGGGTGCTCGCTCTTCTGTATTCTTGCCGTTTCAATCATTGGGCTTAATTATCGTTGACGAAGAACATGAAAGCTCTTTTAAACAATATGATCCTTCCCCTAGATATAATGGCAGAGACGCAGGAATTGTTTTAGGCAAATTGCATAAAGCCAATGTTTTATTGGGAACAGCGACACCAGCCATGGAAACCTATTATCATGCCTCAGAAGGCAGGTATGGTTTTGTTAAGTTATATGAGCGCTATAAGGGATTGAGTATGCCAGAAGTTTTAATAGCAGACTTGAAAAGGGAAAGAAGGCTGAAAAGCATGAATGGGCATATAAGTTCGTTTTTATTGGAGGAAATTAAAGAGGCGCTTGGGCGGGGCGAACAAATTATACTTTTTCAAAATAGAAGAGGTTATACTCCTCAATGGGCCTGTGAAGTTTGCTCATGGACTCCGAAATGCACGAATTGTGATGTGTCATTGACATATCATAAACACGGAAATCACTTGAAATGTCATTATTGTAGTTTTGTAACCAACCCTATTGGTTCTTGCCCTGCTTGTGGAAGTAATCGCCTAAAAATGCTTGGTTTTGGAACGGAAAAAATTGAAGATGAACTTGGTCTACTTTTTCCTGAAAAAACTATCAAACGATTGGACTTGGATTCAACGAGAAGCAAGAACGCGTATCAAGTATTATTAGATGAATTTGAATCGCGAAAAATAGATATTTTCGTTGGTACCCAAATGATTACAAAGGGACTTGATTTCGATAATGTTGGCTTGGTGGGTGTATTAGACGCGGATATGTTATTGAATCGACCCGATTTTCGTGCGTACGAGCGAAGTTACCAACTGATTTCTCAAGTTGCCGGTCGTGCTGGAAGAAAATCAAAACGTGGTAAAGTGATTATACAAACAGGTGATCCTGATCATTGGGTACTTCAACATGTAATGCAACATGATTATCCCTCTTTTTATAATAACGAAAAAATTGAGCGTGAAAACTTCTTTTATCCTCCTTTTTACAAGATCATAAATATTACATTGAAGCATGCTCAAGAAGCACAATTAGAAGTCTCGGCGACAGAACTGGCACAATCCATGAGACATTTTTTCAAGGAACGTGTATTGGGGCCCGAATTTCCCATTATTAAACGGATACAGAATCTTTATTTAAAAGAAATAAAACTTAAAATTGAACGTGGTGCACCAGAAAAAAAAGTAAAAGAAAAACTACAAGATTTGATTCACTCTTTTTATGAAAAACCTGTAAATAAAAGTGTTCGAATTGTTATTGATGTAGACCCCTTATAAAAAAAGAGGTCGCTATACGCGACCCCTAAAGATTCCAAACTGTTCAGCATGAGTGGTGAGGTGGTTGCTGAACAAATTGAAAATTATCCTAAATAACTCTTTAACGTTTTATTTTTTGAAGTATGTTTTAATCTTCTGATTGCTTTTTCTTTT
>JBIJBD010000100.1:0-9196 GCA_044345395.1 Crocinitomicaceae bacterium | reverse complement strand
ATTCCCATAAGGAATCCTACCATTTGGCGAGGTGATAATTTTGTCACAAGGGAAAGTCCAACAGGAGATAAGGCTAACTCACCGATAGTATGAAGTAAATATAACATTACCATAAATAAAGCTGGAACCATTCCTGCAGCAGCCGAAGCTCCACCCATCTGAAGGGCGAGAAAACCAGCACCTAAAAGCAACAATCCAAACCCAAATTTATACGGTGCTGAAGGTTCTTTATTAGATTTTGCTAGAGTTATCCATATCCAAGAGAAAACAGGAGCTAAAGCCATGATAAACAGCGGGTTGAATGATTGGAAGAATGTTGTATTAATTTCAACACCAAACAATGTTCTATCCACATTTCGAGCCGTGAATAAACTCAATGCAGAACCTGCTAATTCAAAGAATGTCCAGAAAATGGTAGTAAATAAAAGTAAGATTACAATTACCCAAATACGTTGTTTAGCCGCGACCTCCATTTTGCCTGCTTGGTAAAGTAGGTAACCAATAACCGCGACAGCTAAAATGACTAGGATGATATCAACAACATCGTTATAAGTAATTAAGACCATTGCCAATACAATCATTACGGCAGATGCCACATAAGGAAGAATACTATTCGGTATAGCTGAAACTACATTTTCTTCCACTTTTAAATCAGGTTCTTTTCCGATTTCTTCGTATGCACCCGTTGATTGTCCCCAAATAAATACGAGGTAACCTAAAATCATTCCTATTCCCGCTGCTAAAAATCCATATTGCCATCCTTCATTTTCTCCAATGGCACCGCATGTTAAAGGGGCAAGAAACGCTCCCATATTGATTCCCATATAAAATAGGGTAAAAGCCCCATCTCTTCGGTTATCTCCTTCAGCATAAAATCTTCCAACCATACTGGAAATATTCGGTTTAAAGAAACCATTACCAACAACCAAAATTGCAAGACCAAGATAAAATGTTACATCATTATTCATAAATAAGGTAAACTGACCAATCGCCATTAATATCGCCCCGATTGTAATTGCTTTTCTGAATCCGATCAATTTATCAGCAAAATAGCCTCCAATAAGTGGTGTTAAATAAACTAAAGCACCATATGCACCATAGATACCATAAGCTTCTGCATCGGTTAATGCAAATCCTCCATCAACAACGCTTGCTGTCATGTAAAGAATTAGTAATGCTCTCATGCCATAATAACTAAAACGCTCCCATAACTCTACCATGAAAAGAGTAAATAGCGCGCGCGGATGAACTTTACGATTCGAGAGAATGACAAAAGAGACCCAAGCTGCAACACCTATCCAAGCATAAAGCATTATTTGATAATCCGGATTCATACAATTAAATTTAGGTTAATATTTAGTTTAGTTTCGCCGAATTTAGTAAAAAATGTTCACTGAATCCTTATTTCGTTTTAAATTCGAACGCGTCAAAAATATTTAAAATGCAAAATTGGCTAGAGAGAACAGAACTTTTAGTAGGAAGAGAAAAAATACAAAAGTTAAATATGAGTCATGTATTGATTGTTGGTTTAGGAGGAATAGGTTCATTTGCAGCTGAATTTATAGCTCGATCAGGCGTTGGAACAATGACGATCATCGACGGAGATGTATTCGATCCAACCAATAAAAATCGACAACTCACAGCCTTGGATTCATCGATAGGGAAAAACAAGGCGTTAGTATTAGCTGAACGACTAAAGGAAATTAATCCAGAACTTGTCTTGAATGTTCTCGAAGAATTTGTGTTACCTCAGCGAGTATGGGAATTGCTTGACTTATATGAACCTGATTACGTGATGGATTGTATTGATTCAGTAACGCCAAAACTGGAATGGATTATTGCGTGTAAACGAAAAAAAATTAAAATAATAACGCACTTAGGAGCAGGAGGTAAGGTAGATCCTTCAAAGGTGAGAGTTGCTAACCTGGAAAACACCTATAATTGTAAACTAGGTGCACACATTAAAAAAAGAATGAAACGCGGTCAAGTTTCATTTCGTGGGATAAAAGCCGTATTTTCAGAAGAATTGCAGCGCAAGGAATCATTAAAAATGACTAATGGATTAAATTTTAAAAAGTCTTTTTATGGCACTATAAGTTATATGCCTGCTCTTTTTGGTTTAATCGGAGCAGCGGAGGTAATTCGGTTTCTTTCAGAAAAAGAACGTATATTTGATTAAAAATTAGATTATGAAGTGTTTACTAGGAATTTCATTGGTTTTATTTATTTTTACTTCTTGTATTAAATACGAAGATGGGCCAATAATAAGTTTCAAAACTAAGGAGAAGCGTTTATGTCAAACATGGGTTTTAGAAAAACATATTAATAGTTTAGGAGTAGAGGGAACGGCGAATATTGAGCTAACTATCAATAAAGATTTTACGGGTACGGTATATTACAATATAAATAATCCACAATGGCAACCAGGAGAAAATCAAGAGACTATAACATGGGAGTGGTTGCTTGGTACATATGGAATCATTCTTAATCTGCCAACAATTCCCAATTTAGCTAATCATGGTTTTTCTGATCAATCTCAGTATGAAATTCGTAGACTAACCTCAAAGGAGCTTTGGATTAAAGACAGAGGAAATCTAATGGAATATCATTTTAAATCAAATTAAACTAAATAAATTATGAAAAATCAGTTACTCGTTCTAATAATAACATTCGTTTCAACTTTTTCTTTTTCGCAAATCTTCTCCGATGATTTCGAAAGTTATGCTCCAGGTTCCTATATTGGTCCTCAATCAACGTCTTGGACAACTTGGTCAGGAACAGAGGGAGGGGCGGAAGATGCCAAAGTTACCACTAACCAAGCAAGTAGTGGTACCAACTCAATTTATCTTTCTTCAACTTCTGCAAATGGTGGCCCTCAGGATGTTGTTTTGGATTTCGGTCCTTTGTATAACAGTGGTGTTTTCACCTTTCAGTCTAATTTTTATGTAAACTCAGGAAAAACAGGTTACTTTAATTTTCAAGCATCCCAATCTATAGGTCAAACTTGGGCCTTGAACGTAAATTTTGATGCTGGCGACATGTACATTGATGATGGAGTAACTTCTAATTTAGTTGTGAGCACATATCCTCAAGCTGCCTGGTTTACTCTGAAAATAGAAGCAAATCTTACGTTAAAAGTTTGGAAAGCATACATCGATGGCAACTTGGTTGGAACGTGGATTAATGGAGTTAATTCATTGGCTTCCCTTGATCTATTCCCAATACAAAATAGTCAGTTTTTTGTTGATGACATAAGTTTCGATCACCAACCTTATACACTTTCAAACCTAGATGGAATGATGGCAATGGCTTATTTAGGTGGTGAATTAGCCGGACAAAATGTTGCTCCAAAATTGACTGTTGTAAATGCTGGAACTACAGTAATCAATTCATTTGATGTAAATTTAAATTACGGAGGAAACAATTATTTTCAATCCGTTACAGGTGTGAATATTGCAAGTACATCGAATTATGCAGTGACATTGGGATCTTTGCCATTGGTTGCCGGAAATCAAGTATATACAGCAACCGTTTCAAATGTTAATGGCACTACAGATGATGTGTCAAGTGACGATACGTTGGTAGGATTAATTAATCCTGTAGTTCCTGCTGTTGGGAAAATGGTTGTTAGTGAGGAGGGAACGGGAACTTGGTGTCAATGGTGTCCGAGAGGATCAGTTTTTATGGATCAATTCAATACGAAATACAGTCAGTTTTGGGCTGGAATTGCTGTTCATAATGGTGACCCTATGACTGTCACGGATTATGATGCGGCATTTGGTGGTTTGATATCCGGTTACCCCAGTGCGCTGGTCGATAGAGGAAATGATGTCGATCCATCAGGAATGACTCCTGATTTTTTAACTCGTGTTCAAATTGCACCAAAAGCGTTTATTACTAACGGGGCCACTTGGGATGCTTCAACTAGAACATTAAATGTTTCAGTAAGTGCTGATTTTCAACAAATTGCGAATAGTAATTATAAATTAGCTTGTGTATTAACTGAGGATGGGGTCACAGGAACTGGATCAGGATACAATCAGTCGAATGCATATGCAGGAGGAAATAATGGAATTATGGGTGGATATGAAACTTTAGGAAACCCAGTGCCAGCAGCACAAATGGTATATGATCATGTTGCAAGAGCCATTGCTCCAAGTTTTAGTGGATATACAAATAGCTTTCCTGCAACTGTCGCTTCAGGAGAACAACATACCATTAACTTTTCATTTGTTTTACCAACTACTTGGGATGAAAACGAAATACATATCATAGGTCTTTTGATAGATCCAACTGGTAAAATTGATAATGCAGGAAAAGCAACAATTACTGAGGCGGTATCAAATGGTTATGTTAATGGAAGTAATGCAGGTACTTACGAAGCCAATTATCAGCAAGTGGATGAATCAATAAAAATTGCTCCAAATCCTGCGGATAATCATACAGTTATCTATTTTAACCTTAAACAGGATACTCAAATGAATTTGTCACTGACTGACTTATCAGGTAAAATTATGTCTGAAAAACAATTTCATTTAAGCCAAGGAACTTGGTCTCAAGAAATTTCGATGGATAATTTATTAAGTGGGATTTACATGGTAAACATTAACCTAAATGGTCAAAATAAGACGCTTAGGTTGGTTAAAAATTAATTTATTAAAAGTGATTTAGAAAAGCTGTTCTATTGAGCAGCCTTTATTTTTTCGCTCTCTGTGGTTTTAACATTGGATTCCATTGAAATCCTGTAATCCACTTTTCCTTTTCATCTAGTTGATCCATTGGAAAAAAGATGCCGTCCGGCTTTTCGAAATAGGTTATTTTATTCACTTCTCCGCTGTCTAGATAAATTCTTAATTCAGAGGCGAATAGTCGATTCATTCCAATTCGTTTAATGGTGGTGATAGAATCATTTTGTATTTCATTACTGGGATAAAATATTGTCCATGCATTACCTTTGACATCAATTTTAGATAGTTCTTCATTCATAAAAAAGGCAAGAATTGTTTTACCTGACACTTGATTGTAATATTTACCACTATCAACTTCCATGACGGCAGACGAATTACCAAATATCAAGGTTGAATCTACAACAGAGTCATTAATGTAAACGAGCATACTGTCCCCTTTTAATTCCGCATTTTCCGCCCATATAATTGGTGAATCATATAATGATACTTGTTTTTTTGACACCGAATAACAAATGCTATCGGCTATTCCAGACATTTTACCAAACCAAAATTTCACTTTGTAAAACGCATTCAAATATTGTAAATTCAATAAACTATCTTTATTCAGTTGAATTGTATCGGCAATTAGAAATAATGTATCTTCTCGTATTAATTTAGTAGCAATTGCGTCGCCTGTGGCATAAGAAACTTTCTTGTCATCCGAAGAGAACAGGTTATTTGCTGAACAACTTAAATTCTCCTTCCTATCGTTATACCATGCATGTCCTTTAGCTTTGTATTCATTTTTCTTGGCATCGTAGTAAAGGGTATCTGCTCCTATAGATAAATCGGATTTAATAACTTTTACCGATCGGAAAAGTTGTGCTCTTTCACGCGCCACGTCATACCATCCTTTATTACAATAAATTTGAACGCTATCATTTTTTATAGAAGTTTGGCCATAAAAGTAAGCTATTTGCTTGGTGTAATTAAACTTCAAGGTGTCAGTTGACATCGATAAACCATCCTTACTATATTTAACTTTGCCACTAAATGATACATTTCTAGTTTCTGGATATAAATAGCCTGATTTACTGCTGATTTTCTCGGATGAAATGATTGATTCTATTTTTCCATAATTTCGGTAGATGGCTCGGCCATTTTTCGCATCGTAATCAATGGAGTCTGTAGTAATCTTGTATTCTGCATCTCGGATACGGACGTTTCCCCATAATTTTGCGTACTTGATGGAAGTTTTATAATAAAATGAATCGCAATAAAGATTCAATTGGTCTTTTTGAATATGCACGTTGCCAAATGCCTTGATGGTTTGTGATTTTTCATTGTATGCAGCGGAATCGCAATACATTGTATTGCCTTTATATGTAAAATTCACTGTGCCTAAAAGTTTGTGCTCACCAGTTTTCTTGTTATATTCAATCTTTTGAGAACCCGGAAGTAAAATAATGGGATATTTTTGACAGAAGCCTTGAGTCACAAAAAAAACTGCGAAGATGAACTGCGCAGTTTTCTTAATGTTACTTATTTTTTTCACCTTTTCGTTATGAGTGTTTGTTTTCTATCCGGTCCAACTGAAACAACGCTGATAGGAACATTTAATTGTTCTTCCAAATATGAAACATATGATTTTAGTGCATCGGGACTCTGGTTATATTCAGATAGGTTAGTTAAATCGGATGACCATCCTTTCAACGAAAAATATACAGGTTCAATTTGCTCATCATTTACATCAAATGGAAATTCGAAGACCTCCTTGCCATTTATGAGGTAATGCGTACATACTTGAATTTCATCAAAAATGCTCAGCACATCTGATTTCATCATGCATAATTCAGTTACACCATTGATCATAATTGCATAGCGCATTTGAACTAGATCTATCCAGCCACATCTTCTAGGTCTTCCTGTTGTAGCACCAAATTCTCTTCCTTCTTTTCTAATTTCTTCTCCTAGTTCATTATCAAGTTCAGTAGGGAAGGGGCCGCTACCCACACGGGTACAATATGCTTTAAAAATACCAATAACTTTGCCTATTCGTGTTGGTGCAATTCCGAGTCCGGTACAAGTTCCTGCAGTGACGGTGTTCGAAGAAGTTACAAATGGGTAGGTGCCAAAATCAATATCTAACATTGTACCTTGTGCACCTTCTGCCAAGACTTTTTTACCTGCTTTTAGAGCATCATTAAGGTAATGTTCACTATCCACTGCTGTAAGCTCTTTCAGTCGCTTTATTCCATCAAACCATGGGCCTTCCAATTCTGCAAGGTTGTATTGGAAATCTTCGTGATGCTGAAGAATTCCGACGTGTTTTTCTACCAAGGTGTTGTATTTTTCTTGAAAGTTTGGAGAAAAAATATCGCCAACGCGTAATCCATTTCGACCAGTTTTATCCATATAGGTTGGACCAATCCCTTTCAAGGTAGAACCTATTTTATTTTTTCCTTTTGCTTGTTCAGAAGCAGCATCTAACAGCCTGTGAGTAGGTAAAATAAGGTGGGCTTTTTTGGAGAGTAATAAACGCTTTTTAAAATCTATTCCAAAAGGCGCTAATTTGTCTAATTCAGTTTTAAATATAACTGGGTCGATGACTACACCATTGCCCACTAAGTTAATTACACGTTCATGAAATATACCAGAAGGGATGGTATGTAGAACATGTTTTATTCCTTCAAATTCAAGCGTGTGTCCTGCATTTGGTCCTCCTTGAAATCGTGCAATTATATCGTATGAAGGAGTTAATACGTCAACTATTTTTCCTTTCCCTTCGTCTCCCCACTGAAGACCTAACAGAACATCCACTTTCATTTTTACGATTTAAATATTGATTTTGCTTCATTGAGCGATTCGACAATTGGAAAAACTTCGTGCATTTTTGTGATTTCAAATAGCTTTTTTATTCCGTCGCCAACATGCATAATGATTACTTCTCCTCCGTGAATTCTTGCTCGAGTCATTGATTTTACCAAAAAAGCAATTCCACTCGAATTAGTATGTTGAAGTTTGGATAGATCAAAAACTAGTTTCCAGGTTTTATTCTCGTCTAACAACTGATGTGCAGGATCTAAATCGGCTTCAGAAAGAATTCGCCCCTCCATTTCTATAATTTTAAAGTCGTCCTGAAATTTAACGTTAAGTGAAAGACTCATTTTGATTCATTTTTTGTACCATAGAAATATAGAGAATGGTGATGAATTGTTACGCCAAACATTTCCTCTATGGTTGATTTAATTTGTTGAATTCTTGGATCACAAAATTCCATAACCTCACCTGTGTCAGTGCAAATAATATGATCGTGTTGCTTACTGCTGTGCGATTTTTCAAATTGAGCAATGTTTTTTCCAAATTGATGTTTACGGACTAAATTACATGCCAACAATAAATCGATTGTATTGTATAGTGTTGCACGAGAAACACGGTAATTGTGATTTTTCATTTTGATGTATAAGGATTCTACATCGAAGTGCCCCTCGTAATGGTAAATCTCCTCTAAAATTGCAAACCTTTCAGGTGTTTTTCTATGCCCATTTTGCTCTAAATAAGCTGAAAATATTCCCCTGACTTTTTCAATTAAACTCATGCTTCATCTGAGTAACAAATTTAACAATTAGCATTCTTTTTAGATGAATTTAATCAAATGTTTATCAACACATTTTTAACGAAAAAAGGGAGCCGAAGCTCCCTTTATTAGGTTTATTGGTTAAAGACTTTTATTCGCCTTTTTCCATTTTTTCTTTTAATTCGGCTAAAGCATCAATATCACCTAAGGTTGATTTTTCTGATGCTTGATTTACGGCTTGAACAGCAGAATTACCTGAGGAAGCTTTTTTTCCTTTAGCACTTGCGCTCGGCTTATCCTCACCCTCTTCAAATGTGCGCGTATGAGAGACAACAATCTTCTTAGCGTCTTTATTGAATTCAATTACTTTGAAGTCAAGTACTTCCTCTACTTTAGCATTACTACCATCTGCTTTTTTCAAATGTTTAGAAGGACAAATTCCTTCGACACCATATGGTAAAGAGACAATACCAGATTTATCTTTCATATCGATAATAGTTCCACTATGTATACTGCCTTCAGCAAATGTTGATTCAAATACATCCCATGGATTCTCTTCAAGTTGCTTATGTCCTAAAGAAATTCTTCTATTGTCACGGTCGATTTCCAACACCACAACATTCATTTCTTCACCTACTTTGCAGAACTCGGATGGGTGTTTAATTTTCTTTTGCCAAGATAAATCTGAAATATGAATCAGTCCATCTACTCCCTCTTCCAACTCAACAAATACTCCGAAATTCGTAAAGTTGCGAACTTTGGCAGAGTGTTTAGAACCAACTGAATATTTTACTTCGATATCGTTCCACGGATCTGGCATTAATTGTTTAATACCAAGAGACATTTTCCGCTCTTCACGGTCTAGTGTCAATACAACAGATTCGACAGTATCTCCAATGTTCATAAAGTCTTGCGCGGATCTAAGGTGTTGCGACCAGCTCATTTCAGACAC
>JBIJBD010000095.1:0-9567 GCA_044345395.1 Crocinitomicaceae bacterium | reverse complement strand
AAAGTTAATATTTCTATGGTATTTAGCTCAGGGTAAAGGTCCGAAAAAAACGAAAAAACAAATCGTTATTTCTCCTTTACAACATTTTGTTTTTTAGGTAGTAATGCTCTGTCTAATTTATAAAGTTTTGAGTAGATAAAAAGCCAAAGGAAATGTGCACACAAAAAACCAATCATGGATCCTGCAATAATATCTTGAATAAAATGTTGGGATAAGTAAACCCTAGAAAAGGCAACGGAAATTGCAAGGATTGCAAAAATAATTTGTACGCGTATGTTCTCTTGATTTTTATATGCTAGGATAGTGAAAATAGCAAAACAAGTAGTCGCATGCCCTGATGGAAATGAATGGTGCGCATGGTAATTGAAATTTTCAATGAAATGAAAGGCGCTATCTTCCTTAAAATAGAAATAGGGTCTATTATATTCAGAGAAAAAAAAGTGTTTTAAAACCTGAGTAATTCCAGAGGAGGTAAGGTAGGATATCAAAATTAAGAGACCTATTCTTACATTTCTAAAAATAAAATATAGCGAGAGAACGATTGCGAAAATCCCGTCTCCAAGGTGCGTATAGTTTTTCATGAAGAGGTCCAAAATGTGAGAGTTGAGCCCATTGATTTTTTTGTGAAACGATAATTTATCTGTGAACATAATTAATGCGATAGCTATGAACCAGAATATGCGAATCACTTGTTGATACCAAAGTGCAGTCGAAACATAAGTAGAATTACCCAACATATTTTTTTGTTTTAGTTAGTATAATTGAAAAAAGGACGGCATCATACATAAAATGTGCGGCAATTGAAAACCAAATCCCAAAGGTGTACATACCAATAGAGATTAAAAAAATAAAAGGTAAGAGCAATAGTCCGTAGATCGAAAACTTCCAATTCCAAGGATTTAGGTATCCATGCATGGCAACAAAAAGAATAGAAGTCAAAAACCAACCAAGGTAGTATTGTATGCCTACACGAAAGAGTAATTCTTCTCCTATGCCAGCACAAAGCGAGAGAAATATCCCATCATACCAATTAAGCTGCATCTGTTGAACTAATTGGTCAATTTTAACCGGAATCCCATCAAAAAAAGGTGCATTCATGAGCAAATAAGCGAGTAGAGCATAAACGAATCCTAATTCTAACCCGTAACCTATCGATATAAAATGTATATCCTTAATTGCTAAAAATTCTTCCAACGTCATTGATTCTGAAAAATGCAAGGCAATAAATGCTGGAATTGGAAAAACCAATAACGTTACCCAACCAAGCATGAGAATTTTTCGGCGCATATTGAATAAATGTCAATTTTGAATGAAAATTTCGTTTGGTCAATTCAAACGAATGCGCTAATTTAGTCGAAACTTTAAAACAAGAGCCTATAGATCATTTTTACTTTTAACTGTTGTGCCGCAACTTAAACTTGTAAAAAATGATTTTATCTGAACAAACCGATCGTGATTTAATACAATCATATATTCTTGGAAATGAGAAGTGCTTTGAATTGTTATTGCTTCGCTACAAAGACAGAGTTTATCGTTTTATTTATTTAAAAGTTCGAGATAGTGCCTTAGCCAATGATATTTTTCAAGACACCTTTGTTAAAGTAATCAACACATTGAAGGGCGGAAACTATAACGACGAGGGTAAATTTTTGTCATGGGTCATGAGAATAGCCTCCAATTTAGTGATTGATCACTACCGTAGACAAAATAAGGTAAAAATGATTTCTGAGTCGTCATCTTTTGATGAGGAATACTCTGTATTTCATAAAATTGCCTCTGAAGATAAAAATTATGTTCAGCAAAAATCGTATGAAGAATTGGAATCTCAAATGATTAAACTTATTGATTACTTACCTAAAGCACAAAAAGAAATTGTTGAAATGCGTATTTTTCAAGACATGTCTTTTAAAGAAATAGCTGATGCCGAGAATATTTCGATCAATACGGCTTTGGGAAGAATGAGGTATGCATTGATAAACATTCGAAAAATGATTGAAAAAAGGCAATTAGTCACCGATATTGCATAAATCTCTGTCATTTCTTAAAATTTCTGTTTTTACCAGCACACCATTGTTTATCTTTGTCTGATAAGTATCGTTTATGTTTGAAAATCTTACCGACAAATTTGAAAGAGCCTTTAAAGTACTGAAGGGTCAAGGGCAAATTACAGAAATTAATGTTGCTGAAACCTTAAAAGAAGTGAGACGTGCACTATTAGATGCAGATGTCAATTTTAATACAGCTAAGCAATTTACGAATACAGTAAAGGAAAAAGCTCTAGGAAGAGATGTATTGACTGCCGTATCTCCAGGTCAACTAATGATTAAAATATGCCACGAAGAATTGGTGGAGTTGATGGGCGGTAATGAGACAGAGATCAACTTAAAAGGAAATCCTGCAATTATTTTAATGTCGGGCTTGCAAGGATCTGGAAAAACAACTTTTTCTGGAAAATTAGGTAACTACCTAAAATCAAAAAAAGGTAAAAATGTTTTGCTTGTAGCTTGTGATGTTTATCGTCCTGCAGCAATTGATCAATTACATGTTTTAGGAGAACAATTGGGCATTGAAGTATATTCAAATCGCGATGAAAAAAATCCTGTTCGAATTGCACAAGATGCGTTGATTTATGCAAGAAGTAAAGGGTTTAATGTGGTCATTGTCGATACGGCGGGAAGACTCGCGGTGGATGAGCAAATGATGAATGAAATTGCCCGTGTAAAAGAAGCTATCCAACCGAGTGAAACACTATTTGTTGTAGATTCAATGACAGGTCAGGATGCAGTTAACACAGCCAAAGCTTTTAATGATAAAATTAACTTTAATGGAGTTGTCCTAACGAGAGGAGGAGCAGCATTATCAATAAAAGCCATCGTAAATAAGCCAATCAAATTCGTTGGTACAGGTGAGAAAATGGATGCTTTAGATGTCTTTTATCCGAAGCGAATGGCTGACCGTATACTTGGAATGGGCGATGTGGTCTCACTTGTAGAAAAGGCACAAGAACAGTTTGATGAAGAAGAAGCAAAGCGTCTTCAGAAAAAAATCATGAAAGACCAATTCGATCTTAATGATTTCCTAGCGCAACTTCAACAAATCAAAAAAATGGGTAATGTCAAAGACCTTATGGGGATGATTCCGGGGATGGGTAAGGCAATGAAAGATGTTGATGTCCCCGAAGATGCATTTAAAGGAGTTGAAGCAATCATTTTATCCATGACACCAAAAGAAAGAGCTAATCCTGGTATTCTGAATACAGCAAGAAAGAATAGAATCGCTAACGGCAGCGGAACAAATGTCCAAGAGGTCAATAAACTATTGAAACAATTTGAAGACATGCGGAAAATGATGAAAATGATGAGTAATCCAAGAAATATGATGGGAATGATGAATCGACTAAAAGGCATGGGAGGAATGCCTGGTATGTAGAATGAGAGATTTTCAAAATTTTCCCGAAAAACCGGTTTTATCAAAGCCAACCGAGGATAGTAATTGGGGACTAACGTTCTTTTCAATCGTTCTTTTTATTGGTGTGTTCTTGCTTTTTTTTGATCACGAATTTGAATTTGTCACTCATCTCGTGTTGGTTTTGATCATACATGAATTTGGTCATTTTTTAGCCATGAAATGGTTCAGATACAAGAATGTGAAAATGCTTTTCATTCCTCTGATGGGAGCCTTTGTCCAAGGGTTTAAAGACAAGTATTCTCAACGCGAAAGCCTTTTAGTGGTTTTGGCTGGTCCTGTCCCAGGTATTATTCTCGGCGTTGTTTGTTTTTTTATCGCAGTTGCTTTTGAAATACCTTCTTTACTCAATTTGTCCGTATTATTTCTATTTTTAAATATTATTAATTTATTGCCTATTGACCCCTTGGATGGTGGGCAAATTGTAAAGCTTTTGGCAAAAAAACGAAGAGACTTATTTTTACTAGTTTTCGCTTTTATTTCCTCCATTGTGTTGATTATTGCTGGTTTTCTAATGGACGTATGGGTACTAATGATTTTTGGGTTTTTAATGGGAGTTAGGGTTAGAAATCTTCAAAAAAATCTTCAACAACGAAAGGACCTGGATAATCGAAACATCAAATATGAATGCACATATCATGAACTAACGAACGCACAGTATGCTGAATTAAGACAATATGTAATTGAGAATAATACACTTCTTCGTAAATATTTAACTTATGCTGAAGAAGTTGATGAAGCAGTATTAGCTTCCCACGTGCAGGCATTATTAGTCGCTCCCGTAAGATATGATGTCGGAACATTGGGCAAGTTAGCTGTATTCTTGGTATGGTTTTTCACTACTATTGTGTTGCCTATTTTATTGGTTGTTTTACTGGCATTAGAAATTGTTTCAATTGATTGGTATTTCAAAGCGCCTATTGTTTAAATGATTAGAAATTCGCTACTTCTGCTTTTTATAAGTTTCTTTTCGAATTGTTTTGCACAAACAACATGCGAGAGTATCGCCGTAAAAGTAAAGGTGATAGATACCTTAAGGCCTCAGTCGTTTTACCATATGGTAATTTACAATAAAACGCAAGGAACGGCTTTATTTGGCCAACCAGACGGTTGGTTTACAATTCAGGCAAAGATTAATGACACAATAGTCGTCGCCGTTAAGGAATATCCAAAAGAAACCTTTATTGTAAATGAAGAAAATTACTGTCGCCTAAACAAAGTCATTGTTCTCAAATATAAATCCAAAAAATTAAATGAAGTTATTCTTCGTCCAATTAAGACTGCTGCTGAAATAAAGGAGCAAAGACAGAAATTGGCGTTAGAAAAAACGCGTTCAGTTACAGGTGTTGAGGTATTACAAAGTCCGATAACTTTTCTCTACGAAAGCTTCTCTAAAAAAGAGCGCAATAAACGGTGGGTGGCAGAAGCAAGATATATGGATAAACAAAGAGAGCTAGTGAAAGAGTATGTTCGAACATGTAATGCTTATA
Organism: Crocinitomicaceae bacterium; assembly: GCA_044345395.1. Lineage (GTDB taxonomy): Bacteria > Bacteroidota > Bacteroidia > Flavobacteriales_D > Crocinitomicaceae > UBA952. The sequence continues at coordinate 4,612 of JBIJBD010000095.1, read as the reverse complement.
AGGTAATAAATTTATATGAACATGAAATGGATGATTTTGTAGATTTCTTGAATATGGATTCCACTTTCTTTAAAACTGCAAGTGACTACAGCTTGGTTCTTTTTGTAAAAAAGAAATTTCAAGAATTTAGGGCGAAAAACTAATTTTATTTAGTTCGTGAAGTTGGTTCCCAGATACTTGACTTTACACCTCGAACGTAACTTAAAAAGCCCAAAAACAATGCGATATTCATACTGAAGAAATGTATAATTGAAGAAAGCAATGGAATGCGAATTTGGAAATTTGAAAGCCATGGACTCAATAAAAAGAATACTTGTACACAAAAAACGGGCAACATAAAATTAAATTGTAAGCTCAATAATCCCGAACAAATGATAAGCGCTAGTAGAAAAAACGGGGTAAACCACCGTAAAACTTTGTGTGAAAAAAAAGCAAATGAAACGGCTCCTTTCGTTGGATTAAGTAAGTGCTTAAAGCGCGCAAGATTTTGAAAATTTCCTATAGATATTCTTTTTTTTCGTTTGAATTCTTCTGTTGCGTGATCTGGAATATCTTCGTAACAGACTGCTTGCTGCTGAAATACTATATGCTTTTTGTTTTCAATGACTTGCATAGTCATGAAAAAGTCATCCATAAAGAAGTTTTTAGGAATTTCAATAAAGTCTTTCCTTCGAATTGCATAACAACCACCTTCTGCACCAATAACTATTTTCCAGAGGTCACTTTCCAATTGTTTAATTCTATTTTCTCGGTCAATGTAGGTTTTCTCCAATGCTTCAAACGTGCTATCGCCTTTTGGTGTCTTCTGAATATTGGCGCATACCATAGCAACCTTTTCATCATCGAACGGAATTAATAATTCAGCTAATGTATAAGTTGAAAAAATGACATTAGCATCTGTTAAAATGAAAATATCGTGATTTTTCTCTTTTGCAAGAGTATTAATTATCGCAGCCTTTCCTGTTCTTCCGGAAAACCTTGTTAAATGTACGTTAGGATAATTTGTACTGACATTTTTCACAATTTCATCAGTATGATCTGAGGAGGCATCAGAACCAATATAGATATCAATTTGAAGTTCAGAAGGAATATGGTTAAGAATACTCATGAGTTTTTCCTCAATCACCGATTCTTCATTGTAAGCAGCAATTAAAACAGCGACTGTCATGGGGTTAAGAGAATTACTTTTTATCCGTTTTTTTTTAGGAAGAATAGAAAGTATCCAAGGATACAGGACATATGAATGAAAAATAAGTAAAATACTAAGGAAAAGAAAAATCCAGGCAATGATCATTCGTCAGTTGCTATTAATTGTTGGTAGAAAGCTACTAAATTCTTTGCAATTGGCTCATAATTCAATCGTTTAATGGCGAAATTTCTAGCATTTCTTTCCATTTGTTCGCGCTTATCTTTTTCTTTTAATAAGTTGATTATTGAATTAGAGAAATCTTTTGATGAATCTGAAATGACGATATCTTTATTAAGTTCACATTCAATTCCCTCTGCGCCAATAGTTGTAGACACTATGGCTTTTGCATAGCACATTCCCTCAACAATTTTAATTCGAAGACCGCTCCCAGAAAGGACAGGTACAATCATGATATTGTATTTATTGTAAATTTCTGCTGACGTTGGTACATTTTCTTCAATCAATATGGATGTGTCTTTCAATTGTTTGTACTTGTCTGGAATATTTCGTCCTGCAATAACAAATTTAGAATTCGGAATGGCTTTTTTTATCTTCTCCCAACAATTAATTAAAAACCAATCAACGGCTTCCTGATTGGGTAACCAATCCATTGAGCCAAAATGAAACAAGGAAAAAGCATCGAAATCTAATGATTTTTTAACCTCATAATCATCAATGTTTGTGCCTGTTAGTGCAATATGAATAGGTGTTTTACATAGTTGTTTTATGAGAAAAGCATCTTTGGGTGTAATAGGAATCACTGCATCTACCTCCGAAAAAGCATTTATTTCATACTTCCTAAGTTTTCTGTTTTCAATTTTTATATACCACTTTTTTAACGGTGAAGTCGTTTGTTGGATATGCCTTTCCCAAATCAAGTGTTCTAAATTGTGCGAACGCAATACAATTTTTGCGCTACTATGTTTTCGAATGATGGGAATATAAGAGCACATAAAAAGACCTTCTATTTGCACTATATCAACGTGTTCTTGTTTAAGGAACTGAATTATTTTTTTTTCAAATACTTTGTTGTAAAAGCGCGAAATGAAATAGCTTTTATTTGTTAAAACAGTCAGTGCAGCGCCAAGGATTGTGGGACTAGTATCAATTGAAAACGAAGTGTAATGTGTTTTGTTTTTAAAGTCAATAGGAATTTCTGATTCAGCTTTGAAGTGTTTCTTTGTGTTGAGTGTAAATAAATGAAGATCAATATGCTGAGAGGTTAATCCTAAAGACATATTATAGATAGCTATACTGCTCCCATCGTTCGGGGGATATGGCGCTTTATTGCACAATTGAAGAATCCTCATACGTTATTTCGGGAGATAAATTCTTCTTTTTTTTCTTTGGGAATAAACAAAAAATCCCCTTCCTCTTGTTGTTCACCCTTTTCTTCGATAAGTCTAAAATTAGCTATTCCAAATTGTAGGTAATTCAATTCTTCGAATAATATCAACAGTAAATCTCTATTTTCAGGAGCAATCTCCAGCTGAACGTATGGCCTGAATTTTTGTAGAACATTCTTTAATTCTTGAAAAACTATTCCCTCGTATCCTTCAATATCGCATTTGATATAACTAATTTTTGGGAGTGCGGACAAGAAATCGTGCGCTTTTACTACACGAACTTTTTTAGTTTTAGTATTGTTCGATATTTCTTTTTCGTCAATAATATGTGGTAATCCCGTTCGGATAAAACCATCTGTTTCAGGCATAGCCATAAACACCTCACAAGTTTCATTTCCAAGGGCAATATTGTGAATTTCCACATGTTGCTTTTTGCCTAAAAAGTATTTTAACGTTTCATAAAATTCTGGAATAGGTTCTATGCAAATAACTTTTCCGTTATGGGCCAATCTTGAAAAAGTTTTTGAAAAATAGCCTAGATTTGCGCCTATATCAACTACATAGTCAGTTGGTGAAATCCATTTTTTAACAGCGTAGTGGAATTTAAATTTTGAATTAAAAGCCAGAATGTTTAGCCGATACAAAAGATAAAAACCTCGATGCATCACTTTTAAATACGCGGAAACCGTTAAAATTTTAGAAAGAAATCGTTTAATGATTTTCATGCAGTGTAAAGTTAAGGCTATTCGGTTAAATGGTGAAAGAAAAGCAAACAAGATTGCGGCATATTCATTTGACTTGTGCTATTTTTACTAAACAAATAGAGCTAAATGGATACGTTGACGGTTAGAGAATTGAATGGAATTGAAGAAATGCTTATGCATTTAAATGTTCTCAATGAATTATATCCAAGTTTAACCAAAGAAGCTTACGTGAAAGAGTTGACCTTTATGTTAAAACATAATTACGGTCAGGTAGGGGTGTTTGATGGTGATATATGTATTGGGATAACTGGATTTTGGATTGGTAATAAGTTGTGGTGCGGAAAGTACCTAGAATTAGATAATATAGTAGTTTGCGAAAAGCACCGTAGTAGAGGGGTTGGCAAGTTGTTATTTGATTTTTTATCGAGAAGAGCAATTGAAGAAAATTGCACGATGTTGTCCCTTGATTCTTACACGACAAATTATAAAGCGCACAAGATGTTTTATAATGAAGGGTTTGCACCAAGAGGTTTTCACTTTATCAAAATTCTGAAGGAAGAAAATGTTCGTTAATAGAAATTCTAGCCTATAATTAATTACTGTTTTACCTAGAGTATTGGAATTATTGAATGTCATGAGTAAGTATCATGATAAGAATTTAATCATGCATGCCCAGTCCTTGCATGATTCTTGTTCTACTTTTTTCGATTCTACTTATTTTGGTTGCCTCTTGTTTCGGTTGCTTGAAATGAATAAGGTAGGCTCTTTGTCTTCCAGGTGTTAACATGTTAAAAGCCTTTTCAAAAGAAGGGTCATTTTTGAAAATTATCCGCAATTGTTCAGGTTTTTCAATGACATTTTCTTTTTCGGGCTTATTGACCTTTCCGGATAAAATCAGCTGTTTGGCTTCATTTATTAAATTGCTTATTGCGACGACATTGTGTTCGATTTCCTCATATTTAGTGAACCGGATCAATCGTCCTTCTTGACTATTTTCCCCAGGTTTTGTTAGTAAGTTCATGGGGTCGTTTTTTAAGTAAGACCCTTTAAAAAAACTTAAGGCGCAGTTGTTTTTAAAAACTGCAATCATGGCGACATTCTTGCCATTAATAGTGTAACATGGAAATCCCCATTTGATTTCTTCCTCAAGTTCTTGGCCTAAAAGTAGAGAACGTAATAAACTTATTTCGGTTATCCAATTATGTACCTTGCATTGTGCTGTTTGATAATAGTTACAACGACCACAACCATCGGCCATAAATAGGTCAACTAAGTTATTTCTTTTCATTTTGTAATTTTTTTTACAACGGCTAGGAAACTGCTTCCGAATAGAAGACTTTTGCCTTTCTTTAGTTTGTTAATTTCGAAAGTTA
>JBIJBD010000148.1:0-5472 GCA_044345395.1 Crocinitomicaceae bacterium | reverse complement strand
GGGAACAATAAATTTGCAGCACCACCAATTCCAAATAAAAAGAATAAAATACCAAATGCGTATAATTTTTTATCGAAAAAACCTCTGTATGCAAAAAACAACATGGCCATTAATACCATTAGGCCTAAATAAAATTGCCAATCAAAAAAGCCAACGATAGGTATGCTACCTTGACCATAAAAATAAGCAAGGGGATAGGGTAAAAATAATTTTTCGATATAAAGAAAATTTGTATAGAAATACATGGGAATTCTTTCTATAAAACCCAATTCATGTAAAGGGTTTTCTACAACACTGTATTTTCTTACGGCTGAATCGTCAAGATTCATTAATGCATTTTTACTTACGTTGAATAAAACTTTAACTAGTAAAAAAGAAGATAATGTGATGGCTAATTCTTTCCATTTAAATTCTCGGAAAAAATAAAGCATCAACGGAACACTTACAAGGAAGGGAAGATTTGTCTTTTTACTAAGTAGAGAAATTATTAAAAACATGGCGGCAACAAGGATGTACCATATTTTTTGATTGTCCTTCCATTTGAATGTCCAAATAGCGGCAAGCAATGCAAAAATTAGACTCAATAATTCATCACGGTTTTTAATGTTATTTACCACCTCAGAGTGAATTGGATGGATCATAAATAAGATGACAATTACAGCGGCAAGTGTTGACGATTTTTGTTGGAATAATACCAATAATAATTGAAAGAGTAAAATGCCAATAACTGCATAGAGTGTCACATTGATTAAATGTGATATATGCGCTCGGTTCTCGCTTTTCTTAAAAAGTGTCCATTCAATAGCAAATGAATAAATAGATACTGGACGGTATTCGTAATTCTGCTTACCGTCAACAAATGAATGTGTAGTGAAAATTTTGCCAATTCCTGAAACACCTAATTCACTCAATTTGTTTGCTTGACGATCGGTCGACGTAACCAATTCGTCGTCCATTGAATAACCATTTTTAATTGAATTTCCATAAAAAAGAAAGGCAATAGCAACACAAACCCATCGCATTGTTTTCATAGAAAAAAACGATCCCGAGTCAGATGACTTGTTAGCTATTTTTTGTGAGTTGCTTGTATATTTACTAGACTGTTTCTTTGACAATGTAATTGTTTTTAACGAAGTTAACTCATTTTTTACAAATCATGAATAACTCGTTTTCTTGTCTAGGTTTTATGGAATTGTAACAAGGACTAAAATAAATTTCTTTAAAGTGTTCGACGAAATAAGATTCATATTCCTCTTTTTTTCCACCAAACGGAGGTCCTCCAACAAATTCTCTGTTAAAGAGAAGACCTATGATTTTTCCATCTGGAGCCAGTAATGATGCACTTTTTTTTGCGTATTCTAGACGAAGTAATGGATCAATGGCACAAAAAAATGTTTGTTCCACAATTAAATCAAAATGTTCTTTCAAAGAAAAGAAATCGGCATGTAGAAAATATCGATCGCTAATTTTCTTATTTCTAGCCTTTAATTGATTCAAAGGAATTGCACTAAGGTCAGCGACATATACATGATTGAATCCTTGTTTCCAAAGATATTCGGCTTCATGTGCATTTCCGCAACCTGGAATTAAAATTCGGATATTTTTGTCTGTGAGTTGATCGAAGTAAGTTTTTAAAGGTGTGGTGATCGAACCCGTATCCCATCCTGTATCTTCCTTGTCGTAGCGTTCTGTCCAATAGCGTTCATCGAGTTTAGTCATTGTTAAATCGTTTTAAGTTGCTTTTCTACGTAATTAAACAGCAATTTTCTTTTTTGTATTTCATTTCTAAAGTACTTTTCACGTTTTTTTTGTTGAAATGATTTTTTATAATAGCCGAAAGTCAAGACATTCTCGCAATGAGCCAATAAAGATAATTTAGGTTCAAAAGAAATATCTATAAGACCTAGTTTGGAAACTTCTTCATTAATTTCAGGACTAATAGAAAGAGTCACAATTTTTTGCTTAACGATTTCAGCTAAATGAGCGTATTTACTTAAATAATTACTGTCGATTTGGGATGATTTCAGCATTTTACTTGCTTGAAAATCAAGGTCTACGAAATGTTGATGTAATTCATTTATAGTCATAAAAGTGAGAGAAATTGACGAATTTTTTCAAAAATATATTCTTGTTCTTCTTCTTTCAAACAATAAGGTGGGTTTATGAAAATGACATTCCCTAAAGGACGCAACAGCAGACCGTTTTTCAGAAAGAAGAGATAGGCTTCCTCTTTAAGTGAAGAAAAGTAACCGTGTTGATCATTTTCAATCTCAAGCGCTAAAATTGTTCCTAAATTTCTAACCGAAACGGGCAACTCTTTTCCTTTGATTTCTTGGGTAAATTCCTCATTCATTCGACAGATGCGTGCTATATTTTTCCATGTTGATTCTTGCTCAAAAAGTGTCAAGCTAGCACAAGCCGCAGCACAAGCCAAAGGATTTCCTGTGAAGGAATGACCGTGCAACATTGCTTTGTGTTTTTCATCATTCCAAAACGCATCGTAGATTTTTTGTGACGCAACGGTCAAACCAAGGGGTAACACGCCTCCAGTTAGTCCTTTTGATAAACAAACAATATCAGGAACTTGCTTTAAATGATCCAGCGCAAACATCTTACCTGTTCGTCCCCAAGCCGTCATAACTTCATCAAAAATTACCAAAGTTTCATAAGAACGAGCCATTTCCACCAATTTATCAAGAAAGAAACTGCTGTATATGCGCATTCCCGAAGAACCTTGTATCAACGGTTCTACAATTAATGTGGCATATTCTCCGGTACTTAGAAACTCATCTGCCTTTTCAAGCACGGCCATTTCATTTTTCTCATCAGGAAAATCAATGAAATCAACACTAAAAAAGTAATCTTCAAATGGTACATTAAAGTAATCGCGCTCTCCTGCAGACATGGCCCCAAAGGTGTCACCGTGATATGCACCTCTCATCGCCAGAATTTTTTTCTTCTTTATTCCTTGATTGTGCCAAAATTGAATAGTCATTTTTAAAGCTACCTCAACTGCTGTAGATCCATTGTCTGAGAAGAATACTTTTTCTAGATTTTTGGGTAGTAGTGTTGCAACACGTTGTGCTAACTCTATTGCCTTGTGATGCGTGGCACCGGCAAAAATAACATGGTCAACTTTTGAAAATTGTTCGTTTATGGCTTGCTGAATTTCCGGATGACCGTGTCCGTGTACATTAACCCACCAAGAAGAGTTGCAATCCAGAAGTGTATTTCCGCCTTCCAAGTGTAACGTTGCATCCTTGGCCGACTCCACAACGAATGGATGAGGTTCCGTTTTTTCTTGTGTGAATGGATGCCAGACGTATTTCCTATCTAATTCGTTCCAATTCATGTGTTAAATTAAGGTAAATTTCTCTACCATAGGTTTCGCAGTAGGCTTTAATAGTGTCGTCTGTAAAAGGTTCGAGAATGGGTATTTTTGCAAGAACAGGAAGATTTGTATGTCTACTAATGACCTCCTCCGTTCCCGGCAGCGCTTCACCTACGAAAATAATTCCAACAATAGGTATTTGTTGACTTATCAAAGCCTTTACAGAGAGTAAAGTGTGATTAATACTTCCTAAGTAATGACGAGAAACTAAAACTACAGGAATCTTTAAATGTTCGATTAAGGTTAGAATGGTATCTCCATCTGAATTCATCGGAACTAATAAGCCTCCTGCACCTTCAACAATTAAATTTCGTTCAGTATCGGGTAATTTAAAATCTGTTACTTTTAATTGTATTCCGTCTATTTCTGCTGCAGCATGGGGTGAAAGCGGTTGAGAAAGTAAAAATTGTTCCGGAAATACTTGAAAGTTTTCATCTTGAATCGATGCTACTTTTTGTGAGTCTAGTGCATGTAAATCGCCCGATTGCATTGGTTTCCAATAATCTGCTGACCAAACTCTACATAAAATTTTACTAACCAATGTTTTTCCAACATCAGTTCCAATTCCGGTAATAAAAATTTTAGCACTCATTTGATTTGCAAAAATAAGCAAGGAATTCCCTATTTCCATCACCACCTAAAATTGGTGAATCGATTACGTCAATAAACTCTAGCTGATTTTGACTAGCTGAGGTTTTTATTTTTTGAATCATTTCAGGAAATAAGTTTTTGTTCACAACAATTCCATTTTTATTAAGATTTTCTTTTCCAACCTCAAATTGTGGCTTGATGAGTAAGACTACTTTTGCACCTTTCTTTAAAAATGGATGCAGAAAGGGCAATACCTTGGTGAGAGATATAAAGGATACATCCACAACAAGAAAATCGATGACCTCAGAAACAAGATTTTTTGTTAACTCGCGAACATGGGTTTTTTCCAGATTAATAACGCGATCGTCGTTTCGCAATTTTGAGTGTAATTGATGTTGTCCTACATCTACAGCATACACTTTATTTGCTCCAAGATGCAAGAGAACTTCGGTAAATCCACCTGTTGAGGCCCCAACGTCGAGGCATGTTTCTTGTTTTGCAGATAAACTCCATTTATCAATTGCTGCGAGAAGTTTTAAGGCGCCTTTTGATACCCATGGAATTTCATCTTCGATAAGCTGGATGTTAACTTCGTCCGGGTATTTTTTTCCTGGCTTAGTGACAAGAATGCCCTCAACAATCACTCCATGAGTTGTTATGACTTGCTCAGCGCGTGTTCGTGTGCTAACGAGCCCTTTGTTTACAAGAATTACATCTAGGCGGGTCAAATTAATTTAAGGCTTGAAACGATATAAAATTCTATTGTCATATCCTTTGATAGACAATAAAATCTCACTTTCATTTTGAGTATAAGCAAACTCACGAATGTCAAAAGATAGCGTTTCTATGATTTGTTTTTTACACATATCGTTATTTGCCTGATGAACCAAAACCACCGAACGAATGGGGGGTAGCGATTTTGCAATCATTGGACTTCCAATGAGTAGAAATTTATGAGGTTGACAACCGCCACTGTAAGATACTTCTAAGTTGATTGTATTGCCGGTAATCGCGGCACTTAATATGCTTATACTATCGCTCACTTGATTTATGTCTCCAAGCTCAGCTTTTTTTTCTGAATTCATGATGTTGACCTGATGATTTTTAGTTTTCGCCTCACGTGAAGATTTACAACTTATGGAAAGGATAAGAATAAATAAGAATAATATAGGTTTCATAATACTCGTTTCTTTTCGAAGTTCAAAGATAGTACCAATTCCTTAATTTCTAGGAGCAGCCGTTCCAATGTAATGGTAAGTAAGCTTTGTTTTCCATCCTTGTAGGATTAAATCAATTACATCGTTTGGTGTTTTGGAATAGCAAAGTTCACTTACGTTAATAATTTGTGTACTATATTCAAGAGACTTACAAGTGTCTCCACTCGGAATTATCACCAATTTGACATTTCTTTTTGGAGGGTAAACACTTGCATCTGAGAGCGTTCCATAAAATTCAAATTTATCTTGTCCATTGCATGACGCCTGGTATTC
>JBIJBD010000131.1:0-6578 GCA_044345395.1 Crocinitomicaceae bacterium | reverse complement strand
TAGTTTCCATCAAGGGAAACTTCGTTAATTTTATAATTTGCGGTTGGAGGGAAGGATTCGGTTAATTGACCTATCAAGGTTGGTTTTTCCAACTTTTTACCTGTTAGCAGGGCAGCGTTCATATTTTTGTTTGAACTACAGGAAAACAGGAGAAACAGTAAACCGAGAAGATATAAAATTCGATTATTTATCATTATGCTTTTGGTTTAACGAAAGTATGGTATTTTTGCCTTGGAAATGAAAACCAAAACGAAAAAAAAGAATAAAGTTAACGTTGTCACATTAGGTTGCTCAAAAAATGTTTTTGATTCAGAAGTCTTGATGGCGCAATTAAAAGCAAATCATTTTGAGGTGGAACACGAATCTGAAGCTGATGATGCAGAAATTGTAATTATCAATACTTGCGGTTTTATTGATAATGCAAAGCAAGAATCAATAGATACAATCGTTCGTTTTGCTGAGGCGAAATCGGAAGGTTTTGTAGATAAAGTATATGTAACAGGTTGTTTATCAGAAAGATACAGAGGTGATTTAGAAAAAGAAATACCAGAGGTTGATGCTTTTTTTGGAACTCGTGAACTGCCTCGTTTGTTAAAAACGTTGAAAGCGGATTATAAACATGAGTTAGTCGGTGAGCGTTTATTAACTACACCAAATCACTATGCTTATTTTAAAATAGCGGAAGGATGTGATCGACCGTGTTCGTTCTGTGCCATTCCTATCATGCGAGGAAAACACATATCAACACCAATTGAGGTTCTAGTTAATAATGCCAAATCTTTAGCTGCTAAAGGGGTTAAAGAGTTAATTCTTATTGCACAAGATTTAACTTTCTACGGTCTTGATTTGTACAAAAAAAGAGCGTTATCTGATTTGTTGAAAAGTCTTTCAGATGTAGAAGGTATAACGTGGATCCGACTGCATTATGCATTTCCAGCTGGATTTCCGATGGATGTTTTAGATACCATGAATGAGCGATCGAATATTTGTAAGTATTTGGATATGCCTTTACAACATGGTTCAACTAAAATTTTGCAGGCGATGAAGCGAGGCATCACCCGAGAAAAAACGGAAGAACTTGTGAATATTATCAGGCATAAAGTCCCAACTATTGCGTTAAGAACGACCCTTATCGCGGGTTATCCAGGCGAAACAGCGGAAGATTTTCAAGAAATGTATGATTGGGTAGAACGAACTAAATTTGACCGATTAGGAATATTTACATATTCTCATGAAGAAAATACACACGCCTATCAATTTAAAGACGACGTGCCTAAAAAGTTGAAACAACAGCGTGCAGATGCAATAATGGAACTTCAATCGGGTATCAGTCATTCACTAAACCAAAAGAGAATCGGGAATACCTACAAAGTCTTGTTTGATAGGATAGAGGGAGAGTACTTTATTGGTAGGACGGAATTTGATTCTCCAGAGGTCGATAACGAAGTTCTCGTCAAGAAGTCTGCAGGTTACATTCCAATTGGTGATTTTACGGATGTGACAATTATCGACGCTGATCATTACGATTTGTACGGTATATTAGTCGAATGAAGGGTAAATTACTAGTTCTCATAAGCTGTCTTCTCTTCGGAATCGGTTTTTCGCAAAAAACAACTGATTCGTTAACCTTGGACTCCTATGTTTATGGTTTACCTATTGAAAAAGGAAAAAAGGTATTAATATCCCAAGGTTATAAAGGTTGGTTTTCGCATAAAAGACAATTTGCTCTTGATTTCAAATTAAAAGAAGGGAGTCCTGTTTATGCCTCTCGCGACGGTATCGTTTATAAAATAGCTGCTCATAACTCTAAAGGTGGAATGAGAAAAAAGTATTTAACTAAAGGTAATCATGTTATAATTCAGCACAATGATGGCACATTTGCTGCTTATTGGCATTTAAAACACTTAGGGGTTGTCGTTACAAAAGGACAGTATGTTAATCGAGGTGAACAACTCGGTTTTTCCGGAAATACAGGATATTCCACATCTCCTCATTTGCATTTTGAAGTATACTATTTCAACGAAAAAGGAAATCAAGTAACTGTTCCTACCATTTTTGAAACGACAAAAGGAATAAGAAAGCTAAAAGCATACAGGTTTTATAAGAGATAATAGTATCTTCGTAAAAAAAAATAATGCGCGCTTATCTCGACAATGCAGCTACGACACCAGTCGCTCCGGAAGTTATGGAGGTAATGAGTACTGTTATGAAGGAACATTTTGGTAATCCTTCATCAGCGCATTTTTACGGCAGGAATGCTAAAGCATTAATTGAAAATGCTCGACGATCTGTTGCGAGGCACTTGAATTGTTCCCCGGCTGAGATTGTTTTTATGTCTGGAGGTACTGAAGCGGATAACATGGCGATTCACGCTGCTGTATTTGCATTACGCGTTGAACGGATAATAACATCTAAAATTGAACATCACGCAGTCGGGCATACCGTTGAAGTTTTGAGGGATAATGGCGATGTACACGTGGAGTATGTCAATGTTTTGTCAAATGGTCATGTCGATTTAGATCATTTGGAATCATTATTAAAGGAAAATAAGAAAACATTGGTAACATTGATGCATGCCAATAATGAAATTTCAACATTGCTTCCACTTCAGATTGTTTCAGCAATGTGCAAAAAGTATTCTGCTTATTTTCATTCAGATACTGTTCAAACGATGGGGCACTACCCATTTAATCTTGAATCATTAGAAATTGATTTTTTAACTTGTGCAGCGCATAAATTTCATGGTCCAAAAGGGGTAGGTTTTCTATACGTGAACCGAAAAACAAAGACGGAAGCTTTTATTCATGGGGGAGCTCAAGAGCGAGGTCTGCGTGGGGGTACAGAAAATTTATATGGAATTGTTGGCTTGTCAAAAGCAATGGATTTGGCATACGAACACCTCGAAGATCATCGACAGCATGTTCAATCACTTAAAGATTTCATGATGGTCTCACTAAAAAAGTTATTTTCAGATGCTTATTTTCATGGTGACACAGACCCGTCAAAATCATTGTATACAGTATTAAATGTAAGTTTACCGGCCACCGAAAAGTCAGGTATGTTGCTCTTTACGTTAGATCTCAAGGGAGTTGCGGTAAGCGGAGGTAGTGCTTGTTCATCTGGTGCGACTAAAGGTTCACATGTGCTTGTTGGAATTGGCGCAGATATGAGTCGACCAAATGTTCGATTTTCCTTTTCAAGATATACTACAAAAGAAGAAGTACAGTTTGCTATTGAGCAACTAGCATCAATTTATCATCGAAATCTGTGAAGTAAGGTTCCATGAAGGTTTTATTCTTAACTTCCGCACATTCTTCCACAGACGACAGAATTTTCCATCATCAAGCACGAGCCTTAAGTCAAGACCACAAGGTTTGGATATACTCTACGTTTGCCGGAGATAACATTATAGAACATGGAATTGAAGCAATCTATGATCAAACCGTTTTTATTGGAAGAAAGGCTAAAATAAACGCTTTTGAACAGGCCTGTGAACGGGTATCACCTGATGTGGTGATTTGTTCTGAACCTATTCCTATTTTAGGTGCGGAACAATATAGAAAGCGTAAATCAATACTGCGAATTCGTATCTATTACGATGTCACAGAGTTTTATCCATCAAAGAAAAACCTTCATGGTCTTAAAGGTGTCAAGCGTTTCATAAAAATGATTGCCATGGTTTGGTTAAATAAAAAAGCCTCATCAAAAGTGGATGGCTTTATCTTTGGTGAACATTTTAAATCACTTTTTTACAAAGCACACTTTAAGCACAAACCAAGTATAGAGTTGCCCTATTATCAGGACAGTTCTTTTTTTAAATCTACCGCATTCTTGCCTGAGTTGTTTACTATAGGTTACACCGGAAAATTTTCCGAAGAGAAAGGTATATTGCGCTTTGCAGATGTACTGAAAAAATTTTCAGAGAACCAGGGTGATAATGCGTGGCGTGTGATACTTATTGGTTGGTTTGAGAATAAACAAGTTGAGTCTGAATTTAACAAACGAACAGAAGGATTGCCGATTGAAGTACTTGGTAACCTTCCGTACAGTGTCTATTGCGAAAGCCTCGCAAAGTTTTCCGTATTCTTGGATCTTAGGGACACGGATGCAGAAAATAATTTGTGTTTGCCAATTAAATTGTTTACCTATGCTTCTGCAGGTCGACCAATAATTTATTCAGCAATTCATGCAATTGAATTTACATACGGTAAACATAATTTTATTTCGTGCAAACGCGCGGATGATCTCCAAGGCATCGTTGAAAAACTAATGTTTTACTACCAAAATAAGGTTGAATTAGAATTAGCTTGTCAAGCTGCCTCAGCTTTTTCAATAGAACACCGGTGGGAAACAATAAAAGACGATTTCGTACGCTTTGTTACTGTTAAATGAGAGATGCTCGCGATTTAATTTCTACCATTTTTACGAAATCAATAGGGTTATTGTCTTCTTTTGGTCTAGTAGTTCTTTCAACACATCTTTTAGGAGCAGAAGGAAGGGGATATGTTACTTTAACAATTACCGATGCAGCGTTACTTGCGATATTTTCCAATATACTTTCAGGTAGTTCTTCAATGTACTATCTTAACAAATTCGGAGAATCAAAGGTGATTATTACCGCGATAGTTTGGATTTTATTTGTTTCATTTTTGGGAACAGCTCTGTTGACGATCATTCATCCTACCAATTTTTGGTTAGTATTCTCTTTGTCTGTCGTATTATCTTTTAATTCCCTTGTTTATAATCAATTATTTGCCAATCAAAGGATTCTTAAAGGCAATTTATTGGCAATATCGGTTCAAGCAGCATTTTTCCTCGTACTATTTATAGTTTGGCTATTTAATTTTTCACTCGATTGGGTGACATATTTTGAGATACAACTAGTTATATGGTCAATTATCACACTGATATTTATCAAACCTTTGAAAATAGAATTATTAAACTTAAATGAATTTAGAGCAGTATTCATTTTTGGTTTTCGTAACGAACTGAGTTATATGTTTCAGTTTATCAGTTATCGATTTAGTTATTTTATCATTTATTATCAGTTAGGAATTGAATCCCTTGGTGTATTTGGCGTAATGATAATTATCGCTGAATCAATTTGGGTGATAAGTCGAAGTTTCTCTTCCGTTTCATTCGCTAAACAATTAGTGGATGAAGGGGAAAATGATTCCGTTCACCGAACAAATCAATATACACGATTAACCTTCTTTTTAAGTGCAATAGCCCTTCTCTTGTTATTGGTTATTCCCGAATATTGGTTTTTGGTGATTTTTTCTTCCGAGTTTTCAGGATTGAAATCAATATTAATTGTAGTTGCTCCTGGAATATTGGCCGTAGCCGCTTCAACTGTTATAGGTCACTATTTCGCGGCGAAAAATAGGCAATGGGTTCTCATATTTAAGTCTTTTCTTGGATTAATTTTAACTTGCATTCTTTCACCGATTTTTATCTCGCTTTACGGAATTTGGGGAGCAGCATTAGCGATGTGTTTTTCTTATTTAGCCAGTTCATTTGTACTTTTTTTTATGTATTATCGAAGGGTTTTTTAATTCTATTTAAACGTATATTTTTTTTGTAGAATGTAACTTACCACGACCACCAAACAGCTAGCCATAACATTGCTTATAGAAGGGAAAAATCCTAAAATGTCTATAAAAAATTTTAGTAATATCCAACTAACTACACTGGAAACAAATGAACTCACACCGTAACGAAAAAGCTGAATACGTCCTTTCAATTCACTTTCTGTAAAGACAACGTATTTCATAAGTAAAAATCCAATCGAAAAACTTATTGAGAAGCATAATATTGCACTTGCAGTATAAGCGCTAATAGTAAATTGAATTAATTCGATATTTTTTTTTTCAAAAAGAAATTGATAAAATACAAAAAATAGTATCCAGCTCAAGATTAAATTTCCTCCACCGCAAGTCGCATAAAGAAATGTCCTTTTGTCCATAAATCGTGAAAATAGCGGATAGAAGAAAAGAATAATGGAAGAAATAACTGAAGTCATGCGAAGAAATTAATTTCATAGCCTGTGTGACGGCGTATATTCATTACAGATTCTCCATTCAAGTAAAGATATTGACCCCTAATTCCGGTTAAGACACCTTCAATTTTAGTCGTTGCGTCATCAAATGTAAAGGATTGAATGGATGTTGGATAGGATAGTACGGGATAATCAAAACGAAAAATTGTATCGTCGTCTAACCAGAAACATGAGAGATCATGAGGCATTGAATCATGTACTTGCCATTTTTCTGCAACTAAGTCAACAGACTCATCTTTGATGTTGAGCAACATATTTCTCCAATTCGTTTTGTCGGTGTAGAATTCTTTTAATGCTACCTCGATAATTCCTGCTTGATAGCGGTTTTCTGTTTCTGCGACGATAATTACTTCCGCAGCACCTTGATCAATCCAACGTGTGGGAATTTGTGTTTTTCGAGTAACGCCAACTTTTACCACATCCGTGAGTGCGAGGTATACAACGTGTGGTTGCAAATGATTGGTTTTTTCATAAGAAATGTCTCTTCCTTCACCCAGATGAGCCCTGCAAAGTTCTGGGC
>JBIJBD010000077.1:0-12132 GCA_044345395.1 Crocinitomicaceae bacterium | reverse complement strand
GAGGTTCAACCTTACTTTTGGTCGCATTTGGTCGCATCTGCAATAATGATTATTTATACCGTTTGCTCCGTATTTATTTTTCTGTACGCATGTGTTCAACTTTCCTTGGGATTTGGCTATCTCAAGAATATGAAAAAAATTAAAGAACAGCAGAAAGCAGAATTTGATGAAGTAAATGCGCCTAAAGTAACCGTTCAATTGCCGATGTACAATGAAATGTATGTAGCAGACAGAATTATTGATACTGTTGCTGCTTTTGATTATCCTAGATATAAGTTTCAAATACAAGTCCTAGACGATTCTACAGATGAAACAAAAGAGATTATTGCAAAGAAAGTAAAAGAGTGGCAAGATAAAGGATTAAACATTTCTCATGTTCATCGCGTCAATAGAAAGGGCTATAAAGCTGGGGCCTTGGATGACGCAATGGATCAAGTAGAAGGTGAATTCATCGCTATTTTTGATGCCGACTTTGTACCCGACTCCGATTTTTTAAAGAAAACCATTCCGCATTTTAAACACGATAAAATTGGTGTAGTTCAAACGCGATGGGGCCATTTAAATAAAGATTATTCATCCTTAACTAAGTTGCAAGCTTTTGGATTAGATGCACATTTTATTATCGAACAATGTGGAAGAAACAGTAACGCACACTTTATTAATTTTAATGGAACCGCAGGAGTTTGGAGAAAATCGTGTATTGAAGACGCAGGTGGTTGGGAACACGATACCATTACAGAAGACTTAGACTTAAGTTACCGGGCACAAATTAAGGGGTGGAAATTCACATATTTAGTCGATGTCGTTTCCCCTGCAGAATTACCAATTACCATGTCCGCACTAAAAAATCAACAACATCGTTGGATGAAGGGAGGCGCAGAGGTTTTCTTAAAAATGTGGAGGAGATTGGTATTTGCAAATGGCGTGCGTTTGTCAGATAAGTTTCACGGTATGTCTCATTTGTTTAATTCATCAGTGTTCTTATTTATTATGACGCTCTCAATTTCAAGTTTATTTATGAGCAACATAGCGGGTTCATTTCCAGACCTAAGAGAATACCTTAAGTTTTATTTTTTTTTCTACATAAGCACCTTTATTTTGATGATTTATTATTGGATTGCATACCGCGATAAAACCGGAAACACTTTGAAGGATTTGGTTAAATTTGTTCCTCAATTCTTCCTTTTTCTAACAATTTCATCGGCTTTAGCTTTGAGTAATGCAGTGGCGGTAATTGAGGGTTGGCTTGGAATCAAAAGTTCCTTTGTTCGAACCCCGAAATTTAATGTAAACAAGAAATCAGAATTTTCAGGAAATAAATACGACAAAAAGCAACTTTCCATTGTAAACATGCTCGAAATTGTCTTTTTTCTGGTTTTTAGCACAAGTGCCTATTTCATGTTGATTGATGGAAATATTGGAACATTGGTGTTTCATGGTATGGTTGCTGCAGGTTACGGAATAGTTGTTTTCCACACATTCAAGGAACTTAGAACACAGCAATAATTTTCTGGTTAATTGAAGATGGAACATAAAATTAAAATCTATAATAGTTTATCAGGCAATAAAGAAATCCTCACCCCTAGAAACGATCAATTTGTTGGCATGTATGTATGTGGACCAACCCTTTACAGTGAACCGCACATGGGGAACATGCGTACCTTTATTAATTTCGATCTTGTGTACAGGTATCTCTTGCACGCCGGATACAAAGTAAAGTATGTTAGAAATATAACAGATGCTGGTCACATTACAAATTCAGCAGGGCAAGAGGAGGATAGTATAGGAAAAGCAGCACGATTGGAGCAACTTCAATCACTGGAAATTGTATACAAATACAATGTTAAATTTCAGGAATTACAGCGACTTTACAACATGCTTCCGCCAAGCATTGAACCAACAGCAACAGGACACATTCAAGAACAAATTGAAATTATCGAGAAAATTCTAGACAATGGATACGGTTATACCGTTAATGGAAGTGTATATTTTGATACAAAACGATACATGCAAGATTTCAATTACGGTATTTTAAGCGGCAGAAAAGTTGAGGAACTTGAAAATGAAACTCGCATGTTGAATAACCAAGACGAAAAGAGGTTCTTTGCAGATTTCGCGCTTTGGAAAAAAGCAAATCCAGAAGATATGCAAATTTGGAGATCTCCTTGGGGTGATGGTAACCCTGGGTGGCATATCGAATGTACAGCGATGAGTACAAAATACCTAGGTAAACAGTTTGACATTCACGGAGGAGGAATGGATTTGAAATTTCCCCATCATGAAGATGAGATCGCGCAGAGTTGTGGTTCATTTGGTTGTCAACCAGCTTCCATATGGATGCACGCCAATATGTTAAATGTAAATGGCCAAAAAATGAGCAAAAGCCTCGGCAATTTCTTTTTACCAAAAGAAATTGTGGAAGGAACAAGTCCACTCTTTAAGAAACCATACTCACCGAATGTGATTCGGTTTTTCATGATGCAGGCACATTACCGAAGTACCTTAGATATTACAGAAACAGGTTTAGATGCAGCAGAAAAAGGCCTGAGTAGGCTCCTGGAAGGATTAAAGTTAATGGAGAAGATTTCACATTCGGCAAGCACGTCATTCAAATGGAAAGAATTGATAGTTTCATTCGATGAGGCCATGCAAGATGATTTTAATGCTCCAATTTTAATTGCAAATTTATTTGAAGCGGTGCGTTATATCAACTTAATAAACGATGGAAAAGAGACAATAACGATAGAGCACCTCGAAATTCTTAAAACGGCTATGCAAATTTTTATCTTTCAAGTCTTAGGTTTGTTTTCAGAGGAACAAGGTCAAGATAATCGGCTTAATCCCGTAATGGATCTGGTCCTTAATTTAAGAAGTCAGGCGCGAGAACAAAAAGATTGGACAACTTCAGATAAAATCAGAGACGGTCTTGCGGCGGCAGGGATCGTTGTAAAGGATGGTAAAGAGGGCACAACTTGGTCTTAACCGAATTCACTTTTAAGTTCAGAAACAATTTCTTTTACCGATCGAATGGATTTCACATGCTCGATAGAGGGACCGGCGCACCAAACCGTTTTGTAGGTAGAGGAAAAAGCTGCTTTTTGTAAGCTTTTCATTCCACGCATAAAAGTTAGCGCTTTCGCCCATTTTTTGAGGCGTTTGTTTTTATTCAAAAGCCTTTCTAACCAATTTTGTTGAGTACCAGTTTGTTGAACATAAGGTGTGTTTATTACGGTACACGGAGTTCCAGAAAGCTTTGTTGTCATCACAATATCTTTTGCGCCATAATCGACACAGGCTTGCTTATATCCCTCTGAAACAGGCGCTTCCTTTGTTGCAATAAAAATACTTCCCATGGAAACGCCATCAGCGCCAAGCGCTAACATATCACGAATCCCTGTGCCTGTTCCAATACCTCCTGCTGAAATCACAGGGATTGTACATGCTTTTTTTAATGCTGGAATAAGTTCGTTGTAGGAACTTGGTCCCGCGTGTCCGCCGGCCTCTTTACAAACTGCAATAACTGCATCAGCACCAAGTGATTCTACTTTTTTAGCATAATGTTCATCCGTAACATCACAAAACACTAATATTCCGTTAGCGTGAGCAAGTTTTATTGTTTCCTCCGGAGAACCTAGTGAAGTAATGAAAAAATCTATCTTTTCCTCGCAACACACCTTTAGTTGCTCTTTGTATAAGAAATTGGATTTATTAACGATAAGGTTAATGCCAAAAGGACCTTTAACAGTTTTCTTTATTTTTCGGATGGCATTTCGTAATTCATCTGTTGTGCGATAATTCAACGCTGGAATTGCTCCGGTAATACCTGATTTTACTCCTTCTATAATCATTTCTTCATTAGAAACGAGAAACATCGGGGCCATGATAACAGGAAATTCGATATTTAGTAATTTACAGAAGGCGGTTTGACGAAGGTCCATAACAATAACAGGGTTAAAGTTAAAAAATTCAATTGAACACTGGGTAGGCATTTAGACTAATAGCGACTATAAGCCATAAAACATAAGGAAGTAATAGTAAGTTCCAAAGAGAAGATTCGCGTTTACTCAAGGCAAATCCGAGCCAGACTAAGACCATTAGAAGACAAGTAATCACAAATAATGAAGCAACAATCATATGTAATTGAAAGAAAAGAGGATTCCATAATACATTCAGAAGCCATTGAATGGCATAAATACGTATATAAAGTTGCCAAGTTGAAGTGGTCACAAGGTGTGCCATAAGAATACTGAAGCAAATCATGATGCTCGACCATGCCAATCCAAATACATAGCCAGGTGGAGTCCAAGGCGCCCTTGGAAGATTTTGATACCACTCATTTTCAGCAGGATTACCCCCCATTAAGAAACTACCAAGTCCTAAAGCTCCAAAATTAAGCAGAAGAAAAAGTAATAAGAAACCTAGTTTTTTTTTCATTTAATAATAACTCCAGGTTTCTTAAAATGTTCTAAGTATTTCATTTTCTTTTCAGAAATCGATTCTGCTGGAAAAATGAAGCGCTTGTCGTACATCGTGTCGTTTACCCAAAAACTAACCCAGTACTCATTCGTTAAGCCGAATAAATCAGGCATAATAGGCTCTATTTTAGCCGCTTCATTTGGAAGCAGGACCTCAAGACAGTGACGCAGCGTTGAGGTTTTTATTTTTTCACCAGTTTGCGCATTTTCGCCATAGCCTGTGCTTGAAATAATAATTCCTTCCATAATGTCATCACGAAGGTTTAATAAGTACACTCCAAACTCCTTTTCTCTTTCAACCTCATCCAACACAATTGCTACTGCAACATGTTCAACTTTTGGGCCTTTTAATTCGTCTCTCATTCGTTGTTTTTGGCTTGTTTTAACACAATGTCTTTGATTTTGATGTATTCTAATATGTCTACTGAATGCCCCACAAGGTAATCAAAAGAATTAATTTTTTTTGGGAATACAGGCAATCTGTGCAACTTGAAATTTTTATCCGTTCGCTCACCTAATCTAACAATAACGATGTTTTCATTAGGTATAACCATAATGTACTGACCTAATAAACCTCTAAAATAATGAACCGGATTTCCAGCGTTATAATAAGTCCACATGTGCAGACCATAAACTAAATTGGTTATTCCATCTTCTGTAAGAAGTGCTCGATCCGCCCTTGTCATTTTATCAATATAACTAGCAGATACGATCCGTTTACCGTTCCATTCTCCATTATTAAGCAGGAGTCTTCCCAGTAATGCAAAATCTCTCGCCGTGGCATAAAAACAGCAATAAGCTTTTGCGTCACCGTTTTCTCGGTCCATACTCCAAGTTGCTTCTTTTTCAGTTCCTAATGGTTTCCATAGTTTTTCAGCTGCATAATCGGCAATCGTAATTCCGGTTGCTTTCTCTACAACCATTGACAATAGTTGTGTGTTACCGCTTTGATAATGAAAAATTGTACCTGGTTTTTCCACGACGCGCTGTCTTGTGACCAAGCCTTCTAAATCATTTCCGTAATAGGCTTCTGCAGTTTCTGATAAAGGATTTTTACCACTTTCGTCCCAATCAAATCCTGCTGACATGGTTAAGAGGTGGCGAATCGTGACGATGTCACGCCCATTTTCTTTGAAGGCGTCAATGTAATGATAAACAGGCTCATCAATACTTTTGATTTTTCCTTCGTCAATGGCTATTCCTACAAGTAATGAAACAATCGTTTTTGCCATACTGAAAGAATTGCTGGTTGTTTCTTTGGAATGCCTTTCCCAATAACGCTCGTAGAGAATAGAGTCGTTGCGAATAACGAGAAAAGCCCGTGTTTTCATATCCTCCAAATAAGCCATTTTTTCATCGGGGAGCTTTATTTCGTCAGATTTAGGATGGACTAACCAATTAAATTTACGATTACCAATCGCTACCCTAGCGTTTGAAAATAACTCGTGGTCATAAATTCCTGGTCCAGTTTTACCTACAAGATATGTTTTGGCAACACCGTTGTAGAGATAAAATCGCCCACTTAACAAAATGAATAAGTTTATGGCTAAAATTACTACGCCAATGGTGTACAAGAGATAACGAAAAATAAGCCAACCTCTTTTCATACCTTATTTAACGTCAAATTCAAATAATTCTTGCAAATGTCGTTGCAGATGCCCAAAAACTTCTTGTATGTTCTGAGGGCCTCCTAATTCTTTTTGCAAGGACGTAACGGCCTTGTCGTCAATTCCACAAGGAACTATGTGAGAGAAATAACTTAAATCTGTATTGACATTAAAACCGATGCCGTGCATGGTAACCCATCGTGAGCTCTTTACGCCCATGGCACAAATTTTCCTAGCTTTTGCAGCGTTATCACCGTCTATCCAAACACCTGTCAACCCTTCAACGCGTCCCGCTTTAATACCATAATCTTGAAGCGTTAAAATGACGGCCTCTTCCAAATAACGCATGTATTGGTGGATGTCTGTAAAAAATTGTTCTAAATCCAAGATTGGGTAAACTACTAGTTGTCCCGGACCGTGGTAGGTAATATCGCCACCACGATTTATTTTATAAAACGTTGCTTCTTTTTCGTCTAGTTCGTCTGCATTCAAAAGTAAATGGTCGTGCTTTCCACTTTTTCCTAAGGTGTAAACATGTGGATGTTGGCAAACCACTAAATGGTGCTCCGGAATTTCTTCTGTTTCCCCGTTTCGCTTCGCTATCTTTAGATCAACAGCCTTTTTAAATAACTCTTCTTGCCGATCCCAAGCTTCTTTGTAGGCAATTAAGCCCCAATCTAAAACGTTGACAACGGGTCTGGATTGCATTAAAATTTCGCTAGTTCGCCTTTTAGGTAATCGATAATTTCAATATCAATGATATCAGCACCATTTAATTCGCATAGATAGTAAGATGCCCAGTCCACCACATGCGTCAAATAAAGTGACTGCTCAACAAATGAGTTGCCTTTCGCATGTAGGGTAAAGGTTTTTCCGCATTTTTTCTCTACGGCTTTTTGGGTAATTTCAAAACGCTTGCTGTTTCTTGGATGTTGGTCGTTAGTATAGAAAAAAACAGGAGCAAAGCGATTGTCACCACCAGACCAACCCACCAATTCGTTGTGGTTCATTTCTGGAATGACGTGGTGCCAACACAAATATTTTGAATTTTCGTTGAATTGTTGCCGTGCTCTTACTGCAATTGCTTCGTATTTAGTTTCAGCGTAAAGAATGCCAACTTTTTGGAATAAATGCGCAGCTAGAGCTTTACCTATTGCGTGAATTTCGTCGATTTCATTATTCAATAAGTCAACGGAGGATCGCATTTCTTCTAATGTTTTCGTTCCAATTAATTGGTGAACGGAAAGAATATGTAAGAGCTGTACAAGCGAAAAAGCCAACGCACTTCTTGGTGGATTACCCCCAGGAACTAGGATGCAATCATACTTATTTTCTTCACAGAATTTTGCTAATTGTCCACCACTCGTAATGCCTACGATATGCGCTCCTCTTTTTTGGGCTTCAAGCATCGATAAAGTAGTTTCTTCTGTATTTCCCGAGTAAGAAGATCCAATAACTAGGGAGTTTTCATCAACAAACGCAGGCAAGGAGTATTCACTCAAGCAGACTACAGGTATTTTTATTTCATTTTGAATCCAATTCGCGACAATTTTTGCTCCAATTCCAGAGCCGCCTAATCCACAAAGGACCACGTTTCTAAAGGATTTATCTGTCGTTCCAATGTTACTTTTTGATGCAATTTCAAGAGCATCAACAATGTTTTGCGGGAAAGCTACTATTAATGATTTCATAAGTTGGTTTTTGCTAATTATAATGGAATGTTTCCGTGTTTCTTTTTAGGTAAGGTTTCTGCTTTTTTCTCGAGCATTTGAAATCCTGCGATTACTTTGCGTCGTGTCTCGCTTGGGAGAATGACGTCGTCTACAATTCCGCGTTCAGCTGCTCGGTATGGATTCGCAAAGGTTTCTGCATATTCTGCTTCTTTTTCCAACCATTTTGCTTGTGGATCTTCTGCTGAAGCAATTTCCCTTTTGAAAATAATTTCGGCAGCACCTTTTGCTCCCATCACAGCAATTTCGGCAGTTGGCCATGCGAAATTTAAATCTGCACCAATACTTTTTGAGTTCATTACATCGAAGGCTCCGCCATATGCTTTTCTTGTGATAACCGTAATTCTCGGAACTGTTGCTTCGGAAAAGGCGTATAATAATTTTGCTCCATGTGTAATAATTCCTCTCCATTCTTGGTCCGTGCCTGGAAGAAACCCAGGAACATCTTCAAACACCAACAAGGGAATATTGAAGGCATCGCAAAAACGAACAAATCGTGCGCCTTTGCGCGATGCATCGATATCCAACACACCAGCCAGGGCTGCTGGTTGGTTTGCAACAACACCGATTGTTTTTCCTTCAATACGCGCGAATCCAATCACAATGTTTTTTGCGAAATCTGCTTGTACTTCGCGAAAAGATTGGTCGTCAATTACACAATCCACAACCTTACGAATGTCATATGGTACATTTACGTTTTCCGGTAATATTTTTTCAATGAGTTGTTCTTTTGATTTGCCGTATGCGAAATTGCTCGGTTCAGGGGCGAGTTCGTAGGCATTTTGAGGAAGGTATGTTAACAAGTCGCGCACTTGTTTTAGGCATTCTACATCATTTGCGGAGGTGAAGTGGTTAACCCCTGATTTTTCAGCGTGTGCTTTTGCTCCTCCTAAATCTTCGGAGCTAACTTCTTCGTGCGTAACGGTTTTGACTACATTCGGGCCTGTTACAAACATGTACGAAGTTTCCTCTACCATGAAAATAAAATCTGTTAGCGCTGGCGAGTAAACAGCTCCACCGGCACATGGCCCCATGATTACTGATAGTTGAGGGATTACACCCGATGCACGTGTATTTCGGTAAAAAATATCTGCATAGCCAGCCAATGAAACCACTCCTTCTTGAATGCGGGCTCCTCCCGAGTCGTTTAAACCGATGACAGGCGCACCATTTTTCATGGCGAGATCCATTATGCGACATATTTTGGCAGCATGGGTTTCTGATAAAGAACCGCCTAATACCGTAAAATCTTGAGAAAACACATAGACCAATCGACCGTGGATTTTACCAAAACCTGTCACGACGCCATCTCCAGGAAAATGTTGCTTGTCAAGGCCAAAGCTCGTTGCTCGGTGTTCTACGAAGGCCCCTATTTCTTCAAAGCTACCTTCGTCAAGTAGTAAGGTGACCCGTTCGTGTGCGCTGAGCTTTCCTTGTTGGTGCTGTTTGGCAATACGTTCCGCGCCTCCTCCTAGCTTTGCCGCTTTACGCCTGTTCAGTAAATCCTGATTTTTATCCATGTAAGTGCTTATTCTACACAAAAATAGTCAGAATCACGTGTCAAGAAAGGAAAATGCGGGGAATTTTGATTATTTCACCTTCGGATAAAACACCAAAAGCGTTAAACATCCTAGAAATCCAACGGTGAGTGCTGCTTCAGGTAGTTTTACAAAGACGAGTAACCCATTCGCAACGGCGAAAAAACCCATGCGCAAATAAGCGTTCACTTGCTGTTTCTGCAAAACAGCTACGCGGTAAGAGTGTGGTAGCCCCTGTTTTTCTTCCTGATTAATTCGCAACCATTCATTCAACACCAACAATGGAAGTAACAACCACCCTTGCTGGAATCCAATTTCTTCATAGGTCCAAAAGGCAATAATCTCCTGTTGGAAATCTATTGCAGGTTGCTGTAAGTACACGCAACAGTGAACGATAACAAGCTCAACTATAAACCAAACAAGGCTCCTTAAAAAAAACTGATTTGCTGTACTCGGTTTTACTTGAAGTTTTTTCAATCGAAGCGACAAAAAAGCTACCCTTACCAATTGATCCAATAGGAAAAACAAAAGAATAAAATAAAATCCCCAGTCCCAAAACAAAAACCCCATAAGCGGCAAAAGAATGTCGCCTAACAGGTTGCTGATAATGTCTGACTTTCTCATTTGATCGTGCGTAAAGTCGTTCCTTTTAATTCTTTCACCCGAGCTTTGGTTGGGGCAAATTCTGGATTGATTTTCAAGGCTTTTGCATAAGTAAACAATGCGTTGGTTGGGTCTTTAATTTGCTCGTACAAAAGTCCTTTGTTGTGGAGCGATTCAACATGGCTGGGTTGAAATTTTAAGGCCAAATCGTAGTAATAAAAAGCACTATCCGTTTCGTTGTACGTGAACTGTTTTAAACTTCCTATGTGAAAATAAGCGAGAAAATAACTACTGTCAGCTTGAGCCATTTGTCTGTAATACTTCATGGCTTCAGGTTCTTTGCTGAATTTCTCATACGCATAGGCGAGTGGGTAGATCACATCCGGATCCTTAGGATTAATGTTGTATGCTGAAGTGTAATACTCTATGCACTTTGGATCATTCTTCCATTCGTAGTAGGAACCGATGAAAAAATAACCTTCCAAGTATTTTGGATCTAGAGAAATGGCTGTTTCATAGGACGAAAGCATCATCGTGTAATTTTCTAACAATCGGTAAATACTTCCTTTTAATACATAAGCATCGCGGTATTTTGGATTAATGCGCAAGGCTTTGTTGATGAATTTGAAGGCTTCCTCAACATTTTGGTCAATCCCGTAGTGATTTGCCAGTCCAACAAGTGCTTCAACATTGGTGGAGTCTTTAGACAATACTGATTGAAAAATTCGTTTGGAATTTATTTTATCCGCGGCTATTTTGTGGGGGCTATACAACAAAGCTTTGGCATAAAGCAAACGAACATCTACACGGTTACTGTCCAACTTAAAGGCCCGAGCAGCATCCTCTACAAAAGGATCGTAACCGTTGGCACCAAAGACATTTGCTAAGCGAACATTCGCGCGCTTGATGAATAATTCAATTGAATCAGGATATAGTTTAATTAAACTATCCAGAGCAGAAGAACTTAATTGATCGACGGGCGTTTGTGTTTTGGTTGTCGCTTCTTCATTTGTTGAACAAGCCGCAACGTAAAAACCGATTAGTAAAAGGAGAATTATTCTCATGGTGCGAAATTAGTTATTTTGTATTGCATGCCGATATTCTTTAATTTTGTAACGTAAAAATACACCATGAAGTATAGGGTTTTAGTTTTGTTTAGTGCGTTCATTTTAGTTGGCCAACAACTATATGCACAAGGATGCTCGCAATGCAAATTACTGGCAGAGCAAGGTTCAGAAGCAGACGAACACACATTTGGTACTAACATCAACAGTGGAATTTTATACTTGATGGTGATTCCGTATTTGATTCTAATGTTTCTATTCAGAAAACAGATTTACCGTTTCTTCAAGCAACTTTTTAAATCTGGAAATTAAAAACGCGCCGTAATTCCGCCCAAAACTTGAAACCCTTGCACCGGGTAATTGAAATACCTGTTATAGCGAACAGTGGCTACATTGTTAAATTGTAAAAAGGCAGAAACTCTCGAATTGTACCGATATTCTGTTTGCAAATTAAAATCAAGAATTGGTTTTAAACTGACAATGTACTGACCATCTTCTACAGAAACACCACTCAATGTGCTGTCGTAAACTAATGCTTTTCTTCCAAATTCTAAATCACTGTCAAGTTGAAAATAGAACTTTTTGAAGAGGTTGTAATTTCCTCTGAGTACAAATTGAAGTTGTGGTAAGTTCCATGCATATGCATTGTTATTAGTTTGGTAGGAGTAAAATCGCCCAATCCCATCAATTTTTAATTTTTCTTCTAACTGATACGACAACGACCCTTCTATTTTCATAATACTCACCGTATCGTAAACGACCTTAAATGTGTTGATTTTTAGTGAATCATTTACGAATAGTCCCATTCCAATATGTCGTCCAAAACTAGCCATCGCATTGAAACTGATGCGCTTGCTTAGTGTTCCTTTAATACCTCCATAGAAATTAAATAGGTTGTTTTCGTTTCTTAGCGAATCTTGTACAATTTGAATGAAAGGGTTCAATTCCGAAAATCTTCTAAACGAGTTTTGCTTCAACTCCCCATTTATACCAACGTAAGGAATGAAAATATCGTTGAACATAGAATATTTGATTTCCACCTTTGGATACAAATAAGGCCGCGTTTTCGAATAAATATCCAAAGAGAATTTAGCACCGACCTCTACCTTTAAGCG
>JBIJBD010000076.1:0-12177 GCA_044345395.1 Crocinitomicaceae bacterium | reverse complement strand
GCCATTTGTAGGTAAGGTATGGTTGGTTCCAGAAGCGTAATCTCCGGCACTTTCCGGTGTGAAATTCCCTATAAATACTGAACCTGCATTCACCACTTTCTCCACCAAGGAATCATTGATCGCTGTTGCCAAAATTAAATGTTCAGGTGCATAGGCATTGATCAATTCTGTAAAATCACCAGAACTTACGACCAATATTCGTGAATTTTCAAGCGACTGGGCCGCTAATTCCTTTCTAGGTAAATTTTCGAGTTGTTTTATCACTTCATCTTCTACTAAATCGGCAAATAATTCTGAATCCGTGAGTAAGATTACTTGAGAATCGCTACCGTGCTCTGCCTGAGAAAGAAGATCTGCCGCAACGAATGCAGGATAGGCGCTATCGTCAGCTACTACCATGACTTCCGAAGGACCAGCAGGCATGTCGATTGCCACTCTGTATTGCTGCGCGTATTGTTTAGCGGCTGTCACATATTGATTTCCCGGACCAAATATCTTATAAACAGCAGGAATACTTTCTGTTCCTAAAGTTAACGCGGCTATGGCTTGAATTCCACCCACAATGAATAGCTTAGTCACGCCTACTAATTCAGCTGCAAAAAGAATTGCCGGATGAAGTTTGCCGTCTTTGTCACAAGGAGAGCATAGAATAATTTCCTCGCAACCTGCCAATTTAGCCGGAATACCAAGCATTAAAACAGTAGAAAACAAAGGCGCTGTTCCTCCGGGAATGTACAATCCAACTTTTTGAATAGGTTTTGATTTTCTCCAACACTCAACGCCAGGCATTGTTTCCAAACACATTCCTTCGTCAACTTGCAGTGCATGAAATCGAGTAATGTTATCGACGGCCAAACGAATTGAAGAAATAAGTTCTGGTGAAATGAGATTTTTTGCGGCTTGTATTTCTTCTTGTGTAACTTCCAATTCACCAGAAAAACCTTGAAATTTTTCGGTGAATCGAATAACTGCTTTGTCTCCCTCTTTGTGAACAGCGTCAAATACTTCTTGAACCACAGCATCTAAATTCGGTTTTTCCAAAGACGGTCGTTCCAGCAATTGTTTCCATTCAGTTTTATTTGGATAAAGGAATTTTTTCATTTTTTGACTTAGTATTTAGGTTTGATATTAAGGTTTAAGGTTTCAGTTTGGCAATTTGTACTTCCCTAAAATAGGTTGACCGTTTTTTGTTATTAATTACCATCATCAAAAATAGTGATTTTAGGTCTTTCGTTGGGTTTCATTTTGTTCCATTTTTGAATAAAGTCAAATGGGGTTTTCATTCCTAAATTTTTATGTGGTCTAAACTGATTGTAATGCATGACAGCTCTTGCAACCAGTGATTTTAGTTGCCCCAATGACCTAATCCATTTATATTCCAAATATTCTTCTTTTATTGTTCGATTTATTCGTTCTGCATAGGCATTATCTTGTGCTGTTTTCCCCATACTAACTTTGGTTCCATTGATCTCAAGAAGGCGAACATATTCTTTACTTACATACTGACTTCCTCTATCGGAATGATGTATTTTAGGAGACTTCCATTTTTTCAAAGCCATTTTCAAAGCTGAGATATTAGCTGTTGCTCTCATGTGTTCAGCCACTGAAAACCCAACAATTTCTTTTGTGTAAACATCAATAATAAATACAGCGTAACAATTCTTTCCATCAACCTCAATGTAAGTTATGTCTGACTGCCAAATAACGCAGGGAGCATCGACAATAAATCCTTTAATCAGATTTGGTCTGTATATCAAAGATGCAATGGTAGTTCTGCGGTAATTTTTCTTTCGCTTTAAACGATAACCTATTGACATAAAAGTAGACACAAACTTATCTCTACCCATAAAATCAGGCCTTAAAGAATAATACATTTTTTCAACCCCACAACCTGGATGCTGCTTTCGTAGCTCATCAGCTTTTGTAATTAATTCAATTACATTATCCTCAAAATAAGTCTTTTGCTTCATTTGCTTATGAACAGCCTGCTTTGAGATTCCGATTGTTGCATATAACTGATTCATTGAAAAATTTATTTTTTTACTATTTTCCTTGAACCAACTGATTGTGGGGTAGCGAAGTTTTTTTTGATGTCGATGTTTAGTTCTTCCTTCGCAAGATCAATCATTTTTTCCAAATATTCGATCATAATCTGTTTCTGACCAACGTTGCGTTCCAGCTCTTTGATACGCTGTTCTAACTCTTTGAATTTGGCTGATTGACTTTCTTTCATTTCAACGATTCTACTTCCTTTCTCATTAAAAATAGAGAATTTATAAATCCAATTGTAAATTTGAGTGCTGGCAATTCCATAAAGCCTCGACATCTGACAAACACTCATTGTTCCTTGTTCGTAATCCTTTACAATTTTACGCTTGAAATCCTCTGTAAATTTCCTCGGACTTTTTAATAATCTAACTTTTTTATCCATTATAAATTGACGTTTTTCGGTCAACCTATTTCAGGGACATACAATTCTAAATTCTAAATTCTTCATTCTACACTTTATTTAACCATCTTCTCAATCGGCACCACTAAAATCCCTTCTGCTCCAGCCTCTTTTAAAGCATCAATTTTATCCCAGAATTGCTCCTCGGAAATTACAGAATGTAGTGAGCTCCAACCTTTTTCGGCTAAAGGAAGAACCGTTGGGCTTTTCATACCGGGAAGAATTTTCAGCACATTAGGAATAGCTTCATCGGGAACATTCATTAATATATACTTTGAATTTCTAGAAGCAAGCACGGCGCTAATTCGAAAAACCAATTTATCCAAAAGCTCCGTTTTCTCTTCATTTAATTTTGGGGCCTGCACTAAAACTGCTTCAGAGCGAAGTATTGTTTCTAATTCAATCAATCCGTTCATAAAAAGTGTATTTCCGGAAGAAACGATATCGCAGATGCCGTCAGCTAAGCCAATTGTTGGGGCAATTTCCACAGATCCTGAAATGGTATGCACTTCAGCTTTTACATGATTTTCTTGTAAAAAATCGTTTACCGTATTTGGATAGGAGGTTGCTATTTTCTTACCTTCAAAATCTTTCACGGATTTAATCGGGCTATTTTTTGGAACTGCTAATGACACACGGCATTTGGAAAAATTCAATTGGCAAGTTTTAGTTAATTTACTTCGCTCTTCAATCAGTAAATTCTCCCCAACGATGCCACAATCAACTACGCCATCAGCGACGTACTGGGGAATGTCTGAATTTCGGAGAAATAACACTTCCAGCGGAAATCCTGAAGCAATCGACTTCAGTTTGCCATTCGAAGCATCGACTTTAATGCCACATTCTTTTAATAATTGCAAGGAATCTTCTAAAAGTCTCCCTGATTTTTGAACTGCTATTCTTAGCATAATTTTGTTATTTTATTAAAATAAAAAACCCGCCTTTTTACCAGCGGGTTGAATTGTTATTTATTGACATACCATCACCGCTTGGTCAACCAAGTAACAGATGATGATGTATATTTTTTAAAATCATGTCACGAAAGTACGCGCAATTTTTTAATCCAACAAATTCTGTAAGTCAAAAGTTTTACTTGAGCGAACTACTTTTATTATACAGAATGTAGAGAAATTTAATTTGTTGTTGCTCGCTTTGCTTTCAAAAGGGTGTTAAATATAACTCCGACTAAAATGACCACTACCCCAATGACCACTACCGAATTCAAGCGTTCATCAAGAATCAAATAACCAACCAAAAATGCATATACTGAACCTAAATATTGAAAAGGCATAATGAGCGAGGCACTTTGTTCGTGAAGGGCTCGTGTCAATGAAATCTGAGCAATTTGCGTACACAACCCAATTACTAGTATAATGACCCATTCAATTCCCACAGGCATTACAAAATCAAAAAGACACCATATGGACATTACAGGAATTGCCATCATCGGAAAATAACTCACAATATTTATTGGTTCATCAGTAGGTTTCAACTTAACAATTGCAACATAGGCGATTCCCGAAAATGCAGCCGAAAGTAACCCTAGACCTATCCACATTGGATTCAAAACTACAGGGGAATTCTCCTGTAAGAGCCCATTAAATCCAATTAGCAAGACACCAATAAATGATAAAAAAACGAAAAACCACTGCAACCGAATTATTTTTTCATTTAACAGGATTAACGCAAAAATCATCGTGAATATTGGAGCCAAATATTGTATAGTCGATGCTACTGCAATTGGCATATGTTGAATGGATTGAAAAAAAATTGTTAGAGCCATCATACCGCTCAATCCTCTTATGGTTAACCATTTTTTGTTGGTGCCAAAAAAAGGCAACCCTCTATACGTAATGATCCCTGAACTAATGGAAAATGAGATAATAGACCTTGCCAAAACCAATTCATGAGCAGGTATTTTCTGCAAACCCGGAATTACCTTATTTTCAGGTCCAATACCGAACAATTTAACAAAAAAATTCACCACAAGAAATGATAAACCAGAAAGAATTATGTAAAAAATACCTTTTTTCACTTGTGAACAAAAATACGCGTATTTTTTTCGTTCATTTGTAAACCTTGAAAAATGAAAAGAAAATAACAGTTCAAACGGCTATTCTAAGTGCTTTGACTAATGCATTCATGGCGGTTGGTAAAGGCGTTGCTGGAATATTCGGAAACTCAGATGCCCTAATTGCAGATGCGATTGAATCAACTTCAGATGTGCTTTCAAGTATTTTGGTCATTTTCGGAATCTCTTATGCCCAAAAACCAGCAGATGAAGATCATCCCTACGGTCATGGGCGGGCAGAATCGCTATCTACTTTCGCTGTAGTTGGTTTCTTGATTGTATCCGCTACATTTATTTTGAATGAGGGTATTCGAAATTTATTCCAAAAACAGGAAATGCCAGAATCCTTCACCTTTTATGTGTTGATTGCCATTGTTTTGATTAAAGAATTATCCTTTCAATACGTTTATAAAAAAGGAAAACAAACTAATTCTTCAACATTAATGGCTGATGCTTGGCATCATCGAAGTGATGCGATTTCGTCTGTGATTGCGTTGATTGGAGTAGGCATTTCCTTATTCTTAGGTCCTCAATATGTACATGCAGATGATTGGGCAGCAATAATTGCTTCACTATTTATTTATTACAACGCCTATAAAATTTTTCGCCCTACACTCGGAGAAATTATGGACGAACACATGCATCATGAGTTAATTGATGAAATACGTAAAATAGCCTTCGAGGTAAATGGGGTAAAAGCGACAGAAAAATGTTGGGTAAGAAAATCCGGGATGTACTACCAAGTAGATTTACATATAGAGGTAGATCCCGAACTTAGTGTTGAACGAGGTCATGAAATTTCACATTTAGCCAAAGACCTACTCATGGAACGTCTTGATGCCATTTCACATGTTCACATTCACATTGAACCTTATTATCCAAAGAGTTAATGAACAAGTGAATACAGATTATTTAGTTTCCTCCTTTTTTCTTGGTTTGGGAATATCCTTCTTTTTGAAGCAGATCAAATACTTTGTCTCGAAAATTTCCTTGGACTAAAATTTCATTTTCCTTTACGGCACCCCCTACTCCACATTTTGTCTTTATCAACCTCCCCAATTCCTTGTGGTCTTCTTCGGATCCAATAAATCCTTCAATTAACGTTACTTCCTTTCCTGCGCGTTGCTTTCGATCAATACTTACGTATAATTTTTGATGATTTTTTTCAAGCGTTTTGAATTGCTCTTCCGGTTCTTGCTCGTATTGAAAATCAGGGTTTGTTGAATATACGACATTAACCCATTTCTTATTTTTTTTTGACATTTTATGGAAAAATAAATTTTGAAATCCAATCAAAAATAGTTAATTTCAAGTGATGTTGGATGAGTGGGGAGAAAGTTTAGTTGGTTATGAAAATACTGTATTACCTAATGATATATCTAGATTAGATGATTACGTATTGCTTGCAAAATGGCTAGAACCGAATAATCCAATTGTTGCATTTTCTGTTGCTGAATATATTTTAACAAAAATAAATTTTGATTGGACAAAACTTTCCGACTTTAATGAACGGGAAATGCCAATTATTTTCGGAATATCATCAATTTATGCTAGAAGACTTTCTGTTCTGAAGGAAATAACCCATAGAATACAGCGAGAAAAAATAAGTCATATAACACATCTCTATTCACCGTCTTGTGTTTTTGAAATAATGAAACCTTATTTGTCTCAACTCAAACACGAAGAGTTCTATGCCTTGTATGTGGACAATGCAAAAAAATTGCTTGCGATTTCTTTAATATCAAAAGGTGGATTGACGGCTACATTGGCCGATGGTAGGATTATTTTCAATAAGGCTTTGTTATTCCAAGCGACGGGAATCATCTTATGCCATAACCATCCTTCCGGGATCAAAAAGGAAAGTAAAGCAGACATAATTTTAACTAAAAACCTTTGCGAATTTGGCAAATTCATTGAAGTATCTATTTTGGATCATATCATTTTCACGGATAATGGTTATCTTAGCTTTCAAGTAGAGGGACTTTTATCATGACCAAAAAACGTATTGTAACCATCATTGGGGCAAGACCTCAAATCATCAAATCTTCAGCCATAAGCAGGGCCATTCGCCAATCATTCGCTGATAAAATTGAGGAGATTATTGTGCATACAGGTCAACATTATGATGACAACATGTCTGAAGTGTTCTTTAATGAAATGCAAATACCTCGTCCAAAATTTAATTTGGAAGTTGGAAGCGGCAGTCATGGCGAGATGACCGCAAAAATGATTGACGGCCTTGAAAAAATCTTTCAGCAAGAATCCCCTAATGCCGTAGTGGTATATGGCGATACGAATTCTACGATTGCTGGAGCACTAGCGGCAGCTAAAATTCACATTCCCGTTGTTCACATTGAAGCAGGACTTAGATCCTTCAATAAATCGATGCCCGAGGAATTAAATCGCATTGCCTGTGATCACATGTCGACTTTGCTATTTACACCAACAAAAACGGGACTTGATAATCTAGCTAGCGAAGGATTTAGTCTTGAAATTCGAAATAAAGCAACAATAGACAACCCAAACATATACTTATGTGGTGACGTCATGTTTGATAATAGCATGCATTTTTCTGAGGTTTCAAAAGCAAATTCAACCATTTTAGAAGATTTAAGTCTACTTCCAAACAATTTCGTTTTATGTACCATACACCGCGATTCAAATACTGATCATTCCGAAAACTTAACAGCAATTTTCAGTGCATTACTAAACATTGCCAAGACTCATCAATTGGCGATTGTTCTCCCCATTCATCCTCGCACAAAACATAAAATGAAAGATCAACTAACACCTTCATTTTATAATGAACTCATCGAAAATAAATCAATAAGAATAATCCCTCCTGCCGGTTTTTTAGACATCATTGCTCTTGAAAAAAATGCCCGAATGATCATTACAGATAGTGGAGGCTTGCAAAAAGAAGCTTTCTTTTTTGAAAAACCATGTGTTATCATGCGAGAACAAACTGAATGGATTGAAATTGTAAAAAATGGCAATGCAATTTTAGCGGGAGCAGATGAGGAAAAAATTATTCAAAGCGCGGATTTACTTCTTAATAAATCAAATTTTACATTCCCTTCATTTTACGGAGACGGTAAAGCTGCTGAATTTATTGTTCAAAAAATAATTGAAGATCTATAGTGTATGCTCAACATTTTTGTAACAGACCTGAATGAGCGAATGAAATACACATTCGATTTTATCTTCAAAGAAAGAGGAGTACGCTATAAGCTATGGTATAATTACAATGAGTTCATTCACCTTAACGAACCAAGGTTAAACTATTCGAATACCATATTTGAAGATGTACTAACGATTGAACCTTCTTCCGTTCTTTATGACAAAGACATTGGAAACTATGCCATCGATAAAAATTTATTTTATAAGGAATATTGCTTAAGCTTCAATGGTAAAACAGACCCTATTGCGAGTGTTTTTTATATTCTCACACGAATGGAAGAATATACTACAATCCAACGAGATAAATGGGGAAGATTTGAAGGAAAGAACAGTGTGCTTTATCGTTTTGGTTGGCACGAACAAGTGATCTGTGATCGTTGGGCCTTGGACTTCATTTACTGGTTAAAAGAAAAGGGAATCATTAAGCCTCACATAAAAAAACCGCATGTTAGAATTTTACCAACCTTTGACATTGATAATGCATATGCCTATAAACATAAAGGAATATGGAGAACAATATTGTCGAACACGAAAGACTTTTTACTCGGGCGTCAAAAGCGATTAATCGAAAGACAAAAAGTTCAGACAGGAAGCCACAGAGACCCCTATGACACCTACGATAGAATCTATGCATTAAAAGAAGAAGGAATCGACTTTAAAATGTTTTGGTTATTAGGAGATTTTGCAACCTACGATCGCAATATTTCCCATCGTCATAAGCGCCATAGAAGACTCATTCAACGCATGCGAACTGCCTGTGAAATTGGAATTCACCCAAGTGTAAAATCTAATAATTATGAATTTTTTCTACACAGTGAAATTGAAAGACTAGAAAAAATCATCTTAAATCGTGTACATTTTTCACGGCAGCATTACTTAATACTAAAACTTCCAAGTACATACGAGACATTAATTGAACAAGAAATTACTGCTGACTATACCATGGGATTCGCCGATATTTGTGGCTTTCGTTTAGGCACATCAAAACCTGTAAAGTGGTTCAATCTAAAAGAAAATACAGAAACTAATCTCATGTTGCATCCTTTTGCATTCATGGATGGAACGCTCAATGAATACTTAAAATTAAGTCCTGTCGAAGCAATGGCAAAAATTGCATCCTTACACGGTGAAGTTGCAGAATTTGGTGGTGAATTTTCCTTTATTTGGCACAACGAAACTATTGGGGATTATGGCAAATGGAAAGGTTGGTCTGAAGTATTTGATTTTTCAATTCGTATCAACGATGCAATATGATTGAACTACGAAACAATATCGTATGTGCAAAAATAAATCGCCAAGGAGCAGAACTCCAGGAGTTTCAAAAATTAGCAGGTGAAAATGTCATCTGGCGGAAAAACGATAGTCATTGGAATCGATTTGCACCCATATTATTTCCAATTGTAGGTCGCTTAAAAAATGATATGTATATTTTCAATGGAAATTCATACAGAATGAAGCAACATGGATTTGCTCGTGATTGTCAGTTTGAAATCATTGACCAAGCAAATGACCATGTTTCTTTGCGCCTGCAAGCAAATTCGTTCACCGCCGAACAATACCCCTTTGATTTTGAATTATGGCAGTGTTTCGAGTTAATAGGCTATAAACTCAAAATTTCATCCGTTGTAAAAAATTGCAGTGAAAAGAAATTACTTTATAGCATAGGTGGGCACCCCGGTTTTCATTTGGCAGATGATTTATCAAATTATTACCTTGATTTTGGAAAAAATATTCGCGTAGAGCAATACCTCATTGAAGGAAATTATTACTCAGGAAAAACACAGCCATTGCATCTTTCACAAACATTTTGTCTTACAAACAATCTATTTGAAGAGGATGCTATTGTTGTAAAGCCAGTTCCAATTAACCATATCCGTTTTTGTCATAAAACATTGGGGGAAATTCTGACCCTTTCTTGTGATGATTGGACTGCATTTGGTTTATGGACGAAAATTGGTGCGCCATTTTTTTGCATTGAACCATGGTGGGGTTGGGCAGATGACTTAATTAGTGCCGGACAACTTGAGAAAAAAAATGGCATACTAACGCTTGATTCTTTTGGTGAACGAACACATAGTTTTACTATTCAATTACCGGTGTAACTCCCTAACTCATTTTGCCTAACACAAAGGAACTTTGAACATACGAAATATTGGATAGCTTCGCTAATTTCTGTTTATGAAATGTTTCATATTCCTCCATGTCCTTTATTTCAATCGAAAGTAAATAATCTAAATTTCCTGCAATGTGCGCTGATATTAAATCAGATTTTGAAAAATATGCGGTCAACTAATACTTTCTGTAGATAATACGTAGAGGGGATCAATTTGGCAACATCCATTAAAACATGGAGCAGAAATTGTTCTTTATTCAGCTACAAAATATATTGGTGGGTACTCTGATGTTATCACTGGTGCATGTCTAGGTTCAAAACACTCATAAAATGAATCAAAGGCTCAAGGACTTTTTTAGGAAATATGGCCAGTCCATGGAACGGTTGGTTACTCATGTAAAGTCTAGAAACCTTAAAAGATCGTATGTATCTGCAAGCAAAAATTGCATTTTAAGTAGCCAAATTTTTACAAGCACATTCAAAAGTGGAATTTGTATATTACTCAGGATTTATTGACCAAACAAACACACCAGAAGAAATTGCCATTTGTAAAAGACAATGTACATCCGTTGGTGCATTGATAAGTTTCGATATCAAGGGTGGAGAAAAAGAAGCGTTCGCTTTTTTAGATGCATTGAAATGTATAAAACTTGCAGTATAACTCGGTGGTGCGGAGAGTCTAGCCGAACATCCACAACCATTGACTCATGCAGATGTGCCTTTTGAAGACAAAGAACGAATGTTCATAACCGAAAAATTGGTTCGACTTTCAATTGGAATTGAACATTTTGATGATTTAATTGAAGATATATCTGTAGCTTTAGACCAAGTTTAGCTGCGAATAAAAATTAAAAAAAGGTGTTCCAATGAGAATGAAAATTTACCTTTGTGGATAATTCCACACGCATGGATTATCTAGACAGACTCGAAGCAGAGGCAATACATATCTTAAGAGAAGTAGCTGGTCAATTTGACAGGCCTGCCTTATTGTTTAGTGGTGGAAAAGATAGTATCTGTTTAGTTCATTTAGCATTAAAAGCATTTCGCCCCGGAAAGTTTCCATTTCCACTGGTCCATATAGATACCGGCCATAACTTTCAAGAAACCTTAGATTTCAGAGATGACCTATCTAATCGGATAAAAGAAACGTTAATTGTTCGAAAAGTTGAAGACACCATAAAATCTCGAGGATTAATAGATGCCAAAGGGAAATTCCCGAGCAGGAACCCACTTCAAACCTACACGCTTTTGGACACAATAGATGAATTTGAATTCGATGCATGCATCGGTGGTGCAAGAAGGGATGAAGAAAAAGCTAGAGCAAAAGAAAGAATTTTTTCGGTAAGAAATGAATTTGGCGAATGGGATCCAAAGAAACAACGGCCAGAATTATGGAATATATATAATGGAAAAATAGATAAAGGTGAAAATGTACGTGTTTTTCCAATATCCAATTGGACGGAATTAGATATTTGGCATTACATTAAAAGAGAAAATATTGAATTACCATCTATTTATTTTTCTCATATGAGATCGTGCATTAATACGGAAAGTGGTCAGTTGATGAATGTCAATAAATTTATTCAACTGGAGAAGGAGGATATTGTTGTTAATAAAAAAGTTCGTTACCGTACTGTGGGAGATATGACATGTACCGCTGCAATAGAAAGTGATGCAACTTGTGTAGACGATATTATCAAGGAAATTATTGAAACTAAAATTTCTGAGCGTGGCGCAACACGCATGGACGATCGAATCAGTGAGGCAGGAATGGAAGATCGAAAAAAAAGTGGTTACTTTTAAGTCATAAAATGGACCTTTTACGTTTTTTTACAGCTGGAAATGTTGACGATGGGAAAAGTACCTTAATCGGAAGACTTCTTTTGGATAGTCACGCAATCTCTACGGATATCATTGAAACGCTAACAAAACAAAGTAAAAATGCAACGGAAAAGACATCTATAGACTTAGCTCTTTTAACAGATGGACTGCGTGCAGAACGAGAACAAGGTATTACAATTGATGTGGCATATAAGTATTTTTCTACCTCGAAAAGGAAATATATTATTGCTGATACACCAGGTCACACACAATATACCCGAAATATGTTTACGGGTGCTTCAACGGCAGATTTAGCTATATTAATGATTGACGCTCGACACGGTGTAACCGAGCAAACTAAAAGACATACAATAATATCAGCAATTCTAGGGATTCCGCATTTGGTTATTTGTATAAACAAAATGGATTTAACAAATTACGACCAAAAAGTATTTGTAAAAATTCAACAGGAATTTATTGACTTTTCAAGTCCTCTTGCTAATTTTTCTTTGCAATTTATACCTGTTAGCGCTCTTTTAGGAG
>JBIJBD010000231.1:0-3314 GCA_044345395.1 Crocinitomicaceae bacterium | reverse complement strand
ATGTTCATCTGATTACATTAACATTCCACCACACACATGTATCGTCTGACCAGTGATGTATGCCGACATGTCAGATGCTAGGAAAATCGTTGCGTTTGCCACATCTGTTGGTAACCCACCTCTTTTTAATGGAATGCTATCTCTCCACCCTTGTACCACTTTTTCATCCAATGCGCCTGTCATTTCTGTTTCGATAAAACCAGGGGCAATTGCATTACATCGAATATTTCGAGATCCCAATTCTTGTGCAATTGACTTTGTGAAGCCGATTAGTCCTGCCTTGGATGCTGCGTAATTTGATTGTCCGGCATTCCCTTGAACACCAACCACAGAGGACATATTAATGATTGATCCCGAGCGGGCTTTCAACATGGGTTTAATTACTGCTTTTGTTAAGTTGAATGCTGATTTCAAATTGGTATTGATCACCTCATCCCACTGCTCCTCGCTCATTCGCATGAGTAAGGTGTCACGTGTAATACCTGCGTTATTCACCAAAACGTCTACAGTCCCAAAAGTATTCACTACGTCATCTATAAGTTGTTGTGCTTCATCAAATTTGGAAGCATCGGATTTAAATCCTTTTGCGGTTCCACCGTTAGTTGTCAATTCTGCCTCAAGAGCCCTTGCTTTTTCTTCTGAGGATAAGTAGGTAAAAGCTACAATGGCTCCTTGTTTTACACATTCTTCTGCAATTGACTTACCGATTCCACGAGATGCACCGGTGATGAGTACTACTTTGTTTTCTAATAACATATTCTTTTGTTTGGTCAAAATTAGAAATTTTAACGAGTTTTTGAACAAAAAAAAATCTAGGAACTTCCTAGATTTTCAACCGAACAACCCTGTCAGTTTATTTCTTTATTAAGGCTAAAACCGAACCTATTACTCCGAGTATCGCACCGCCGATTAACAAATACATGCCCATTCCGAAAGAGAAGCTAACAAAATTATCTAACTTTTTAAATTGTTCTTCACCAATATTGTATAACAAGAAGGTGAAACCTAAATTTCCGAGTGAAACGAGAATTGTTAAGATGGAAAGAAGATTTTTTCTATTCGATAGAAAAGAAAACACTATGGTTAACAATGCGAAAGCAATGTATAGATTAAATATTACTCCCCAGGCCTCTTGTCCATCAGACGGAATTTGATCCCAAGATTTCATACTATTGATACTCAAATTAAAAGTCTCGTCTAAAACTTTAATTTCAAATAAATTTAAATACAGGCCAATCACCGTGATTAGTCCTGATAGCATTCCAATTAATGCTCCTTTTCTTAGATTATTCATAACGATATAGTTTAGTTTGCTTCGAAACTAATAAATAAAATTGAATTAGTTAAATTTGACCAATGATAAATGCACCACTTGCCGAACGAATGCGTCCCAAGAAATTGGATGATTATATTGGTCAAGCGCATTTACTCGCTAATGATGCTCCATTGAGAAGAGCTCTAGATGCTGGAGTTATTCCCTCTATGATCTTTTGGGGACCACCCGGAGTGGGAAAAACAACTTTAGCACAATTAATTGCAAAGCACCTTAATCGACCAATTCATACCTTATCGGCAATAAGTTCAGGCGTTAAAGACGTACGAGAAGTTATTCATCAAGTTGAAAATGGTGGATTGTTTCAACCCAAAGGAACTATTTTATTTATTGATGAAATTCATCGTTTTTCCAAAGCACAACAAGATTCACTTCTAGGTGCAGTAGAGAAAGGAATTGTGACATTAATTGGTGCTACAACTGAAAATCCTTCTTTTGAAGTTATTTCTGCACTTTTGTCTCGCTGCCAAGTATACACGTTAAAGGAACATAACAAAACGGATCTTCTATTACTATTAGAACGAGCAATTACATTAGATCGATTCCTTTCCTCGAAAAATATATCACTGAAAGACACAAGTGCATTAATAAGAATTTCAGGGGGTGATGCACGAAAATTGTTGAATGTTTTTGAAATTATTATTGGAACATTTCAAGACCAAAAAAATATTGAAATCACCGATGAAGTGGTACTTAACAATGCGCAGCACAGTTTGGCTAAATACGATAAGGATGGCGAACAACATTACGATATTATTTCTGCCTTTATAAAATCAATACGTGGCAGCGATGTTAATGCAGGAATCTATTGGTTAGCTAGAATGGTAGAGGGCGGAGAGGATCCCAAATTCATCGCCAGAAGGTTATTGATATTAGCGGCAGAAGACATTGGTTTAGCAAATCCAAACGCCCTATTGATGGCGAATGCATGTTTTCAGTCGGTAGAACATGTGGGTTGGCCTGAATCCCGCATTATTTTAGCGCAATGCGTTGTGTACTTGGCATCATCACCAAAAGGAAATGCAGCCTACAAAGCCATAAATGAGGCGCAACAATTAGTAAGGTCAACTGGAGATTTAGCCGTACCCTTAAATTTGAGAAATGCACCAACTAAATTGATGGAGGAGCTTGGGTATGGACAGAAATACCAATACAGCCATGATTTCCCCGGTAATTTTATCGAACAAGAATTTTTGCCAGACGAAATTAAAGGTCATAATTTTTATCACCCTGGTAGTTCTTCCAAGGAAAAGGAAATTCATGAGGCAATGAAAAAATTATGGGCTTCCAAATATTCTGCAGATTAATGAGAATAATCTATTATCTCTTCATTTATCCATTGTCCCTTCTACCGATGTGGGCTCTGTATTTATTAGCAGATGCATTATATATTGTATTATACTACCTTATACCCTATCGTAAAAAAGTTGTCAGGTCAAATCTTTTAAAAAGCTTCAACACATTAAGTACGCGAGAGATTAAAAAACTAGAGAAAGACTTCTACAGACATTTTTGCAATTTATTGGTGGAGGGTATTAAAAACTTGAGCATTTCTCAGAGAGACTTAATGCAACGGTTTTCTGTTACTAATCCTGAACTTTTAGATGAATTATATGCTAAAAAACAATCAGTGATTCTCATTTCAGGACATTATGGTAATTGGGAATGGTTAATTACAGCACAAGCTGCCTTATTTCAGCACAAAGCTTTCGGAATTGGTATGCCATTGACAAGTAATTTTTGGAACGATAAATTAAA
This sequence comes from Crocinitomicaceae bacterium, assembly GCA_044345395.1. Taxonomy (GTDB): domain Bacteria; phylum Bacteroidota; class Bacteroidia; order Flavobacteriales_D; family Crocinitomicaceae; genus UBA952. The sequence goes on along the minus strand of JBIJBD010000231.1, from coordinate 223 downwards.
CGAAAAAAGGAGCCGTTTCGGAATGACGGTATTGAACGCCAAAAACTACAAAGCAGCGTTGAAAAATACTTCTCAGCCATTTGCTGTACTTACCCTAGGTGATCAAGCGCCCCCAACTTCAGAAAAAGCATTTTGGACTAATTTTTTAAATCAACCAACTCCTGTATTGCTTGGAACAGAATTTATGGCCAATGAATTCAATGCAGCTGTCGTTTTTTTTTAA
>JBIJBD010000230.1:0-3329 GCA_044345395.1 Crocinitomicaceae bacterium | reverse complement strand
AACAATGTGAAGATGCTCACATTCACATTGATCATTCATTTTTTATTCAATAGTTTATTCGCGCAACAGCCAAGTTTCAAGCTTGTTAACGTACGATTAGTTGGAGTAAACATTAGCCCAAAAATTGACGACATCACTCGGATTCAACGCTATTATGAATCAGCGGGAATGCGAATTAATATTTACTCACAAGAACAACTAACCCTTGATTCGATAAAATTACCTCGCCTTTCCTCTTCCTCTGTCCCAAATCACTTAATGACAGAACTGATAAAACTAAATCAGTCTAAACACAAGGCGCCAAATTTAAACTCTCTCACCATATTTTGTCTGCCAAGATTTAATATAATCCCAACGTTTCAGTCTTTCCTTTCTTTTGGTTATGCGTTTTACGAATCGACCAATAGTGACGACAATTTTATTTTATCGAGTGTTGCCCATAGTTTAGGCGTTGCACATTATGCAGACAGTTCCAGAACCATTTCGGACAGTGCTTCTATCTTCAAGTTACGTTTAGCAACAATTAACTATTCAACGGATATCAATATTTTCAATAAAATAGAAGAAACCGGATTAATGGCCTATTACATTTGGGAAGAAAACGAAGAGGGGATTATTGATTGTGACCCAAACAATCCTTTAATGTCAATAAAGCGTGGCAAAAAGGAAAATTTCGGATATAAATACTTAAATCCAGGAAATTGGTTTTTTAAACCATTTACCGAAATCATGGATACAAAGATTTGTCCTGCTCATTTAACTGTTGTAATCGTTACAATAATTGGTCTCGTATTATTTTTCAAATTGATCCGAAATTTAACCAGAAACAGAAATTTATCGCTGAAAATAGGTGGTTGGATGTTAAAAATTTTCAGTGTTATTTTTTCACTTTTCACTATTGGATTTAGTTTTTACTTAATCAATTTATTTTACATTAATCATTTTGTTATTGAAACTAAAATCGAAGAATTCGATAACGATGTTAAAGCTAGTAGAATTCTTAATAAGATTCAAGATAACTTGTTGTTTGAAAAAGACACGACCTTAAATCTAGGAACACAAATCTTTCGGAAAAAGAACGATGAATGGTACATTCAAAGAAATCTTCCCGTTCTAATCTTTCGAATGAATAAAAAAAATGAGTTTTCATTCAAGGAAGGAAGTAACTCTTTAACATACAGAGGTGACACTTTGATTCATGACACTCAAAATCACTACATAAAAATTGAATGGGTCAATGACAGTGAAGAAGTAGTAGCTGAGCGAATCTATGATTATTTTGGAAACGAAGTTTATTCTACGGAGATTTTCGAACGTAAAAAAGGTAAACGCATTGTATTATTTGTGAACGGATATCGCGCACCATTCCTAACACAAGATGATTTTTCAAGAACTGTCATGTTAAAAAGAATACTAGAAAATAAAACAGAAAATGATAAAACGAACAACAAAATTTATGACTTCGATATTTTTGAATATTGGAATCAGTGGGGCCGCTTTGATGAACGATTCATTTCAAAATTACAGCCGCATGAAGTTTATTATGCCGATGGCCATCATCCCATTAGGACTTCAAATTACAACCTAACCAAAATCCCGCTTTATGTTTCATTACTAAACAATCTTGGTGATTTATCTTATTTTTATTTTGCAGCATCTCATTTTCCAGGACGTTGCGACAATTTATCGAATCACTCCTGCAATTATGTGAATATCCCAAATGTTGGAGTTAAAAGCACTTGGGAGTTATTGCCAACTGCAGCAAACCATAGTGGATTCAATGAACGTAGGATTAGCGGATCGATCGCCGGGAAAAATGTATTGCAATTATTGAATGGCGACAACAGCAATTTAAACCCAAACGACACACTATTTATTGTTTGTCATAGTATGGGTTTCGCTTATTCTCAAGGAATCATAGAGGCCTTGCGTGGGAAAATAAATTTTGGAGCTTATTATATTTTTAGCCCTGAAAATCCATCGTCTGGCCGTGTTTTAGAATCTGAATGGGACCAAGTATGGCAATATGGAGCAAATGAAGAAATCGAAGAATGTTTACAAGACGGTATAGCTCCTCAATGTGCGATCAAAGGAATTGAAAAAAATCGGGTGTTTTTCCCACAAGCATTATATCCTGAACTCGGGTTTACAGGAAGTCATTTTATTGGGAATTTTAGTTGGGTATTTGATTTGAAAAACACTCAACCAGGACATATCAAACAACACTAGTGTTGTCCCATTTTTTTAATAGAAGAGATGCAATATGTCCGCCAAAACCGAAAGTATTGCTCATTAAATAATTTAGTTCTCTTTTTACTGGTTTATTTAACGGAATATGAAATGACTGATAGGGAGATTCAATTTCTGTGGTATTAATAGTAGGTAAAACCAATTGTTCTTGAAGCGAAATGACAGAAGCGATGGCTTCAATTGCTCCGGCAGCACCTAACAAATGTCCTGTCATTGATTTCGTTGCACAAATTGATAAGTTATCTACTCCTTCAAACAATGTGGCTACCGCTTTGAGTTCTGAGGTGTCACCCTGTGGTGTGGATGTTGCGTGCATGTTAATACAAGAAATATCTTTTGGTTCAATATTAGCCTCTTCCAATGCTAGCTTCATGCCCAAAATTGCACCTGCGCCTTCAGGATGTGTTCCCGTCAAATGATAAGCATCTGCAGCCATTCCTCCACCGACAATTTCAGCCAGTATTGTGGCACCTCGTTTACGCGCATGGCTTAACTCTTCTATAATCAAAGCACCTGCGCCCTCCCCCATTACAAATCCATCCCGTGAAGGGTCAAATGGTCTAGAAGCAGTAAGTGGATTATCATTTCGTGTGGATAGCGCTTTAGCAGATGAAAAACCACCGATAGCCGATGGGTTAATTGGTGCTTCAGAACCCCCTGAAATAATTACGTCAGCTTTATTCCATTTGATGTAATTATAGGCTTCTATAAGGGCTGTGTTAGAAGTGGCACAAGCAGAAACCGGACAAAAATTAACTCCTCTTAAGCCATATTTAATTGATAGTATTCCAGATGCAATATCTACTAAAATACGTGGAATAAAATAAGGAGGGAATCTTGGGGTTCCATCGCCTTGTGCGTATTCCATCATTTGATCATAAAAAGTTTGAATCCCTCCGTTGCCCGACCCCCAAATTACACCAATTCGATCACGATTTAATTCTTCAAAATTTAATCCAGCTTGCTTAACCGCCTCTTCCACAGATACCAAAGCATATTGCGAAAATAAATCGTATTTCCTTACTTCTTTAGAATCGAAGTGATCCGATGAATTATAACTTTTCAATTCGCAAGCGAAT
>JBIJBD010000228.1:0-3354 GCA_044345395.1 Crocinitomicaceae bacterium | reverse complement strand
ATGAAACAGAATGTATGATTGGTTATCATGCGGTAAGTGTTATCGCCGATGCCTATTTAAAAGGCATTGAAGGTTTTGACGCAAACAAAGCGCTGATGGCTATGAATCATACATCTAAATTAAACGAATTCGGAAAAAATCATTTCCAAGAAAAAGGATTTATTAGCGCAGAACAAGAACCTGAATCGGTATCAAAAACATTGGAATATGCGTATGATGAGTACTGTATAAGCGAGATGGCAAAGAAATTAAAGAATGACACACTGGCATCACAACATTTACTTTCAAGCTATTTCTTTATCAATTTATTCGATCCTACGTCTAAATTCATGCGAGCAAGAAGACAAGCACAATGGTACAGTCCTTTCACACCAAATGAAGTGAATTTTAATTATACGGAAGCAAACAGCTGGCAATATTCACTTTATGCCCCGCAACATATTGCCGTTTTACGAAATCTTTTAGGCGGTCCTGATTCACTTGAATCGTGGTTAGATCGATTATTGAGTACAACATCTCAATTAAGCGGAAGAGAACAAGCCGATATTACCGGCCTTATAGGACAATATGCACATGGAAACGAACCTTCCCATCACATGGCCTATTTGTACAACTACACAAATGCGCCTTACAAAACTCAATATTACGTTGATAAAATTCTCAAAGAAATGTACCGTAATGCTCCTGATGGTTTATCCGGAAATGAAGATTGTGGCCAAATGAGCGCTTGGTTTGTTTTGAGTTCCTTAGGCATCTACCCAATTGCTCCAGGAAAACCTGTTTATGAAATTGGAAGACCAAAAATTGATGGCGCAACAATACGCCTTGAAAATGGTAATAAAATTGAAATTTACACCTTAAATAACGATGAGAACCACCCTTATATTCAATCCGTAAAATGGAACAATACTGAACTTAAAAATTTACAAATTAATCATTCAGACTTGATGGCTGGAGGTGTATTAGTAATGCAAATGGGGGAATTTCCAAACAAAAATCTCAGAGGAAATTTAGATGATGAAAAAGTTCCAAATGCGCTAGTACCTGTGCCATTTATAATAACAGAAGAACGTGTTTTTGATGATGTGTTGAAAATAAGTTTAGGACACGTGAAGCTTCATGGGAGCGACGAGTATTTTCTTTTTTATTCTATAGATTCTTCAGATTGGGAAGTGTATGAAAAACCTTTTATAATTAATAAATCATGTAAAATATCGCTAAAACTTCAACGCAGAACGGCAGACAGAAAAATAACACATAGTAAAATTGTGAGTGGCGTTTTCACAAAAAGGGATGCTGGTATAAAATTAAATTTGAAAACAGCCTATGCCAAACAATATGCTGCATCCGGAGACTTTGCGCTTGTTGATGGATCTAGAGGTGGAAATGAATTTCGCACGGGTGATTGGCAAGGATTTTATGGTGAAGATGTTGTTGCTGAAGTTTCCTTTGATTCAACTAAGAACCTTAGTCGTTTTGGTGTTTCCGCCATTAGAGATCAAAAATCTTGGATTTTTTTTCCAAGTAAAATTGAGGTAGAAATTTCAAAAGATGGTACTACATTCGAGAAATTACCGCCAATATTAATTAAACAAGCAGAACCCACAGACAAAAACCCTGAACGAATGGAATTTTTTGTGGAATTGAATAAAACTATACCCGTAAAAGTAATTCGTTACAAAATTAGCAATCCCGGAGTTTGCCCTCCATGGCATTTAGGTGTCGGGAATAAAACGTGGTTGTTTTTGGATGAATTATTTTTCGACTAATTCCATAAAGATGACTGAAGAATTAGCCAAAAAAGCACTTTTAAATTATATCAATACCCGTGTTCCAATCACGGAGGAAGAAGGTGAACTCATCATAAATCGTTTTCACTTGAAAGAAATTAAAAAAAAACATTTTTTCTTGACAGAGGGAACCAAAAGTTTTCATCAAGGATTTATTGTTGCAGGAACTTTTCGTGTGTTTTACACAGATCGTAAAACTTCAGAACACGTACTATATTTCGGATTTAAAGATTGGTGGATTGGAGATATTGCTTCTTTTCATACCGAAGAACCCTCAAAGGTTAGTGTTCAGGCCATGGAGGATAGTTGGATTTTAGAATTCTCTAAAGACGATATTGAATTTCTTTTTTCAAAAGTAACCTCCCTAGAAAGATTGTTTCGAATAATGGCACAACGAACACTAGCTGTCTTGCAAAAAAGATTTTTACTAACAGTTTCTGCTAGTGCCGAGGAACGTTACTTAGAATTGATTAAAAGACATCCGGGAATTGAACAACTCGTGCCGCAACACCAATTAGCATCTTATCTAGGAATCTTGCCTGAATCACTGAGTAGAATGAAAAAACAATTGGTAGAAAAAGCGGCAAAAAAATAATATTTTCATTTTTTTTCGGTATTTTCGGCCTCCAAAAATTAACTAACTATGACAAGAATGAAGAGTACTTTGGTAGCCATCCTATTATTTGTTGGCTTTTTCGTGCGTGCCGATGAAGGCATGTGGTTTTTGATGTTTATCGAACGATTGAATCATCGAGACATGCAAAAAATGGGCTTGCAATTGACCGCTGAGGAAATTTATAGTATCAATAATAGTTCTCTCAAAGATGCGATTGTTCAGTTCAATGGAGGTTGTACTGCTGAGCTTATTTCAAAGGATGGTCTCATTCTTACCAATCATCACTGTGGTTACGATGCGATTGCAGAGCTATCTACGCCTCAAAACGATTACCTGACAAATGGTTGGTGGGCTAAAACAAAGGCAGAGGAAATGAAACCAAAATCTTTGTTTGTACGATTTTTTGTGCGTATGGATGATTGTACCAAACGAATTTTATCAAAAGTAACGGATAATATGTCTGAAGCAGAAAGAGACAAAGTAATTCGTGAAGAAACAGCTGCGATAGAAAAAGAAAATAGTGAAGGTGGGAAATACGTTGTTTCAGTTCGTTCTTTTTTTCAAGGAAATGAGTATTACTATTTCGTTTACCAAGATTATAAAGATGTCCGCTTAGTTGGAACACCTCCAAGCAGTATTGGAAAATTTGGTGGAGATACTGACAATTGGGAGTGGCCTAGACACACTGGGGATTTCTCTATGTTTCGTGTCTACGGCGATGCGAATGGTCAACCTGCGGAATATGCTAAAAGCAATGTACCTTTAAAACCTCGTCATCATTTACCTGTGAATTTAAAAGGTGTGAAGGAAGGTGATTTTGCTATGATATTAGGCTATCCCGGTAGAACCAATCGTTGGTTACCAGCAGGTGGAATTGATCAAAATGTCAAATATGCATACCCAGCTTGGGTTGAAGCTTCTAAAACTTCTATGGATGCCATGAAAAAA
>JBIJBD010000202.1:0-4072 GCA_044345395.1 Crocinitomicaceae bacterium | reverse complement strand
TTTAGCAGGAAAACTTAGTTCCCATAATGAAACATTGAATTGTTACAACATTGGCTTACTTTCTAGATTTGAGAATCAAAATCCTTTAGAAATTAAGAACGGCCATTATTTAATTCTTAGCGGCCCAAGTGCCTATTGGGAATACCTCATCAATACTATCAATTTAGACTCTTTTGACGGGATTATAGGTCCAAATGATGGAGTTAAATTGGCTGAAAATCTTAAAATCCCCCTACATCTTAGTTCGAATTGGAAAGAATTAGACCATTTGTTACTCCATTGCACTAAGCTATCCGGATACATTGGTTACACTACCCTGATGGATACATATTTTCTAAAATGCGATACCAACTTAATAGCCTGTCCGGGTCAATTGGAACAGAAATATCTTGAGAAGATACATAACAAAAAAGGCTACTCAATGAGTAGCCTTGAATAAACAGCGAATGATTTATTAATTTACAGCACCTGTAAAAGTTCCGTCCTTCATAAATTTAATAAACTCTCTATCTTTTGATGCTTTTTCTTTCAAGCTAGGATTAGTAGCAAATGCACTTTTCAAATGGTTCACCACAGCATCAACGGACTCGCCCGAACGAGCAGCAATTACAGCTGACAAATAATGTGTCATTGCGTCCGGAGTTAATTGCTTCAATGTCGACTTAGCCGCGTCTAATTTTCCTGTTAACACTTCTGCCAATGCCTTGTTGAATGAATTTCCAGTAAAGCCATTCAAAGCAGCTGAATAATTTCCATCAAGAACATCTAGAATTCCTGTATTATAAGCAATTGAAACGGTATTTAATACAGAACTACCTTTCTTCGCTTTTGTAATTAACTTTCTAGCCTCCGCACGATCACCTTGTAACATTTCAATCGCTGCTAAATTATTATTTGTAACATCATTAGATTTAATAGTAGAAGCTTTTTGAAATGAAGAAGCGGACTCATCCATTTTTCCATTTAAGTATAAAGCAACACCTTGGTTGTTGTGTACTCTTTCGTCATTTGAATACGTTTGAACCCCTGATGCATATAAATCAACTCTATCGTTAACATTAGTAAGTAATTTCTCAGCTGTAAACAACAATTCTTCCACGTTAAGGGATGTAGGATTCGAAGTAGCTGCAGATTTTAATTCGTCATCTGTTAAACCTTTCTCAGTGTAATTAACAATTATTGAAGATCTGCGTATTGCAGGAAAAACATCTTTCTCTAATGCCACATATGACTTTCCTAGGTTAACCATCTCTCTCTCGCGCGCTGCAGCATCTGAATTCATATTTATAATTCTCTTAAATAATTCTTTATCCGAATCCGTGATAGACTTAGTTAGCGCAAGTTGAGCCGCAAAACCTTCAAAATCCTCTCCGTATTTTGCAGTGCTATATTTTGAGGCATCAGCTAATACTGTAATTTTCGCTTTCTTGAAAACTTCCATTATCGCTTTCTTACCTGCCTCTGCACGATCCATCGACAATCCGTCATTTTTAGCCTCTTCTCCATCAGGTGAAGCATATCCCTTAATTTCAACAGAATTGATGATTATCTTTGGATTGTTCAAATTCTTTTTTATCCAATTGACCATATCAACCACATCCTTATCTTTCATTTCGTTTGGACGAATGGCAGATTTACCTCTCTCAAAATTAATTTTTGCTTCAAAAGTCTTCTCATGTTCTCTTTTTAAATTATCTGCTATTGTCAATGTTTTAAATGATTTATTTACCAATAACTGAGTAATTACTGTAGCATCCGCAATTTTAGTATCCGGAATAGCTTCTTTGGATTTCTCTTTTTTACCTTTGAAAACTTTACCGGTTAAAACTAAATCTGCAGCTTCCATTTCAGGAGCATAAGCCACTGTCATATCAAAGGTTGCAACTCCTCCTGGCTTGAAAGAAATCGAAGTGCCATTGCCAGTCACTTTTTCACCTTGCACAACCCAAGTGCCTAGCGACGTAGCACCTAATTTCGGTGTGATTTCGGCACGAACTTTCTTTTTGAGACCTTTTTCAGGCACATTAACACTTACTGAAAACTTAACACTATCTCCTTTTAACTCGAGTGGATTTGGATTCACCGTATAGGTAAAATCCTTGACCAAATCACAAGAAGTGATTGTGAGTACAGCTGAAGCTAAACCTAAAAAACTAACTAGTTTATTCATTTCTTTTACTTTTTAAACGGCACAAAGGTAATGTCTAAAATGCATATATAACGCTATTTAACGTTTTTTTTTGTTTTTTCTCTCAAAGAGCTAATTGAGAAGTTCTTAAAAATGTTTTTGAATCCAAAAAACAACTCAACTCACTTAGTGGTATTAAAACAAAATCTCGTTTTACATATAAAGGATGGGGAACCTTTAAGTTTTTAGTGCACACATTTTGTTCTCCGATGAGAATATCAATATCTATTATACGGTCTTGGTAACCATTTTTTGTATAAATACGCCCGAGGTCTTTTTCAATTCTTTTCAGCTCTTTCAATAATTGAAGAGGTTTGAGAGAAGTATCTATTATCAAACAACAGTTTATGAATTCATTTTCTGAGGAAAAACCTACAGGAGCTGATTTCATCATTGACGAAATTTCCTTTACTTCCCCGAGCCGTTGATTGATTCTTTCAATAGCCTTTGCTATGTTTTCCTCCTTATGTCCAAGATTCGAACCAAGACCTAAAACATATTTCATTTTGGCCAATTCAATTTTTCAATGAATTTGTCTAAATCCCTTCTTATATAGGTCATTATACGAGCCTTTGTATCAGCATCTGTTGGAATACCTTCTTTTTTGAAGGATTCAAAATCCATAAGAACTTGTCCCCAAATGAAGTGATTGACAGAATCCGTTACATAAAATTGAAAATTTGTTGCCATTTCCCCTTCAAATTCGTAAAACATTCCAAATTTATTATCTTGCTGATTTAAAATTTTTGTTTTTTCGATTCTATCAGATTTAAATTTATGGGATTCCACATTCGACACCACTAATTTTGTCAAAAGGCTCAAACTATCTGATAAAGATAACCTTATATGATGCAGCATTAAATCACCATGAAGTGAATTAAAATCTACCTTTTCAACAATATCGAAAGGTTCAAATTGACTGATTTTGCTTACATCATTACGTTGTAGGAGCATATTAAATTTACTTTTCTTAACTGTTGATATTTCTATTTCCTCTTCTCCCAAATCTATTTCAATGAGCACTTTACCTCCTTTTACCATTTTTAATACTCTTCCCGCGACCGGTATCCCTAAGTCTGTTAGTTTCTTTCCAAGTTCGTCACCTTTACCCTTTAAGACATTTTTGCGAACGGCGACAATATCTCCAATTGCTAATTCTGCATTTCTATCAAATAAACAAGAAACCTGATAATGGCTTGATAATTCACTAAAATATCCTGCCTCTGAACGCCATTCGATACTTGAATTTTCAGGAAAATCTAAGCGTAATTTTGCCGGTGGTTTAATGGTAATTTCTTCTTTACACGATGTGCTTATTAAAACCACCAATAAAATAACAAGTACATTTAACCATTGGTATTTACTCATCAACTCTGCTTACTTTTATTGTTTTCACTCTTCGCTTGTCTGAAGATTCTACCACGAATTTAAATTCATTAATTTTAACAAATTCATTATTTTTTAAAATTCGACCTGCTTTTTCAGTAAGTAATCCTCCCAGTGTTTCCGCTTCGCCTCTGTGTTCGTCGAATGTATCTTCGTTTACTTCAAGAACTTTGCAAAAATCGTTAATGGATGTTCGGCCTTCAAATACATAGGTATTATCGTCTAGTTTTGTAAATATTACTTCATTTTCATCGAATTCATCTGTAATATCACCGACGATCTCTTCTAGCACATCTTCCAAGGTTACAATTCCTGATGCCCCTCCATACTCATCGACTACTATAGCCATGTGCATTTTCATTTTCCTAAAATCTTGTAATAAATCATTGATTTTCTTATTTTCCGGCACAAAAAATGGCTTACGCACTAAAGAAATCCAATCAAAACTTTCATTATCAGTGTGCGCTAAAAGATCTTTTATGTAAAGAATTCCGATTA
>JBIJBD010000007.1:0-30429 GCA_044345395.1 Crocinitomicaceae bacterium | reverse complement strand
CATTGTCCGGCTGCCCTTCATAGACAGGCATTCTCGAGTAACCCGCTTCCAAAATATAGGTTAAAACCTCGGCTAACGTCATTTCCTTATCAACCGCCTCAACTTCAACTCGGGGAGTCATAATTTCTGAAGCCTCTGTTTTACCAAACTTAACAATTCCCTCTAAAATTTTGTGATCTTCTTCCGAAGAACTTTCGTCTTTCGTCAACGCAAGAGCTTGTTCCAAATCATCGCTATTTACTTTTTCATTTCTTTTTCCAATGCGCTGAATAAAAAACGAGGAATTTACAAGTGCAATTCTTAACCAAGAAATTGGAGGTGTCTTCGAAAGTAAGCTTAATGGAAATGCCATCAAATTAACTACTTTCATAGCATTAGAATTGGCAAATATTTTTGGAGCTACCTCTCCAAAAATTAATATTAAAAAAGTAATTCCAACAACCTCTATTAAAAATTGAACAATCGGGGAAAGATCATCCATTGACAGAAGATCATCTAATACTAGCGTTGACAAAATTACCACACCTACATTCACAAAATTATTGGTGACTAAAATAGTTGCAAGTAAATCTTTTGGTTTTGATAACAATCCAGCAACTAATTTTGACTTTGGAGAATTACCTCTCTTCAATTCTTCAGTTTCCGACGGCTTGAGACTGAAAAATGCAGATTCAGAGCCTGACATCATAGCTGACACCACCAAGAGTAAAAAGATTACCAACAAGTAAACAATGGTAGTCGACTCGAGTGAAGCGTATGCTGGAACAATATCGATGTAACTGGAAGGTTCTGCTGTTGTCATAAATTAAAATGGTGCAGCATCGTCTGTGCTATCACTCAAATCTGTTAATGGCGCAGGAGGAGTTGGCCTACTGTCTTGAGAATATGGAGGATGCGTAGTTCTATCAATGCCTTCCAATCTACTTAATATTGTGATATCGTCTCCGACAACTTCGGTTGTATAACGGGTGTTACCCTCTTTGTCTTGCCAAGAGCGTTTTTTTAGTTTCCCTTCCACATAAATTTTAGTGCCTTTTCTTATGTATTTTTCCGCAATTTCCGCAAGTCCACGCCAAAGGACAACATCATGCCAATCAGTTATTTCCTTTTTATCACCTGTATTTTTATCTGTGTAAACCTCAGATGTCGCCAATGGAAAAGAGGCAATCATGGCACCATTTTCTAATCTTCTAATCTCCGGATCTTTCCCTAGATTTCCGATCAAAATAACCTTATTTACACTGCCATTCATGACACAAAGATATAAATTTATCAGCGCGACTATTTTTTCTTGAAGCTCTTTTTCGCTTTTCCGGAGGATTTCTGATTTTCAGCTATTTCCAAGCATTCTTCAATAGTAAGGTCTTCAACTACTTTGTCTTTAGGTAATTTGTAATTTTCCCTTCCGATTTTTAAGTATGGGCCATACTTTCCATTTAATAATTGAATATCTTCTCTTTCTGGAAAGGCCTTAATGACCTTGCTTGCGTCTGCTTGAACCTTTTCTTCCAGCAATTCCAGAGCCCTTTCCAATGAAATGGTCATTACATCTTCTTCTTTGGGAATTGACACAAACGTTTTTCCAAATTGCACATATGGTCCGAACTTTCCAGAATTTGCACGAATATCAACACCTTCTTTTTCGCCGAGAATTCTCGGTAACTTAAATAATTCGAGTGCTTCTTCAAAGGTAATCGAATGAATCGCTTTATTCTTTGGAATCGAAGCAAACTCAGCTTTTTCACCGTCTTCCTTTTCATCACCAATTTGAACCATTGGACCAAATTTCCCAATTCTTGCAATAATTTTTCTACCTGAAACAGGATGATTTCCAAGAAGTCTTTCACCTGTAACGCGCTCCGATGTCTCCATCGTATTTTCAACGTTTTCGTGAAACGGAACATAAAACTGATCAATCATAGAAGTCCATCCAATTTTTCCTGATGCAATCTCGTCAAATTCAGCTTCAACCTTCGCCGTGAATTGATAATCCATAATACTCTCAAAATGTTGAGATAAAAAATCTGTCACCAAAATTCCAATATCAGTAGGTGAAAGTTTGTTCTTTTCCTTTCCCGTCGTTTCTTGCTTCGTTGTTTCGGTTAAAGCGTTTTCAATCAAATCAATACTTCTGAATTTTCTCAACGACCCTTCACGTTCATTCTTTTCAACATAACCTCTTTTTTGAATAGTGGAAATAGTCGGAGCATACGTTGAAGGCCTTCCTATTCCTAATTCTTCTAATTTTTTAACCAAAGAAGCCTCAACAAACCGAGAAGGAGGTCGAGTAAATCGTTCTACACCATTTATTTTTTCACGTTTCAACTCTTCACCCACTTCTACTTTTGGTAAAAGACCTTCATCATCCTGTTCTTCAGTTTCGTCAACTGAAGATTCCATGTACACTTTTAAAAACCCATCAAATTGAATAACTTCTCCTTTGGCATTGAAAAAATAGGAATTTAATCCTGATCCACTAATTTTTACTGTAGTTCTCTCAAGCTGAGCAGGCGACATTTGACTGGCTATGGCTCTTTTCCAAATCAACTCGTACAATCGTTGTTCGTCTCTTTCTGCAGCAATCATTGCTTGATTAAAATCAGTAGGTCGAATGGCTTCATGCGCCTCTTGTGCACCTGCGGATTTCGTAGTATATTTAGTAGGATTCGCGTAAGATATACCAAAGAAATTTTCGATGCTCGATTTCGCAGCATTCATGGCAGTTTCAGATAGATTTACAGAATCTGTTCTCATGTATGTTATTCTCCCCGATTCGTACAATCGCTGCGCAACACTCATGGTTTTTGTTACCGAAAAACCTAATTTCAAACTCGCCTCTTGTTGTAAAGTTGACGTAGTAAACGGTGCTGAAGGAAATCTTGTAGCAGGTTTTTGTTGAACATCCTCGACAATAAATGTTGCTCGCTTGCACATATCAAGCACCTCAATTACTTCTTCTATAGTTGCGAGTTGGGAATTAAGCTCTGCTTTTACGTATCCCGTTGTTGCTTTAAATACTCCAGTAACACGAAAAAATCCTGATGAATTGAATTTTTCAATTTCACGCTCGCGCTCAACAATTAAACGCACAGCAACAGATTGCACCCTTCCGGCAGACAAACTTGGCCTAACTTTTCGCCACAATATTGGAGATAATTCAAATCCCACTATTCTATCTAAAACCCTCCTTGCTTGCTGCGCATCTACCAATTCTTTGTTTATGGAACGTGGTCTTTCTATTGCCTTTAAAATAGCAGGCTTGGTAATTTCGTTGAAGGTTATTCGTTTAGTTTCTTTTTTGGATAAATCTAGCGTTTCAAACAAATGCCATGAAATAGCTTCTCCTTCACGATCTTCATCCGTTGCCAACCATATGGTTTCCGCTTCCTTAACTAACTTTTTTAATTCCGCGACAACTTGTTTTTTGTCGGCAGTAACTTCGTATATAGGAGTGTAGGAATTGGTTAGCTCAATAGCAAGTCCTTTCTTGGCTAAATCCCTAACATGGCCAAAACTCGATTTAACCACAAAATCTTTTCCCAAATACCCCTCGATAGTTTTTGCTTTTGCTGGGGACTCAACAATCACTAGATTTTTCGCCATTTTCTTGTTTTAAGTTGACAAATGTATTGTTAATTGAATGGAAATAACAAATAGTTTTTTGTGTTTTTTAACTTATTAAACTTATTAACCTATGGTTAACATTTTTGTTCTCTAGCAATTCAAACTGCTTTAAGTAATTTTAACTATGTCATTTTGTCAGCCGTGAGTAATTCTTTATTTTTGCATGATAAATTCATAAAGATAGGTGGAGAATAAAGTAATTGACGAAAGTAGGCAAGGTGAAGCCATAGAAATGGTAAATAGTAATCTAGAAGGTAAAAAGCTTTACCTGGAAAGTTATGGCTGCCAAATGAATTTTTCCGATAGTGAAGTGGTGGCCTCTATTTTAACAAAAGAAGGTTTCAGTACCACGCGTAATATCGAAGAGGCTGACGTTATTTTATTGAACACCTGTTCTATTCGTGAAAATGCCGAACAACGAGTGCGCAATCGACTTACCGAATTCAAAAAAAAGAAGGAAGATCATCCGGAACTTGTAGTAGGTATATTAGGCTGTATGGCTGAACGATTAAAAAAAACATTACTAGAAGAAGAAAAACTCGTGGATCTCGTTGCAGGTCCGGATGCTTACCGCGATTTACCAAATTTAATTGTTGAAGTTGGAACAGGTCAAAAGGCAGTAAATGTATTACTCTCTCGAGATGAAACCTATGCTGATATCTCTCCTGTACGTTTGGACCAAGGTGGAATAAGTGCTTTTGTAACAATCACCCGTGGTTGCGACAATATGTGTTCATTTTGTGTGGTACCATTCACAAGAGGAAGAGAACGATCAAGAGACCCTCAAACCATTGTAGAAGAATGTAGAGACCTATTCGAAAAAGGTTATAGAGAAGTAACATTACTTGGACAAAATGTCGATTCTTACCGCTGGAATATAACTGCTAAGGGCGAAATAAAGGATCCAACTATTCCAACCACCAATTTTGCTCAACTGATGGAAATGGTTGCCTTGGTATCTCCCCTATTACGTGTACGTTTTAGTACATCCCATCCGAAAGACATGACGGATGATGTATTAGAGACAATGGCTACCTATGAAAATATTTGTCCTTACATTCATTTACCTGTTCAATCTGGCAATTCTGAAGTACTTTATCGCATGAATAGAGGTTATACAAGAGAATGGTACCTTAATAGGATAGACGCAATAAAACGAATTATACCAGACTGTGCAATATCTACGGATATTATAACCGGATTTTGTGGAGAAACTGAAAAGGAACACGAAGAAACCCTTTCGTTGATGGATATAGTTTCATATGACTTTGCCTATATGTTCAAGTATTCTGAGCGACCAAAAACACTAGCCGAACGAAAATTTGAGGATGATGTGCCCGAAGAAACTAAAAGTAGAAGATTAAATGAGGTAATCGAAAAGCAATTAGGGCATTCACTAAAATCTCATAAAAAACAAATCGGTTCACTTCAAAAAGTATTGGTTGAAGGACCATCAAAACGTTCTGAAGATTTCTTTTGTGGTCGAAACGGCAGAAATTCAATGGTGGTTTTTCCTAAAGAAAAAGCTGAGAAAGGAAGCTACGTTATGGTAAGAATCGAAGACTGTACATCAGCGACATTATTAGGAAAAATTGAACAATACGCGTAATAATGACCGTTCAACAAGTTAAACAAAGATTCGGAATAATTGGTAATTCTCCGTTACTTAACAGAGGATTAGAAGTCGCTGTTCAAGTGGCTCCAACGGACATTTCTGTATTGGTCACAGGAGAAAGCGGAACAGGTAAAGAAATTATTCCGCAAGTAATTCATCAACTTAGTGCGCGAAAACATAAAGAATACATCGCTGTAAATTGCGGAGCGATTCCTGAAGGGACTATAGATTCTGAATTATTTGGACATGAAAAAGGATCATTTACTGGAGCCAGTGGGAGTAGGCAAGGTTATTTTGAAGTGGCAAATGGTGGTACAATATTTTTAGACGAAGTTGCAGAACTTCCCATGCAAACACAAGTAAGGTTATTACGGGTATTAGAAACCGGAGAGTTTATCCGCGTAGGTTCATCCAAAGCTATTAAGACCAATGTTCGGGTTGTCGCCGCTACCAATGAAAATATGCACCAAGCCATTTCCACTGGAAAATTCCGAGAAGACCTTTACTACCGCTTAAATACGGTTCCAATTCAACTGCCATCCTTAAGAAATAGAAAAGAGGATATTCATTTATTATTCAGAAAATTTGCTCACGATTTTGCAGATAAATATAGGATGCCAGCTGTCAAATTAACCCCTGAAGCGGTGAGTGTTTTGGAGCAGTATAGTTGGCCTGGTAATATTCGTCAATTAAAAAATTTAGTTGAACAACTATCGGTCATTGAAACCTCTCGTGAAATAGACGATTTAAATCTTTCTTCATACCTGCCTAGACCTACAGAAAAAGTACCAATAATACAAGCCCAAGCAACTGCTGAGAATTTCTCAGAGAGGGAACTTATGTATAAATTTCTTTTCGACATGAAAAAAGATTTAACAGACTTAAAAAAATTGGTTCTAGAGGTATTATCTCAAGGAATGGGCGTGCAACTCAATGCGGATCAATCTGAATTATTAAATCGTTTTTACAGTGAGGTTAATCCTGGAAATATCACGGCGTATGAGGCAACTCGTGTATTACCAGTTTCAACCGAGCACCACATCAGCATATCAAAACCTGCAGATAATTTTGAGCACCACGAAGAATTTGAAGAATCACTTTCCTTAGAGGATCGTGAAAAAGAATTGATTAAAAAGGCGTTGGAAAAACACAGAGGTAAAAGAAAATATGCAGCAGCGGAATTAGGCATTTCAGAGCGAACCCTATACCGTAAAATAAAAGAATTTAATCTTGGATTTTTATAAAAATGAAGCATTGGTTTATCCTTTTTTTGGTCTTTTGTACGATTGGTTGTAAATCCGTGAATATCTCACTGAAAGATTCTGGGACTACGCCTGAAGAATGGAAAACGTTTTCAATTAAAACAATGGAAACCATTGCACCAAATTGTCCCTTGAGCTATACGGCTAAATTAACTGAAGATTTGAAAGATGCCTTGCAAAACAATACCCGACTGGCCTTGAACACCACAACTGGATCTGGTGAAGTTTACATTGAAGGTGTCATCAACAACTATCAAGTTACACCCATAGCAATTCAAAATAATAACAGTGCCGCGCAAAATAGGCTAACAATTGGTGTACAATTCTCTATATTTATTAGTTCTCCAAAACAAGAAACATTAAATTTAATAGCTAATCGATTTGCTGACTTTAGTGCTTCAACAAACTTGGCTTCAATCGAGGCTCAACTTTTGGAAGACATAAACACTCAATTGTCGCAAGATTTAATTAATAAACTCCTAGGAAATTGGTAATGATTGCTAAGCAAGACATACAAGAATTACTGATAAACAAGCAAAAGCTTTCATCAATTAAAACCGATGATCTCAGAGAAGCTGTTGACTATTTTCCATATGCCACAACGTTCACATTACTCTACTTAGAGTCTTTATTCATTCAAGGTGATTTACGTTTTCAAGAAGAATTGAATCGCTTAGCTATTAGAATTTCTGACAGATCAGTATTGTATGAATTAGCAGGTCGACAGGCTAATAATCCGGTAATATTGAATGAAGACATTATTGAATTAACCGATAGAAAACAAGAAATTAATGAAGAAATTAATCGTTCTGATTTATCAACACTAACGCAATTTGATTCTGATGAAGAACAACCTACAACGGAAGATGAAAAAGAATTTTTACGAATAGAAAATGACCCCATTGAAAACTCCGTTATCGAAATAGATGAAGTCGAACTTTTGATTCAAGCAGGTGCAGCACAAGCTAATTTCATACGTGAAACAGAAAAGGAATTAGACTTAATTACGAAGGCCTCTGAACAAGAAAATTCATCCGATGAAATTGAAAAAGCACCGAAGCATGTAGTGGAAAACCCCATTTTTGTTAGTTCCCCTATTGAGGAAAACGAAGCTATTGACGAAAAAGAATTTACATTCAATGATTGGTTAAATTATACTTCTACAGTACAAGATCGAGAAGAAGAAACCAAGAATTCTCTCGTGATTGAAAAAATTGATAGACCGAAAAAAGAATTCTACTCTCCTAGTAAAAAAGCAAAAGAAAGTTTGGATGAACAGAAAATGCCTGTAAGTGAAACACTCGCAAAAATTTTCGAACTACAAGGCAATTTCCCAAAAGCAATATATGTTTATGAACAATTAAGTTTGATTTTTCCAGAAAAAAAGACTTACTTTGCAGGCCTAATAAAACAAGTCAAAAAGAAAATTAATTAGTATCATGGATTTTATCTTATCAGCTTTAACCATTTTAGCCAGTATCCTATTGATTTTGGTAGTTTATGTTCAAAATTCTAAAGGTGGAGGATTGAGTTCCGATTTCGGTGCTGCAAATCAATTAGGAGGCGTTCAAAAAACAACTGAATTCATAGAAAAACTAACTTGGTCGCTTGCAGGGGTCATTGTGGTAGCGAGTATTTTAACAACGATTCGCCAAGAAAAACCTGTAGTTGAAGAACCCGCTAAACAAGAACAGCAAAAAGGAGGTGCTCCTCAAGGTGGTCAACAGCAACAGCAACCCGCTCAATAACTTTCGAAATACTTATTCTTAGATGTCAGTATGTCACAGATACTGACATTTTTTATTTCAATTTTGACCAAATGTTGAAAAATTGTCCTAACTTTTTAGATGGCATGGTATTCGACAAATGCAACATCAAATGTTAAAATTTATTCAAAATATATGTCAGTAAAATTTAAACCTTTGGCAGACAGAGTTCTGATAGAACCTGCGCCAGCAGAACAAAAAACCGCAAGCGGAATAATCATTCCAGATACTGCGAAAGAAAAACCTTTAAAAGGCGTTGTTGTAGCAGCTGGAACTGGTAAAAAAGATGAGCCCATGACAGTTAAAAAGGGCGACAACGTATTATATGGTCAATATTCGGGGACCGAAATTAAAATAGATGGTACAAGCTATTTGATCATGAAAGAATCTGATATTTACGGAATTTTATAATTAACTAAATCCAAAATAAAATGGCAAAAGAAATTTATTTCGATGTTGAAGCGAGAGAAAAACTTAAAAGAGGAGTTGATGCATTAGCTAATGCTGTAAAGGTAACATTAGGACCTAAAGGGAGAAATGTAGTAATTGGCAAAAAATTTGGAGCGCCTCATGTGACCAAAGATGGTGTTACGGTTGCAAAAGAAATCGAGCTAAAAGATCCATTCGAAAATATGGGGGCTCAAATGGTAAAAGAAGTTGCATCAAAAACAGCTGATATCGCTGGTGATGGAACAACCACAGCTACTGTGCTAGCTCAAGCAATAATCCACGGTGGACTTAAAAATGTGGCCGCTGGTGCTAATCCCATGGATTTAAAAAGAGGTATTGACAAAGCAGTTGCTGAGGTTGTTCGTAACCTGAAAAAGTTATCGAAAGAAGTTGGATCTGACAATTCAAAAATCAAACAAATTGCTTCTATATCCGCGAACAACGACGAGACGATTGGCGCTCTAATTGCAGAGGCTATGAAAGTTGTTGGAAATGATGGTGTAATTACTGTGGAAGAGGCCAAGGGTACAGAAACTGAAGTAAAAACTGTTGAAGGTATGCAATTTGACAGGGGTTACCTTTCACCATATTTCGTTACCAACGCGGAAAAAATGATTACTGAGATGGAAAATCCGTTGATTTTAATTTCAGAAAAGAAAATTTCGAGCATGAAAGAATTGCTTCCAATTTTAGAGCCTGTTGTTCAAGCCGGGAAAGGTCTTTTGATTATTGCAGAAGATGTAGACGGTGAGGCACTAGGTACTCTTGTAGTAAACAGATTGAGAGGTTCGTTGAAGGTTGCAGCGGTGAAAGCTCCTGGATTTGGAGACAGAAGAAAAGCAATGTTGGAGGACATTGCGATCTTAACCGGAGGAATGGTAATTTCAGAGGAACGAGGTATGACATTGGAAAATGTGACCATGGACATGCTTGGTTCTGCAGCAAAAATTGAAATCGATAAAGACAACACAACAGTTATAAACGGTAAAGGTAAAAAAGCTGATATTTCGGCACGCGTTCAACAAATAAAGGCGCAAATAGAAACGACAACGTCAGATTACGACCGAGAAAAACTACAAGAAAGATTAGCAAAATTGGCAGGTGGCGTAGCTGTTCTTTATGTTGGTGCGGCTACAGAAGTGGAAATGAAAGAGAAAAAAGACCGCGTTGACGATGCGCTTGCCGCAACTCGCGCTGCTGTAGAAGAAGGAATTGTACCAGGCGGAGGCGTGGCATTGATTCGTGCGATTGAGACTTTAGACAAATTGAAAGGTGAAAACGAAGACGAAGAAACTGGAATTCAAATTGTAAAAAGAGCTGCTGAAGAGCCACTTCGTCAAATAATTGCCAATGCAGGAGGAGAAGGCGCAGTAATTGTACAAAAAGTTAGGGAAGGTAAAGATGACTTTGGGTATAATGCTCGCACTGAAACATATGAAAAGTTATATAAGGCGGGAGTTATCGATCCAACTAAAGTTACAAGAATAGCCGTTGAAAATGCTGCCTCAATTGCTTCGATGTTGTTAACCACCGAATGTGTTATTGCTGACGAACCAGAAGAAGCAGGCGCTTCAGCTGCAGCAATGGGTGGCATGGGTGGAGGAATGCCCGGGATGATGTAGGAAAATAAGAGTCTTCGGACTCTTTTCCATTTCGCTCTTCCCGATTATGTTCGGATAGTTCGAAATGTCACTATAAAAGTGACCGTCCTAATAAGACGGTCATTTTTTGTTTATGTTACCTTCAGCATTGATGTTAAATTTATCAGAAAAAAGATTGATTAATTCAAAGTAGAATGTAAATTTGCGGTCGCACATTACTTGTAGGAATAACATATAGTTTGGCCACTGCATGTAATTAATTTAATAACAACGCTTTAGCTTATGGAAGCCGTATCTACTAGTCATGACTATTTTCCACTAATCCTACAATTTATTGTCGCTGGTGGATTTGTTGCATTCACTTTATTTGTGACGCACATACTCATGCCGCGCATTAAATCCAAGAATAAGGAAGAAAACTTTGAATGTGGTATTGAAGCAGATGGCAATGCACGTTTTCCTGTTTCTATAAGGTATTTTATGACCGCCATTCTCTTCGTTTTGTTTGATGTAGAAGTTATTTTCTTTTACCCTTATGCAGTAAATTTTTACCAATTAGAACTTGAAGGCCTTTTGGCTGTTATTCTATTTGTTATATTCTTTTTAATCGGGTTTTTGTACGTATTTAAAAAAGGAGCATTAGAATGGGAAAAATAGAAAATTTAGAAGCAATAAACGGGGAAGGTTATCAATTGACAACCCTAGACAAAGCTGTAGGATTAGCACGAGCAAACTCTATGTGGCCTTTACCATTTGCAACCTCTTGCTGTGGAATCGAATTCATGGCCACAATGGGTAGTAGCTATGACCTTTCAAGGTTTGGGATGGAAAGAATGTCTTTTTCCCCAAGACAGGCTGATTTACTTATAGTTGCTGGAACAATATCAAAAAAGTTGGGACCTGTATTGAAACAAGTTTACGAGCAAATGTCCGAACCTAAATGGGTATTATCTGTGGGTGCATGTGCTTCTTCCGGAGGAATATTTGACACATACAGTGTTTTACAAGGTATAGATAGAATAATTCCAGTTGACGTTTATGTTCCGGGATGTCCACCCAGACCGGAGCAAATTATTGACGGAGTTATGAAAATTCATGAGTTGGTCAAAACCGAATCGTTACGCAGAAGGTACAACGATGAATATAAACACTTGATGAAAAATTACAATATCGAATTGAAAAACGATGAATGATTTGCTAATAAAAACTTTGGAGTCTACTATTTTAGAAAAATTCCCAACAGTTCAGTTTGACTATTCTGCAGATGAACCGAGTTTTACTGTAGCAAAAGAAGATATTCATGAAACAATTGAGCTTCTCAAAACCAACGAAAAACTCGCTTTTCAGTATTTGACATTGTTAGGCGCAATTCATTATCCGGACAGAACTGGAGAAGAATTGTGTATGGTTTATCATTTACACAGTTGGAAATTTAATCAGCGTATACGCATCAAAGCGTATCTTTCAATTGATAATCCTACTATTTCGACAATTACGGATTTGTTTACGGGTGCAAATTGGCTCGAGCGGGAAACCTACGACTTCTACGGTGTTCAATTTATTGGACATCCTAATTTGAGAAGAATTTTAAATGAAGATTCCATGGATTATTTTCCGATGAGAAAAGAATTTCATTTAGAAGATGAAACAAGAGAAGATAAAGACGATAGATTCTTTGGGAGATTTTAAGATATGAAAGATATTACAAAAGAAAAAACTAAGGTAGCTCCGAGCTTTTTTGATTCAAAGGAGACAATAGATGGCGATATTGCTACAATCAATTTTGGTCCAACTCACCCGGCAACCCACGGTATATTTCAAAATATTTTAAAGGTTGATGGAGAAAAAATTCTCTCATCCGAACAAACAGTAGGATATATACACCGAGCATTTGAAAAATTAGCTGAAAGAAGGCCATACAATCAAATAACACCGATTACTGATCGCTTAAATTATTGCTCCTCTCCAATTAATAATATGGGTTGGCACATGACTGTTGAAAAACTGATCAGCGCAGAGATTCCAAAACGTGTAGAGTACATGCGCGTTATAATTATGGAATTAGCTCGAATTGCTGATCATTTGATTTGCAATTCAGTGGTAGGTGTAGATACAGGAGCCTTGACGAGCTTTTTTTACCCGTTCAATCAACGTGAGAAAATATACGAATTATACGAAGAAGTTTGTGGTGCGAGATTAACTACCAACATTGGCAGAATTGGCGGCTTCGAAAGAGATTTCTCACCAGCATTTCATGAAAAGCTTAAATTATTTTTGAAAACTTTTCCTAAAGAATTTGAAGAATTCGACTCTATGTTGGCAAGAAATAGAATCTTTATGGATAGAACTAAAGGTGCGGGTGCAATTTCTGCTGATCGAGCACTTGAATATTCGTTTTCTGGTCCTAATTTACGTGCTACTGGAGTAGATTACGACATTCGTGCGATGAAGCCATATTCCTCATATGAAGATTTTGATTTCATAATTCCCGTTGGTGTCAATGGTGATACCTATGATCGTTTCATGGTAAGACAAGAGGAAATCCGACAAAGTATTCGAATAATAGAACAAGCATACAATAATCTTCCGACAGGTTCCTATAAAGGAGATGTACCCGATTTTTATCTACCTCCTAAAGAGGACGTATATAACAACATGGAAGCGTTGATATATCACTTCAAAATTGTCATGGGAGAAACTGAAATACCTGTTGGTGAAGTTTACCATGCCGTCGAAGGTGGAAATGGAGAGTTGGGTTACTACTTATTAAGTGATGGTGGAAGAGCCCCTTACAGGCTTCAATTTAGAAGACCCTGTTTTATCTATTATCAGGCATACCCCGAAATGATTACAGGGTCGAGTATTAGTGATGCCGTATTGACCTTAAGTAGCATGAATATTATTGCAGGAGAATTAGACGCATAAAATGAAAACACACGTAGACATTTCAAATCGCCAAGGTGAACGGATAGAATTCAGTGAGGCTTCTTTGGCTAAAATAAAGGAATTGATGGCCAACGTTCCCGAAGGAAAACATAAAAGTGCCCTAATACGCGTATTACACATGGCTCAGAGTGAATTGGGTGGATGGTTAAGCATAAAAACAATGGATTACGTTGCTGAATTATTAAATATTACACCAATTGAAGTATATGAAGTTGCGACGTTTTATACAATGTTTCATCTCGATCCTACGGGGAAATATGTTTTAGAAGTATGTCGAACAGGTCCATGTATGTTGGTGGGTAGTGATAAAATTATCACGCACCTCGAAAATAAATTAAATATTAAAGTAGGCGAGACGTCGTCTGACGGAATGTTTACTTTAAAAACCGCTGAATGTCTAGGGGCTTGTGGATACGGCCCTATGCTACAATGCCAGTATAAGAACTACGAATTTCTAACACCAGAAAAAGTTGATGAATTGCTTGAAGCAATGCGCAACGGAACCTTGGAAACTAACTAGTCATGAAAGGAAGAAAATTACTACTAGAAAACGATCACATTCCGGGAATTGAATCCTTCGAAGTTTACCAAAAAAATGGAGGATATCGTGCTGTTGATAAAGCACTTAAAAGCATGAGTCCGGAGGAGGTTGTGGAAGAAGTGAAAAAATCAGGGCTTCGAGGACGCGGGGGCGCAGGATTTCCTACAGGAATGAAATGGTCTTTTCTCGCTAAACCCGAGGGTGTTCCGCGATATTTGGTATGCAATGCTGATGAATCAGAACCTGGTACTTTCAAAGACAGGTATTTGATGGAGCATATCCCTCACCTTCTAGTTGAAGGAATGATTTTGTCAAGTTATGCCTTAGGAGCAAACATGTCATTCATATACATACGTGGTGAATTTATGTGGATTCTTTACATTTTGGAGAAGGCAATTGCTGAGGCATATGATAAAGGATATTTAGGAAAAAATATCAAAGGATCAGGCTATAACCTAGATCTTCGCGTAATGCCGGGTGGTGGGGCATATATATGTGGAGAAGAAACTGCGTTGATTGAATCCCTAGAAGGAAAAAGAGGAAATCCAAGAATTAAACCCCCTTTTCCTGCAGTGAAAGGTTTATGGGGTTGCCCAACTGTTGTAAACAACGTAGAAAGTATTGCTGCTGTTGTTCCAATTGTAAACGAAGGAGGCGATACGTACGCATCCATCGGTATTGGAAGAAGTACGGGCACAAAATTAATTTCGGCATGCGGTAATTTAGCAAGACCGGGCGTTTATGAAATCGAATTGGGCGTATCAGTAGAAGAATTTATTTACGGTGATGACTATTGTCGAGGAATTTCAAATGGTAAAAAATTAAAAGCTTGTGTACCGGGCGGTTCATCCGTTCCAATTTTACCTCATTACTTAGTGACCAAAACGGCTTCAGGGGAAGATCGATTGATGACCTATGAAAGTCTTTCCGATGGTGGTTTTACCAGTGGTTCCATGCTTGGTTCCGGTGGTTTTATCGTTTTTGATGAGGATCAATGTATTGTAAGAAATACATGGAATTTTGCTAGATTTTATGCACATGAATCGTGTGGTCAATGTTCTCCTTGCCGAGAAGGTACGGGATGGATGGAAAAAGTACTCTATCGCCTAGAACATGGAAATGGGAATATGCGCGATATCGATCTTTTAGCAGAAATAAACAAGAAAATAGAAGGAAATACAATTTGTCCGCTTGGTGATGCAGCCGCCTGGCCTGTAGCGGCAGCAATTCGTCATTTTAGAGATGAATTTGAATGGCATGTCACTAATCGTGAGGATGCAATAAACAGAAATTACGGATTGAGTAAAGAACCCGTTACAGCATAACTATGGTAAAAGTAACTATTGACGATATAGAAATTGAAGTCGAAGCGGGAACAAGTATCCTGAATGCGGCTCGTAAAATTGGTGGAGAAGTTGTTCCTCCTGCAATGTGTTATTACAGTAAATTGGAAGTTTCTGGAGGTAAATGTAGAACTTGTTTGGTTGAGGTAGCTGCAGGTTCAGGTGCAGACCCTCGCCCGATGCCAAAACTTGTAGCTTCATGCTCTACACCAGTCGCAGATGGCATGGTTGTTAAAAACAAAACAAGTGAGCGTGTAAAAGAAAATCGTGCGGGCGTAGTAGAATTTCTACTGATCAACCATCCATTAGATTGCCCAATTTGTGACCAAGCGGGTGAATGTCATTTACAAGACTTAGGCTATGAGCACGGAAAGGCAATGACAAGGTACGAAGAAGAACGCAGAACTTTTGACCCGATAGATATTGGAGATAAAATCAAGCTACATATGAATCGATGTATTTTATGTTATCGTTGTGTTCATACAGCAAATCAACTGACTGATCAACGTGTGCATGGCGTGTTGAATAGAGGTGAGCATGCTGAAATATCTACTTACATTGAAAAAGCAATTGATAATGATTTCTCAGGAAATGTAATTGATGTCTGTCCGGTTGGTGCCCTAACAGACAAAACCTTCAGATTCAAAAGTCGGGTATGGTTTTTAAAACCAATGGAAGGAGAATGCAAATGTGATAAATGTAGCGGAAAGGCTGTACTTTGGATGTTTGGTAACGAAATTTACCGTGTTACAGCCAGAAAAGATCAATACGGAGAAGTCGAGGATATCGATGGTAAAACTGCATGGATTTGCAATGAATGTCGTTTTGAGAAAAAAGACCTTAGTCAGTGGACGGTGACAGGTCCAAGAATTGTAGACAGACATTCTGTTATTTCTCAAGGAAAGTATGAAACGAAAATGAACACAAAAATTAAGCGAATCAACTAATGGACTACGCATTAATCATAGAAAAATTCGTCTTGGTCGTAATATTGTTCCTTATCTCTTTGGGAATTGCCGCATATTCGACTTATTTTGAAAGAAAATTGGCCGCATGGATTCAAGACAGAGTTGGCCCAGATAGAGCAGGACCTTTTGGAATTTTACAACCCATTGCAGACGGTGTTAAAATGTTTTTGAAAGAGGATTTTATTCCACAGAATGCTGATAAATGGTTGTTTATAATCGGGCCTGGAATTTCAATGTTTACCGCACTGATAACCTCAGCAATTATTCCTTGGGGACCGGATATCACTCTATTCGGTAGAACAATCAGTTTACAAGTTACCGATTTTAATATCGGTGTTTTATATATGTTTGGCGTCGTATCTATTGGTGTTTATGGAATAATGCTTGGTGGTTGGGCTTCGAACAATAAGTACTCCTTGTTTGGTGCAATTAGGGCATCTTCTCAAATGATTTCATATGAACTAGCTATGGGTATTTCTTTAATAACCATCGTCCTAATGTCTGGCAGTTTAAGCTTGACAGATATCGTAAATAAACAGCACGGTATGGACTGGAATATTTGGTACCAACCAGTTGCTTTTTTAGTTTTTTTTATATGTTCATTGGCCGAAACTAATCGTGCGCCATTTGATTTGCCAGAATGTGAATCAGAGCTCATTGGAGGATACCATACAGAATATAGCTCGATGAAACTAGGTTTATTTTTGTTTTCCGAATATGTTGCCATGTTTATTTCTTCAGCATTGATTGCCATGTTGTTTTTTGGTGGATTTAATTTCCCGGGAATGGATTCTTTTAGCGGAAATACACTAGCAATACTCGGTGTGCTTGCATTCTTTACGAAGATTTTCTTTTTCATTTTTGTGTTCATGTGGATTCGTTGGACCATTCCTAGATTTCGCTTTGATCAATTGATGCACCTCGGATGGAAAACGTTAATTCCTATTGCTATCATCAACATGCTTATAACCGGATTAGTAATCGCTTTCAATGAAGGTTGGTTTTAATAAAATACTATGGAAAGTTTAACAAATAGAAAAAAAGTTGTTTCGGACAAGCCAATGACGTTTGTTGAAAGTCTTTATCTTCCTGCTATTTTCAACGGGATGATGGTAACTTTAAAACACATGTTTCAACGAAGAAAAACAATAAAATACCCAGAAGAACAACGCGTTTTTGCCCCTGTATATCGTGGAATGCATGTGTTGAAAAGAGACGAAGAAGGTCGAGAAAATTGCACGGCATGTGGTTTGTGCGCAGTTGCTTGTCCTGCCGAAGCGATCACTATGGTGGCAGCAGAAAGAAAAAAAGGCGAAGAGCATCTTTATCGAGAAGAAAAATATGCCGAAACCTATGAAATTAATATGTTGCGTTGTATATTTTGTGGACTTTGTGAGGAAGCCTGTCCAAAGGAAGCAATATTTTTGACGGATAGAATTGTACCGACAGAATACGAACGTGATGAATTTGTCTATGGAAAAGAAATGCTTGTTGAAAAAATAGATCAACGAATCGATATCACAAAACGACAATCAACCGGTAAAAGAGGTAAAGTATGACATACGAAATAATTTCTTACATCCTTGGAGGTTTGACCATCGGGTCGGCTCTTATGGTTATTTTGAGTTCTCACCCTGTTAGAAGTGTTATGTACTTGGTCATTACCTTCTTTTTTATTTCCGGGCATATGGTGCTGATGAACGCACAATTCTTGGCTATAGTGAATATTATTGTTTACGCTGGAGCTATTATGGTACTCTTTCTTTTCGTACTCATGCTGTTAAACCTGAACAAAGAAAGCGAACCTAAAATGTCCATTGCTTCACAAATGGCTGCAATCATTTCGGGAGGAACTTTTTTATTGGTGCTTCTAGCCGCATTGGCGGAATCTACCTTACCTCCCATGCCAGAAGAAATGTCTAAACAAATTGCTGATATACAAAATGAAGGATTGGTTCAAAACCTCGGTCAAATATTGTTCTCAAAATACATCGTCCCATTTGAAGTATCCTCCATTCTTTTTATTGCTGCAATGGTAGGTGCCGTGTTATTAGCAAAAAGAGAAAAACAAAATACAGAAGAGATATGATGCCTGCTTTAATTTCCCATGCAGAATTTTCAAAGGAATTTTACTTATTCCTATGTCCTATTCTATTCGCCATTGGAGCGGTCGGACTAATGATACGAAAAAATATGATTGTAATGCTCATGTGTATTGAACTGATGTTAAATTCAGTGAATTTACTGCTCGTTTCCTTTGCTAATTTTTTCGGTCAAGGAGATGCACACATCTTTGTATTTTTTATCGTGGTCGTAGCAGCGGCTGAAGCAACGGTTGGATTGTCAATCATTTTAATGGCCTTTCGAAACTTGAGAAGTATCGATGTCGATATGTTTAAAAAATTAAATCACTAACATGAGTAACGAACAATTGTTATATTTTATCTTGTTGCTACCTTTAATTGGCGCTGCCATTAACGGAATTTTCGGGAAACAATTCTCAGAGAAACTCATCGGGACTATTGGGACCTTGATGGTAGCGATTCCTTTTATAATAGCTACAAGTATATTCATGTCTTTCGATACACCTATTCAAGTACATGCATTTACCATGTTAGCATTAGATTCTTTTCAACTTGATGCAGGTTTTAAACTAGACAGCTTATCACTTTGGATGACTTTGATTATAACAGGAATTGGATCTCTTATTCATATTTTTTCAATAGGATACATGCATGGCGATCAGGGTTTTTATAAATTTTTCACCTACTTAAATCTATTTATCTTCTCCATGCTTGTTTTGGTGCTTGGTGATAACTATTTGATGTTATTTTTCGGGTGGGAAGGGGTTGGCGTATGTTCATTTCTCTTGATTGGATTTCATTACGCAGACAAAATCAAAGGAATGGAAAATAGCATCGCTGCTCGAAAGGCTTTCATTATGAATCGTATTGGAGATTTAGGTTTGCTTATCGCTTGTTTTCTTTTATTAGGGAAATTTGGAACATTAAATTACGACCAAATTGGCGTTGCAACCCTTTTGGGTGAATTCCAAAAAGATTCAACATTTATGATTTCAGTCACACTTTCATTATTCTTAGCAGCTACGGGAAAAAGCGCGCAAATTCCTTTATTCACCTGGCTACCCGATGCAATGGCAGGTCCAACACCCGTTTCAGCGTTAATTCATGCTGCGACGATGGTTACAGCTGGTATTTACCTAACGATTCGTTCCAATTTCTTATTTGAACATGCCCCATTCACCCAACATATCATTTTATTTATTGGCTTGGCAACTGCGTTAATTGCTGCCTTTATAGCCATGAAACAAAACGACATTAAAAAGGTGTTGGCGTATTCAACCGTTTCACAGTTAGGTTTTATGTTTGTTGCGCTTGGACTCGGTGCTTATACTGTTGCTTTGTTTCATGTCACTACACATGCATTCTTCAAAGCCTTACTTTTTCTAGGTTCAGGCAGTGTTATTCATGCCAATCATCACGAACAAGATATTACTAAAATGGGCGGTCTTAAAAAGTATATGCCTATTACGCATTTAGTGTTTTTAATTGGTACACTCGCGATTTCTGGATTTCCACTGTTGTCCGGTTTCTTCTCAAAAGATGAAATTTTCGCAGCTGCTTTTGGTCACGGATATGTTGTTTTTATATTAATGGTTTTGGCTGCTGCGATGACTACAACCTATATGTTCAGAATGTATTTCTTAGTTTTTCATGGAGAATTTCGAGGGGATAGTCATACGGAAAAACATCTGCATGAATCAGGACCTTTAATGACTAGCCCACTACTAATATTAGCAGTCTTATCAGTGATCGGAGGAGCACTCAATTTGCCTTCCTTTATTGCGGGGGATGCTGCACATTGGATGAATCATTTTTTGGAAGAAACCACCCTTGGTCTCTCCCAAATCCATCTGCATCACATCAGTGATTCGACAGCCATTAGTATCATGATAGGTACAACAATAGTCACATTATTAATTATATTTTGGACTTATACGGTTTATGCCAAAGAGAATTACCCTATCTCAAAAGAACAACATTTTACAGGATGGGCAGAATGGTCAAGTAATAAATTGTATATCGACGAATTATACAACACACTATTTGTTAAACCAACTGAGTTTATATCAGCAAAAATTTTACTGATTGTTGAAAAAAACTTGTTATACGATTCACTTTTGAAAATAACATCCGGTATACAAATAGGTGGCAATTCAGTTCGAAAAATTCAAACTGGCCTTTTGTCCAACTACCTATACTTTATGATTCTTGGTGTTATATTATTTATCGGTTATTCACTTTATTATTTTAAGTTTTGGAATTACTAATTATACCCTTTGCCTTAGGATTAATTTCCTTTATTATTCCTAGAAACAATATTCGTTTTTTCGGATTAATTGGAAGTCTTTTGCCTGCCGTATTAATAAGCATCCATTTGATAAACTACACACCAGGAGAATGGGTAGAAGTGTATTCATGTAAAGAAGATATTGTTTTTGGACTAACCTTTTCCATGCAATATGATGGAATTTCACTACTCATGCTTCTTTTAACTGCATTCTCATTTCCTTTAATTTTTCTCAGTAACTATAACCGTGATTTAAGTCATTCTCCGCTTTTCCATGCTCTTGCGTTTTTCATGCAAACTGGATTATTTGGTGTTTTCTTGGCTAGTGATGGTTTGCTGTTTTACATATTTTGGGAATTTACTTTGATTCCGATTTTCTTAATTCTTTACTGGTTTGGTAAAGGGAATAACATTACATTGGTTAAGTTTTTTATTTATACGATGGTAGGTTCTTTGGCCATGCTGTTATCATTTATTTGGCTCAAGCAACATGCTTCATCCTTTGCATATGGAGACTTAATCGCAGCAAAATTAACTGATACTGAAGGATTTTGGATTATGGCTGGCTTCATGCTCGCATTTGCAATTAAAATTCCAGTTTTTCCTTTTCATACCTGGCAACCTGAAACATATTCATCGGCACCAATGGCTGGAACAATGCTCTTGTCAGCACTTATGTTGAAAATGGCCCTTTTCGGAATGATTAAATGGATGATCCCACTCGCACCAGAAGGATTAGCATGCATGAGATGGATAGTAGTCGTCCTAGGCGTTATTGGCATTGTATACGGTGGGATTATCGCAATAAAGCAAACGGATATTAAAAAGATTTTTGCCTACGCCTCGGTATCACACCTTGGTTTAATTGCAGCTGGTATTATGATTTTTTCAGAAAATGCACTTTCTGCAAGTATGATTCAAGTTATTAATCATAGTATACTGTCTATTGGTCTTTTCTTAGTAGCAGAAGTATTAATTAGCAGAACAGGAACTCATGACGTCACTCAAATGGGAGGAATCGCTGAACGGGCGCCTAAATTTGCCTTTTGGTTTATGGTTATTTCCTTCGCGTCAGTCTCTATTCCATTTAGTGCAGGTTTCATTGGAGAATTCTTATTGCTGCGCGAAATAGCAGAGTATAAATTTAGCTTAGGTGTACTTGCTGCATCAACCCTGGTGTTTGGTGCCATTTACATGTTTAGAGCTTATCAACTCAGTATGTCTGGTCATAAGGCATCTTTACAATTCCCTGACTTGACTTGGAACGAATGGGCAGTGTTTTGTGTATTAGGAATTTTAGCATTAGTATTTGGTCTTGCTCCCTATCTTATCGGAGATTTAGTAAAAGAAAGTGCTGCACAACTCACACAAATTATTGCAAATTAATTTAATAAAAAGATGGAGGCGATTGTAATTATATTTATTTCAGCACTCATTTCCCTGTTTTTGGGAATCATGAAAAAACCGGTTTTAGTCATGATTGTGTCAATAACTGGACTTGCCTTAGGTGCTGTCATACAAAACTATGAATGGTACTTTCTGAATGAAAAATATCATGTATTAACATTTAATGAAGATAATATTCATTTTCTGAACCTAGCCATTGCACTTACGGCCCTTATTATTTTAAGCGGATACAAGCATTTCATGGAGGAATCTGCAACAATTGGTGACTTTTCTGCCTTAATGCTTTTTTCTTTGAGTGGTGGTTTGTGTCTGTTAGGATTTAAAGATATTTTCATGTTCTTTCTTGGCTTAGAAATACTATCAATTCCTTTGTATGTATTAGCTGGTTCAAAGAAAAAATCGGCATCATCTTCGGAAGCATCATTAAAATATTTTTATTTAGGTTCATTTGCCACTGCTCTTTTGTTATTTGGAATTGCGCTCGTTTATGGAACTGTTGGCACTTTTAACGTTGAGAAAATTGGATTCATAAGTATATTATTTACGGAACAATTGCCTTCTATGTTCTTTGTAGGTGTGCTATTTATTTTAGCTGCAATGTTGTTTAAAGTAGGTGCTTTCCCTTTTCATTTTTGGGTTGCAGACGTTTACCAAGGAGCTCCAAATGTGTTTATGACATACATGTCTTCCGTTGTAAAACTAATCGGAATATATGCCTTTTATCGACTTTTTGGTATGATGTTCCCTGGCATAGAACCTTTTTGGTCTACCTTGTTAGTTATTGTCATTTTTGTGTCTATGTTTATTGGAAATTTATCGGCGCTAAATCAAGGCACGTTTAAACGACTGATGGCTTTTTCAAGTGTTACAAATGGGGCTTACGCGTTAATGACAGTACTGACCTTTAAAAACGGTGCTGACGCATTGTTGGTTTACATGATTGGATATGGCTTTTCAGTAGTTGCCTTGATGACAATAAATGCTTTGGCCAATGACGAAGAAGATAAACTTTCTACTTTAAGTGGTGTAGGATATAAAAACCCATTGATTGGGATAGTTGGTATTGTGGCGCTATTTTCTGTAGCTGGTATTCCTCCAATGACTGGTTTTTTCGGAAAAACTATGGTCTTTTATCAAGCTTTCGATGAACACATGTGGTTAGTTTTATTTGCATTAGCAAACTCAGCAATTGGTGTTTATATCTACCTTAAAATCACAATGAATTTACTGAAGAAAGATGAAAATGCTGTGGTTATCTCCATAAGTTGGAATCAGCAACTTGTTTTAGTCGCTTCGCTTGTTGCTTTACTTTTGGGTTGGACCATTCTTTACATTTAAATTACTCAAAACAATAATCTTGGATGGTTTTTGTACTATCCTTAAATCGGTTAGCATCTACTTTGGTTCTGATTCCACTCACTCGTTCACTGTCTGAATATTGATGAAAAACATGATTAATCATAGATAAATCCGTTCCTTCTGTGTAAGCGGCAACCCAAATAGGATATCCTTCAACCTTACCTCTAAGTCTCTCATTGTAAAAATTTTTATAGGTATAGAGAATAGGTTTGACGCCAAAATGTTTTTCGGCAAGTTGCAACCACTTATTTACACCTTGGACAAGGTATTCATTACCTTTTCTACTGGGCGTTTCTACATCCAAAACAGGGAATAAATCCCCTTTTTCAAGCGCCACCGTTTCGACGAAGTTTCTAAACTGTAACTCGGGATCTTCATTTGGCCGATAAAAATGATATGCTCCACGGATAAATCCTAGTTGTTTTGTATAACTCCAATTTCGCTCAAAATATTTATCTTTTCCGTCTATTCCCATGGATGATCGCATCAGAACATAAGTAACATTTTGGTAGGAATCTTTTACATCTACCCAATCAATAATTCCCTGATATTCACTGATATCTATTCCAAAAGGATATCTTGTTTGAATTATAGGTTTTTCAGGATTTTGTTCCTCAATTATTTCAGAAGATTCCGAATAAAAATAAGGAGCGATAAAAAAAGCCATCAATCCAGTTGCAATGCCTGAAGCAAACAAAGAAGATCTTCTAACGACTTTATTCTTGACGATTTTTTTCACAAGCCTGTGGAGAAGATCGGGCTCGAACCGACGACCTCTTGACTGCCAGTCAAGCGCTCTAGCCAACTGAGCTACATCCCCAAAATCGACAAACTTGGCTTTTGTTTTTGTCGATAGAAAGCAAATATACGAAAGGAACAGAACATAATAGCATAAGTTCGTATTTTTACCAAGTGAACTTTAAGCTTCAATCTGCATTTAAACCAACAGGTGATCAACCAGAAGCAATTCGTCAATTAATCGAAGGATTGACTGAGGGTATAGTTCATCAAACCTTATTAGGGGTTACGGGAAGTGGAAAGACGTTTACTGTCGCAAATGTCATTCAAGAAATTAATAAACCAACCTTGGTATTATCACATAATAAAACCTTGGCGGCTCAGTTATATGGCGAGTTCAAACAATTCTTTCCCGAAAATGCAGTTGAGTATTTTGTTTCATATTATGATTATTATCAACCAGAGGCCTATATTCCTGTAACTGGTACTTATATCGAAAAGGATTTACAAATTAACGATGAGATTGAAAAACTGAGACTCCGGGCAACATCTGCCCTACTTTCAGGTAGAAGGGATGTTATTGTGGTGGCATCTGTATCTTGTATCTACGGTATTGGAAATCCTACTGAATTTAAAAACAGTATCATCCCACTGGCTGTGGGTCAAACCGTAGCACGAAATAAATTCTTATACCGGCTTGTTGAAAACCTTTACACCCGTGCAGAGGAAACCTTTGAACGTGGGAATTTTCGTGCAATTGGCGATACTGTTGACATATTTTTAGCTTATGCCGAATATGCCTTGAGGGTTTCTTTTTGGGGAGACGAAATAGAATCTATTGAATCTATTGATCCAAAAACTAGTCAACGTATTGAATCATTTTCTGAAACAGTCCTTTATCCTGCGAACCTCTTTGTTTCGAGTCCTGAAAATACACGTAGATCCGTTGAACTCATTCAAGACGACTTAATTGTTCAGGTGGCAAATTTTAAACAAGAAGGAAAACTTGAAGAAGCCAAACGAATTGAGGAACGCGTAAATTATGACTTAGAAATGATACGTGAATTGGGCTATTGTTCTGGCATAGAAAATTATTCGCGCTATTTTGACGGGAGAAAACCTGGAGAAAGGCCTTTCTGTTTGTTGGATTATTTTCCGAAGGATTACCTGATAATAATCGACGAAAGTCATGTGACTTTACCCCAAGTCCGAGGAATGTACGGTGGTGATCGCTCACGAAAAATCAATTTGGTTGATTATGGCTTTCGCTTGCAAGCAGCTATCGACAATAGGCCGTTGCGTTTTGAAGAGTTCGAAGGAATGATCAATCAAGTAATTTACGTATCGGCAACACCCGCGGATTATGAAATGGAAAAATCCGAAGGAATTGTTGTCGAACAAGTAATTCGTCCAACCGGTCTCTTAGATCCAATCATAGAGGTACGACCTACAAAGAATCAAATTGATGACCTATTGGAACTCATACGCGACAGAATCGAGAAAGAAGAACGGATTTTAGTTACTACCCTCACAAAACGTATGGCTGAAGAACTACAAAAATACCTTGATAAGGTGGGTATACTTTGTCGTTATATACACAGTGAAATTGATACAATCGAACGAGTAGAAATTCTGAGACAACTTCGATTGGGAAATTTCCACGTGCTAATTGGCGTTAATTTACTCAGAGAAGGAATTGATTTACCTGAAGTTTCTTTAGTGGCTATTTTAGATGCGGATAAAGAAGGTTTTTTAAGAAATGTCCGCTCTTTGGTACAAACAGTGGGACGAGCAGCAAGAAATGTGAATGGGTTTGTCGTAATGTATGCAGACAAGATGACTGCATCAATGGAAAAAACTATAGAAGAAACAAATAGAAGAAGGGCTATTCAAGAAGGTTATAATGAAGAACATGGCATAAAACCTATGCCGCTAACAAAATCTAAGGAAACCATCTTGAATTCTACAAAAGTTGCTGACGGCGATTCGTCATTTAATTACTCAATATTAGAAGAAGAGACACACCCCGCAATGGAAGTTGATGTGAGCTATACAGATCCTGATATTTTGAAGGCTAAAATTAAAGATGCAAGAAAAGCAATGGAAAAAGCCGCGAAAGAATTGGAATTTATTGAAGCTGCAAAACTTCGTGATTATATTAACAACTTAGAAAAACAATTAACACATGGAAAAAACTAATCTTCTACGTAAATTTCGACTAATAGCACTGCTTGAAGGTTGCTCATACCTCAGTTTTGGAATCACAGTTCCCTTAAGAGAATTTTTGGATATGCCAATGCCTAATAAAATTGTTGGATGGATTCATGGTGTACTTTTTATTGCGTATTCATTACTTCTTTTGCAATTATTTTTAAAAAAACAATGGCGTTTTAATACTTGTTTACTGCTATTTATTCTTTCATTTGTTCCCTTTGGAACTTTTTGGGCCGATAAAAGATATCTGCGCGAATAAATATGAAAACTTATTTTTTTAATTCATGGCTTTCCTATATTTTAGCCTAAATGTTGAAATATTTTGTCATTCTCCTTTTACTTTTGACGAATGGGTCATTCGCTCAATCATCTTTGATTGAGCAATTTGTGCTAGAAAAAGGAATCGTATTTTCAAAATCAATGAACACATCGGATAAATCAATTTTTGGTGGTTTATCACAAGATTTTCAACACATATTAATTCTTCAGTTAAAATCGGGTAACGTTAATATGACCAATGAATTAGATTTAGGTCAGGGGAATGGAACCATTCGGCCTTCAAATTTTCCAATGACTAAATACATCGAATATTCCATGTTCTATATCGGTGAATTAAGTGATACAAAAAAAAGAGAATCAATAAAGCTACTCGTTAATAACTACCAAAAACAAAATAAAACTAAAGCACCTTTCGTTACAATGAGAAACTACGACTTTATTTTGGTTGATGCAAATCTTAATAAAGTCTTCGTTATAGACTACAATGGCACGGTGCTCAATGAATCAAAAATACAACTCCCGACTAAACTGAGAACTGAGGAAATGAAAATTGAATCCGTGAATGAAGGAATTGTAATTCATTTAAATGAAGCCGAAAAACAACACTCGTTTGAACTGGATCCACTGAGTGGTTCAATTATTGAAATAAGCGCGTCTTCTAGCAATTTACGCTAATTATTCGCCAAATTTTTCTATTACTTGTTGCGTTACTCCTGTGTTTGAAAATCCTCCGTCATGGAATAAATTCTGCATAGTGACATATTTTGTTAAATCAGAGAACATCGAGATACAATAATCAGCACAAGCCATGGCGGAAGCATTTCCTAATGGAGACATCTGTTCTGAAAAATTAATAAACTCCTTAAAGCCTTTGATTCCTTGACCTGCAGTTGTAACTGTTGGCGACTGAGAAATGGTGTTTACACGTACCTTATTTTTAATTCCATAGTGATAACCGAATGAACGAGCAATAGATTCCAATAATGATTTTGCATCAGCCATATCGTTATAATCAGGAAATATTCGTTGAGCCGCGATATAGGATAGAGCCACTACACTCCCCCATTCATTCATTGCATCATGTTTGTAGAGGGTTGCAAGTGTTTTGTGCAAAGACATCGCAGAAACATCCATCGTTTGTTTATAGAAATCATAGTTATTCTCCGTGTAGTGTTTTCCTTTTCTCACATTTGGAGACATACCAATGGAATGAAGAACAAAATCAATTTTTCCTCCCAATATTTCTTGTGCTTGGACTACCAAATTCTCCAAATCTTCGATACTCGTGGCATCTGCAGGAATTACCTGGCTTCCTGTTTCCTGAGCAAGTGCATTGATTTCACCCATTCGCATGGCTATCGGGGCATTTGTCAAGACAAAAGTTGCACCTTCTTCATGAGCACGTTGAGCCACCTTCCACGCGATCGATTGATCGTTTAATGCACCAAAAATAATTCCTCTTTTTCCTTTAAGTAAGTGATTTGCCATGTTCTTCAATTTTGAACAAAATTAATGATATCTATTGTGGTAAGTCACGCAATCTTCAACTTTCTTCAACAATCAATTGTGAGGTATTTAAATGAAAAGCAGTATCTTGCTAACACTAATTCATCATGGACCGCAAAATAATTCTATTAGTAGTTGTTGCAGCATTGGGCTATTTCGTTGACATCTACGACCTTGTACTTTTTGGAGTTGTTAAGAACGAAAGTCTTATGGATATTATACCAAATGCCAGCAAGCAAGAGATATCTGAAACAGGAAAGTTCCTTTTTAACATGCAGATGCTCGGCATGCTCATTGGAGGAATTCTTTGGGGAATTCTCGGCGATAAAAAAGGTAGACTAAAGGTCTTGTTTGGTTCTATTTTACTCTATTCCACAGCGAATTTAGCCAATGCATTTGTTACCGATATCCCAAGTTATGCGATTATTCGAGTGATTGCAGGCATTGGTCTTGCAGGTGAACTCGGCGCAGGAATTACCTTAGTTTCTGAAATGATGTCAAAAGAAACAAGAGGATACGGCACGATGATAATTGTAACCTTTGGAGCGCTGGGTGCTGTAGTTGCATCCGTGGTCGGTGCGAAAGGGCAGTCCATTGCACATTTTTTAGGTGAACTGACGTCTGTTGAATTTGCTAACTGGCAAATTGCCTATATTGTTGGAGGCAGCATGGGGCTTCTACTTCTGCTCATGCGTGTTGGCACTATTGAATCTGGATTTTTTCAGGAAGTAAAGGCACATGATCACATTAAAAAAGGTGACTTAAAACTTATATTTTTTAACAAAAATAACTTGGTTAAGTACCTCCATTGCATTTTCATAGGAATTCCAATTTGGTTTGTAATCGGATTGCTGATTATGAATTCCCAGAACGATTTTGGTCCACTTTTAGGACTGTCAACTATTGAAAATGGAAAAGCTGTCATGTATGCATACATCGGCCTTTCTTTTGGTGATTTAATTTCAGGAATATTAAGCCAATTGTTAAAAAGCAGAAAAAAGGTTGTTATAATGTACTTAATTTTTAGCGGATTGCTTACTATTTATTTTCTTTTCTTTGCCAAAAAACTACAAATACTCACCCCTGAATCTTATTATTTCTTATGCTTTCTATTGGGAACAGGGACCGGTTATTGGGCGATTTTTGTCACAATTGCAGCCGAACAATTTGGAACAAACATTCGGTCCACCGCAGCAAATACCATCCCTAATTTTGTTCGAGGTTCTGTCAATATAGTCATGATTTGCTTTGGACTACTATTGGCTTACGTTTCCACGGGAATCGCCGCACTAATCGTTGGTTTATTCTTTATTCTCCTGGCACTTTACAGCATCAGCCAACTAAGAGAAACTTTTGGTAAAGACTTGAATTACACCGAAGAACTAATGTGAGTAGTCTTCGTAATCTTCGGTCATTTCTTGGTTAACCTTTTTGGTCACTGAAATAGGAATATAGTCAACGATAACATTTGTTTTGTCTAAACCAAAATCTTCAGCAGGCTTTAAACCTGTTGACTTTACAAATCGGTATGCTTTAATACAAAGATTTTGGAAGGAAGACAAATCGTTATCCGTTGAGACCCTAGAATTCAAGACTACAAATTTGAAATCCACCTCATCAATTTTTCCCTTAACCGAATTGAAGACACTTTCACCAGTCAATTCTCCCTTCTCGACCATTTTATCGTGAATTTTTTTCATAAGGTACTCGATACGGTGTTCTTCTTTAAAGCCTAGTTGAATAGTTACGTAATAGCAACATTTGTCAATAATTTCATTTACAGAATAATGTACGCCCCATGGCTCATTCAAAATATCAATATGTAAAAACCATATTACCCCTGCCTTTCTGGGTCTTTTCTTAAAAAGCGAATGGTAAACGGTCAAATCTAAACGATTTGGTGAATTACTTCTGGTTGGAAAAACTAAGTTCGTTGCCTCGAACATAATTCCTTGATCATTTTTCACCGCCTTTATCAGTGGAATTACCTTTTTCATCGGCACGTATTCCGTTATACTCGTTCGAAGTTGTCTTGCTTTGTAATACAAATAGAGAATAGTAAAAAATGAGCTCGCCAAAATTAGGGTAAACCAACCACCGGAGACAATTTTACCCAAATTAGATAAAAGAAACACCCCCTCAATGGTCAGAAAAACACCAAAAATCATTACATAATATGGTTTGATTCTCGGATATTTTAACATTAATAAAAAACCGAGTAAAATTGATGTCATCACCATATCAATGGTAATTGCAAGGCCATAGGTATGTTCCATCTCACTGGACTTTCTAAAAATAAAGATGACCAACAAACAACCAAGCATCGTAACCCAATTGATAAAAGGGATGTATATCTGTCCTTTATGATCTGTTGGATATTTCACTTTCAAGTTTGTCCATAACTTAAGTTTTATTGCTTCATTCATTAAGGTAAATACC
>JBIJBD010000248.1:0-2777 GCA_044345395.1 Crocinitomicaceae bacterium | reverse complement strand
TCAATGCTTGAGAGGCAATAATTGTTGCTGCGGTTGCTATTGCTATAGCGAAATATAAGAGTTCTTCAGGAACCATCGAGTAAAAAACGGTTTCGTTAGGACCTAATTGAAACCCTTCTGATAATACAAGGGCCGATTGTCCTAAATAATTAATTACTAAAAGAACTGAGACAAAACTCCAACTGATGCGAATATTCCCTTTACCACAATGTCCTAAATCGGAATAAAGGGCTTCTGCTCCTGTGGTACAAAGAAACACTGCACCCAGCACGGCAAATCCTCCGTCAACATTTGCAATTAAGTTATAAGCGTAATAGGGATTGAATGCTTCAAGAACTATCGGATTTTTAGAAATATTCATAAGTCCAAGATAACCAAGAAAGGAAAACCAAACCAACATCACAGGTCCAAACAATTTACCAATAGCTGCTGTACCAAACTGTTGTACAGAGAATAGGACCACGATTATACCAACAACAATAGGAATGATTGGAATATCAGGATTGACATTATTCAATCCTTCAACAGCCGATGAAATAGAGATTGCTGGAGTTATAAAACCATCTGAAATGAGTGTTGCACAACCAATCAACGCAGGAATGACTACCCATTTATAGTTTTTTTCTCGCAACAAAGCATACAAAGCAAAGATTCCTCCTTCTCCTTTATTATCTGCATTCAATGCAAAAAAAATGTACTTAAATGTAGCAAGGAGAATAAGGGTCCAAATAACACAGGAAAGTCCACCAAGAATGAACGCTTGAGATACATTTCTTCCCCCATCGGTAATTGCTTGAAAAACATATAACGGGGAAGTACCGATATCTCCGAAAACAATTCCAGTTGTTATCAGTATACCTGCTAAAGAAATCCTATGCGCCGAATCCGACATGTAAAATTTTTTGGCTAAAGTAAGCTAAATTTTATTGCGTGCGAGGAAATAACTCTATTCTTTCCAAAGAAAACGATGGAATAAGTAACTCTAGGTCGATTAATGTATTTTGCATGAAACAACCTTTTGTATTTTGCATGTGGTGCACAGGTTTCTTATCGCAAAAAAGTCTGACAATTAATGTCAGACTTTAAAAAGTGCCCACGACTGGATTCGAACCAGCACGCCTATTGGCACCACCCCCTCAAGATGGCATGTCTACCAATTTCACCACGTGGGCATTATACTTATTCATCCCAACATGTCTACCATCCCGATGGCTATCGGGATCACCACGTGGGCATTATACTTTTTCGTCTCAACATGTCTGCGATCCCGATCGCTATCGGGATCACCACGTGGGCGTTCTTGTAAAACATCAATAAAAAGCGACGAATACAGTTTTTACTCTGCAAATATAGGATAAGAATTTCTTTCTTACCTTATTTTTAAAATTGAATAGATAAGATATGTGTAACCTGAAAAAACAATTGTTATTTTCGTAAATCGATAGCTATTAACGTTTAACAAACCCAATTTATTTTTAATTATGAAGAAAACAATTTATGCTTTTGCCCTATTGACAATTGTTTCATGCGGAAAAAAAGAGGAAGGAAATGGTCAGAAAATTTCTAAAAAAGAAGGTGCAGTTAC
Source organism: Crocinitomicaceae bacterium (assembly GCA_044345395.1). GTDB lineage: Bacteria > Bacteroidota > Bacteroidia > Flavobacteriales_D > Crocinitomicaceae > UBA952. Next base: position 1,192 of record JBIJBD010000248.1, on the reverse strand, counting down.
ATCAAATGTTGAAGCAAATGAAAAAGACCTAGAAAAAATAGTTAAGGATGCCCCAAAGGTAAGTGCCCCAACAATTACAATTACAAGTATGTCTTTTGATAAAATGGAACACGATTTTGGAACGGTTGTCGAAGAATCTGTTAGCAACTATTCTTTCAAAGTAACAAATACAGGAAGCCAACCACTTATTATTGATGATGTGAGTGCAAGTTGTGGTTGTACTACTCCAAAAAAACCGGAAAAACCTATAGCACCAGGACAAAGCGATGAAATTCAGGTTTCTTTCAAGCCAAATGTTGGACAATTGGGGGAGCAAAATAAAACAGTTACCGTTAAGGCCAACACAAATCCAGAACTTGTGGTTCTAAAAATCAAAGCGAACGTCAAAAAGAAGAAGAAATAATGCAACTCCATGTATTAAATACAGGATTCTTTAAACTTGATGGTGGTGCCATGTTTGGTGTCGTTCCTAAAACAATTTGGCAAAAAACAAATCCAGCCGACGAATCAAATATGTGCTCTTGGGCAATGAGGAGCCTATTAATTGAAGATGGAAATAGACTTATTCTCATCGATACAGGGATTGGCGATAAACAGTCTGAAAAGTTTTTCTCGCATTACTATTTATTTGGAAACGACTCATTGCACGGGAATTTAGCGAAACTAGGCTTTCACGCTGACGATGTGACAGACGTTATTTTAACGCATTTACATTTCGATCATTGCGGAGGAGCAATTACATGGAATGAGCGCAAAGATGGCTATCGTCCAGTTTTCACAAATGCGACGTATTGGAGTTCTGCTCTTCACTGGGAATGGGCTGTAAAACCAAACCCAAGAGAAAAAGCCTCTTTTTTAAGTGAAAATATACTTCCCATACAAGAAAGTGGGCAACTAAAATTTATTGGAAGAAATGGGGATTTCACTCCTGATGCCTTACCAAATATCGATATTCGATTTGTGGATGGGCACACTGAATCTATGATGATACCGCAAATTTCTTACAAGGGTAAAACCATCGTTTTCATGGCTGATTTATTACCAAGTATTGGACATATTCCTCTACCATATGTAATGGGTTATGACACCAGACCACTGATTACAATATCCGAAAAAGCTGCCTTTTTAAATGAAGCAGCAGATAAAGAGTTTATTCTGTTTTTGGAACATGATAGTCAAAACGAGTGTTGCA
>JBIJBD010000225.1:0-3399 GCA_044345395.1 Crocinitomicaceae bacterium | reverse complement strand
AGTCAGCAATTACGACTACTTTACCAGATACTTTGTCTCCAACAGAGATTGCGGTATCCAGTGAGTCCCATGGATGAGGCTGCAATTGTTTAAGTCCAAGTGCAATTCGTTTCTTGTCATCATCGAAATCAAGAATAACTACATTGATCTTCTGATCTAACTCAAGCATTTCTTCCGGATGTGTAACGCGCCCCCAAGATAAATCTGTTATGTGAATCAATCCATCTACACCACCTAAGTCGATAAACACTCCGTAAGAAGTAATATTTTTCACAATACCTTCTAAAACTTGTCCTTTCTCTAGGCCAGAAATAATTTGTTTTTTCTGTTCTTCTAGTTCAGCTTCAATCAATGCTTTGTGAGAAACAACCACGTTTCTGAATTCTTCATTAATTTTCACAACTTTGAATTCCATGTTTTTGCCAACGTAAATGTCGTAATCTCGAATAGGTTTAACATCGATTTGAGAACCTGGTAAGAACGCTTCAATACCAAAAACATCAACGATAAGACCACCTTTAGTTCTGCATTTCACATAACCGGTGATAATTTCGCCTGAACGTAAAACATCATTCACACGTATCCATGCACTGTGCATTCTAGCTGTACGGTGCGAAACAATTAATTGACCAGTTTTGTCTTCGCGACATTCAACATATACATCAACAACATCACCAACCTTTAATTCTGGATTGTAACGAAATTCATTTGCTGCAACAACACCTTCTGATTTATAACCGATATTAACGATAACTTCTTTTTTAGTTATCATTGCAACAGTACCTTGAATTACTTCTTTTTCGTTGATTGAAGTTAAGGTTTTTTCATAACGATCAGACATTTCTGAGCGTTGAACTTTGGTGTAGCCATCAAGTTGAAGTGCTTCCCAATCAAAATCTGCTGAACCAGCAGTGTCTACTGTGTTTTTTGCCATTTGGCTTTATAAATTGTATTTCAAATATCCTAGCTATTTGAAAGCTATAATTACTAAACGCTGCTTAGGAAGCGTTGCTTTCACCGCGAAAGCGGTCGCGAAGTTAATGATTTAGAATTGAAAAGGGAAATAATTCCGGACTTTAAAAGCTGAAAAAATTATTTAGTCATTTTTTTTTCTTCTTATTCTTTGTGCCTTTTGCTTTTTTATCAGATTTCACTTGATTTTCTTCTGAAGTTTTTTTCTTCTTTTTCTCTTCAAGTTTCACAATATCTGTTCGAACGCCATAATCGTCGAATGTATATTCCTCAATTTTTTCTCCCTTCACATATACAGTGACATGTTTGGGTTTCCCGTCACTAAAATTCTCTATGTGTTTACCTTCAGGGATGTCTCTTTTATAAAATGCTTGATTCACTATCTTTCCTTGTTCATCAGAGGTTTTAAATTCACCATTTTTCATTCCATTAGACCATTCTTCAATTCTAGCTTCTTTACCATCTGGGTAATAAATTTTCCATTTCCCGTGTTTTTTCCCTTCTTTATAAAAATAGTCCACTTCAATTTTTCCATTCGGACTAAAGGTTTGATGCGGCCCATCAAGTAATCCATTTTTGTACTGGACAACTTTTGCGCGTTTTGAATTTTCGTAATATTCTACTTTCACACCATCTGGTTTCCCATTCTTGTAATTTTCTAAGTAGATGGTATCGTTCTTTTCATTGTTTTCGAATAAAATATACTTTCCGTCCACTACATTATTGACATGTGTAATTTCTCGTTCTTTTCGATTGGTACTATCATAATATACCACACTTGTACCATTTAATTTACCCAAAACAAAATTCTGAACTGACTGCGGACATCCAGAATTGTAATATGAAGTATCTCGTCCATTTCTTTTTCCATCCATTATGGTAATTTGTTCTTGTAAAACCCCATTTCTATAGCAAGTCATACAGGTGCCCGAATACAACATCGAGTTTTCCCTTTTAGATAAATAGGTATTGGATTCTTCGTCAAAAGAGACTAAGTTTCTACAATCGTTGTATTTCTGCGGACATATTTTTTTTCGTTTGTAACATGGTGAGCTTTCTTGAGAAAGTACGAGTGATGCAGATGTGCATAAACCAAAAAAAGCAAGAATTATCTTTTTCATACTCATTAAATGAAATGTGTTGATTTTGTTACGAATTAAGTTCGTTTAAACGAAGTTTCATTTTTTCAGGGATGGCTTGTGTACAGTTTTTAACATTGTTAAAACTCACCATCACAGATTTACCTTTTGTTACTATCCTTTCAGAGACCTTTATTTCGTAAGTTAAGGTGAAACTTTTAGTGCCGATATGATCGATAGAAATATAAATGAAGGGTTCATCGTGCAGGTAAATTGGAGAAATGTAGTCTATTTCATTTCTGACAAGTAAGATTCCATCTGTTTCCCAATCCCAGTTCATTCCTAGAATTTCTTTAAAGTAATGCACTCTTGCCATTTCGAAATAACTGAGGTATATGGCATTATTCACGTGCCCCATGACATCTATATCCGAAAACCTTACTTGTATTTTTGCCGGTGTTATCAAACGTCGAGTTTTTCGTATTCTGAATTATTACTTTTGTATTCGGGGACAATTCGTTTCATCAGTGCCACTATTTCTAAATTTTTTTGCGTAGGTATCATTGCTATTAACTCTGAAATTATAAGTAAAGCGTCTTCTCCTGCCTCACGGGTTTTGGCAATTAGAATTTTTTCATGGTGTGTAGGAAGGGTGTTTTCCTCGTTTGCCAACAGTTCTTCGTAAAGTTTTTCTCCGGGTCTCAGGCCAGTATACTTTATTTCGATGTCTTTACCTAATTCTAAGTTGTTCAGTGAAATCATTTTCTTTGCAAGATCAACTATTTTCACTGGGGCACCCATTTCGAAAACGAAAATTTCCCCACCATTTCCTAAAGTTCCTGCTTCCATGACTAACTGACAAGCCTCAGGAATTGTCATGAAAAACCTAGTGATTCTTTCATCAGTAACAGTTAATGGACCACCATTTTTAATTTGTTTTTCAAAAAGAGGAATAACAGATCCGTTTGAACCCAAAACATTGCCGAATCGAGTAGTTATGAATTTTGTTTTACCTTTTTTTGTCAATGATTGCGTGTAGATTTCAGCAATTCTTTTTGAGGCACCCATAACATTTGTCGGGTTGACAGCTTTATCAGTTGAAATCATTACAAATTTGCCCACGTTTGTTGTTAAGGATAAATCGGCTATAATTTTTGTGCCTTTTACATTATTTAAAACAGCTTCGGCGGGATTCAATTCCATCATTGGGACATGCTTGTAAGCTGCGGCATGAAACACAAGATCAAAATTAAACGCGTGAAAGAGTTTAGTCATGCGTTCTTGGTTGCAAATATCCCCAACAACAATTTCATAATTTAAACTTGGAAATAATTCCTTTAATTCATGT
>JBIJBD010000063.1:0-13587 GCA_044345395.1 Crocinitomicaceae bacterium | reverse complement strand
ATTTAAGTTACAATGCGCATTCTAGTTTTTTTTATCAGTTGTTTGAGCGCGACGTGTTTCGCTCAAACATCCTTCTACAGATTGTACAGTGGATCAGGAAATGATAAAGGAGAAGACGTTGTACAATTAGAAGATTCAAGTTTTGTTATTGTTGGTTCTTCCAGTAGTTGGGATGACAATCAAGCGGCTTTCATGTTACACGTGGATAGTTTAGGGAATTATCTTTCGAGTCATGCTTATGGTGGGGCAGAAGTAGACGGAGGAAAGAGGGTTTTATACAAACCAGGCAGTGGATTCTTCATTATCGGACAATCAAATTCCTATTCAATAGCAGCTGATTACGATTTTTATTTTGTTAAAACTGACTTGAATGGTACTCTTATTACCGAAAGAACTATTTCTCATCCAGGTTGGGATCGTGTTCATGATGCAATTTGGTCAAAAGATTCTACGCTTTTAGTTGTTGGGGAAACGCTTCCTAATCAAGGGGAATCCAATATGTTTTTGGCAATGTTGAATCAAAATGGAGACTCGTTATGGACAAAAGAAATGGGAGGGATAGGACCAGATAAGGCTTCTTCTGTCATTCGTGTTGAGGATAGCTTATACCTTGTGGGTGGAGAATTGTTCATGGCGGATTCAGGATTTGTGAAAGGAATCGTCATGAAGATTAACAACCAAGGGCAAATTGTTTGGCAAGACACGATTAATGAAATAATTGGAGAATCGGGTATTACCGAGTTAGCATTGGCTCCTACATTCTATTACGGGATGGGCTATTCAAAAAAATCCGCAGAGGATTACGATCCTTTTTTTGGAAGATTTAATTGGGATGGGTCATACATAGCAGGATATGTTCAAGTAGAGAATAATTCCAGCAAAATTCCAAATGAAATGGTCTACATTGCAGCTGGCAACCGAATGGCATTGGCCATGCCCAAATACGATTTCGCTCATCCAACGAGAGTTTATGATATGTTATTGGCCAATTTTGAAGGAAATGACATGTACTGGTTAGATCAAAGTGTATCGATTGAATACGAGCAGATGGAATATATTGGCCAAGTCATTACAACTTCAGATAATTCGACAGTATTTCTTGGTTCGAGCGATTGCCAATGGGTGTGCGAAACTTCGTTTAATGGCGGAGGACATATTTTCTTAATGAAAGTTGGGAATCATAATCAGTTTCCTCAAACGAATCAATATACCACAATCAACGACATCCGCCAACTGGTGACTATTTCAGAGCATACTACTGAGTCGATGGAACTTTATCCAAATCCTGCTGATGATTATTTAGTCGTGGAGCTGGCAAATTCTATGAATTGTCTGATTCTCAGTCAAGATGGTAGGCTTATAGATTCTAGGTTTGTACCCTCAGGAAAATCTGAACTTAAATTGGATTTATTAAGTTCAGGACTTTATTGGTTTCAATTCAATAACGAAAAAGTAACGCATACAGTTAAAGTAATCGTTAAATGATGTACTGGCGTATTATTAAAGAGCGTTATGCTTCGCGCATAGAGTTTTGGATAGTACTGTTTTTTATTATTCGATTAATTGGTATCACGAACGCTCCCCTGGAAATTGCACATAATTGGCGACAAGTTACTGGGTTAATGGTGGCCAGGAATTTTTTGGAAGTTGATTCAGCTATTTTTTATCCACGGATAGATGATACGCAAGGTGGAACAGGAATAATTGGTATGGAGTTTCCACTGTTGAATTACCTTCATTTTTTGTTAGCTGTTCTTTTTGATTATCAACATTGGTACGGTAGACTTATAAATTTGTTAGTCAGCTCATTTGGTGTGTTGTATTTCTATAAGACACTTAAAATACTTTTCACAGAACGCATAGCATTTTATGCCGCTTATTTGTTGTTGATTTCAAGTTGGTTTGCTTTCTCAAGAAAAATGATGCCGGATACATTTTGTATATCGCTAATGTTAATCTCGCTTTTTTATGGATTTCGCTACCTACAAGAAGGTAGGCTGATTCAATTGATTTGTTTTTTTGTATTCGCCACCTTAGGTATGTTAAGTAAAATCCCTGCTTTGTTTTATTTGGCATGTTTTATTCCCTATTTAGTGAAAGAAAAACCTTCGTATAAAATGTTAGGCCTATTTAGTTCAACTATTATTTTTTCGCTCGCAATTGTTTGGTTCTGGTATTTTAAATGGAACCCTTATTTATCCGATACTTATGGTCAGTGGTATAATGAAGGAATGGTTTTCAGTGATGGATTTTTAGAAATTTATAATCATCTGGGAGCAACATTTCATCGTTTTTATTTTGATGCGTTTTCCGGTTTTATTGCCTTTGGATTGTGTATTCTTGGATTTGGTTTAGCGGTTTCAAGAGGTGAAAGAGGATTACTTGCGTATGTGATCGTATTGAGTATTTCATTTTTCTTTTATATGGTAAAATCTGGGTTTTATTTTCATCATCATTCATACTATATTTTACCTTTTATACCTGTTATGGCGATACTTGCGGGCTATGCAATTTCTTTAATTCCAAGACATTCTTGGTTAATTGGTCTATTATTACTGACCACAATTGAAGGAATTGCAAACCAACAACATGATTTTTTTATTAAAAAAAGTGAATTACCTAAACTTACTGTAGAAGATTTTATTGCTTCTGAAGTACCAAAAAATGATTTAATAGCAGTCAATGGTAATGGTAACCCTCAGTTATTGTATTTGAGCCATAGAAAAGGGTGGGTGTGTTCTGACCACCAATTTAAGGACGAGACCTTTTTAAATGTTCTAAAAAAACAGCATTGCAAGTTTATTTTACTTGTAAAAAATGAACAGATTAAGAAAATTCCGAACTTGAAAAAACTAAAAGAGAATGACTTTTTTTCCCTTTATATGCTCTAGGAATTCCTTCTTTTCCTTTCGTTAGTTAAAAGACTCAGTTCCCGTCCAGTTTGTCCTGCAACAGAAGTGTTTTCATCAGCTCTTCGCAGAAGGTATGGCATTACCTCTTTGATAGGACCGAAGGGAACATATTTCGCAACATTGAAACCATGATTTGCTAGGTTATATGATATGTGATCACTCATTCCTAGTAATTGTGAAAAATAAAATTTTTTATTGTCGGAGGCCACACTATTTTCAGTCAATAGATGCGTTAGTTTTAACGAGCTTTCTTCATTGTGTGTCCCTGCGCAAAGTGCAAAATAATGCTGATTTTCTATTATAAATCCTAAAGCGGCATCGTAATCATTGTCTGTAGCTGATTTATCAGGTTGAATAGGGGAAGGGTATCCGAGGTTCAAAGCTCTAGCTCTTTCCTTTTCCATGTAGGCGCCTCTGACCAACTTTACCCCATAAATAATCTGTTGTTCCTTTGCAAAGGTGAGCATATCTCGCAAATACTCCAAGCGATCATGGCGATACATTTGCAGGGTATTGTAAACAGTTGGGAATGTTTTATTGAATTTAATCATCTGCTCGTTAGTCCAATGATCGATAATATTCTGTATCCAAGTCTCTTCAGCATCGATGAATACAGAAACTTGATTGTCAAATGCTGCCTGACAGATTTTTTCTATCCTTTTTTTGATTGTAGAGATGTCTTTTTCTTCTTCCTCTGTCATTTGTTGATTTATGGATGAAGCTTTTTCTAATAAGTCAAACCTTCCAATTCCCGAAACTTTAAATACTGCGAAAGGAATGTTTTTGTCGTCTTTGGCGCGCAGAATGGTCTCTATTATAATATTCACCGTTTTGTCAAAATCTTCATCGCTCGTTTTCCCTTCTACCGAATAATCTAAAATAGTACCAACGCCGAATTTCCCTAAGGAGGCAATCGTTTGATTACATGCTGAAATCGTTTCTCCTCCACAAAACTGCTTGAAAATGGTAGGTTTTATAGCCCAAGCAATTGGGAATCTGATGGCCAAAAGGAAATTGGTTATCCCTTTTCCCAATTTCACGACTGATGGAGATGCGATTATTTTGAACAACCAATAAGCACGTCTGAGATCCGCATTTGATTTACTTCTAAATGCAATCTCCGTATTGTCGAATGAAATCATAGCTCAAATTTAATTGCTTTTTTTTAATGCCTTGCAAAGAAAAAGTTTAATTACATTTGGTATATAATTTACCTATGTATAAGTTTGACGGTTCGAATTACACAATCGAAATAGGTTCTCTTTTAACCTCGAGTTTTTCAACGGTGTTGGATGCGTACAAAGAGTTGAATATCATTGTAATAGTTGATCAGAATACACATGATTCTTGTTTAGAATACTTGATTACCAATTTTCCCGAACTGGAACGCGCAGAAATTATTTTATTGCCTTGTGGTGAGGAAAACAAAGTAATGGAAGTCTGTTTTCAGGTTTGGAACGCTTTCACAGATTACAGTTTTGGTAGAAAAGATTTGGTTATCAATTTAGGAGGAGGAGTGGTAACGGATATGGGGGGATTTATAGCGAGTGTATATAAACGAGGAATGAATTTTATCAATATTCCAACTTCCTTGTTAGGTATGGTGGATGCTTCAATTGGTGGAAAAACGGGTATAGACCTCAATAATTTTAAAAATCAGTTGGGAACGTTTGCACATCCATCTCATATATTTATCGATAGAGATTTTTTGAACACATTGCCAGCTGAGGAAATATTCAATGGATACGCAGAAATGCTAAAACATGCTTTAATTCGAGATGTCGAATTATGGAATAAAATAAAAATTATTCATTCTGAAGATGAACTTACAACAGATGAGGTCATTTATCATTCGGCTAAAATTAAGGCTTCAATTATTGAGGAAGACCCAAATGAAGGTGGGTTAAGAAAAATTTTGAATTTTGGTCATACTGTTGGACATGCATTGGAATCCTTTTTCATGGATAATACAACGATTTCACATGGGCATGCCGTGGCATTAGGAATGTGTGCAGAATCATACATTTCATTTAAGAAAAATCGAATTACCTCCTCCGAATTCAAGGAAATAGAGAGAACAATAACGACAAGTTTTCCAATGATTTCTCTTGCACCAGATGCTATTGAAAAAGTAATTCAATTGATGTATCAGGATAAAAAAAATGACAAAGGTAGAATTTGTTGCACGTTACTCAATGGAATTGGTTCTGCAAACTATGACATGATATTGAACGAAGAGGAGATTGCCATGGCTCTCCTTCATTTATCTTTACTCGCTAAAATATCAAATTAATGACCGAATTTCGCTGATTATTTTTTTTGCAAATTTATCTGCAGCTTTTTCCGTTGATGATTCTGAGTAAATTCTAATAATTGGTTCCGTATTACTTTTTCGCAAATGCACCCATTCTTTTTCGATGTAGATTTTCACCCCATCTGTCGTATCAACTTCTTCATCAATATATTTTTCTACCATTTTATCCAAAAGAGCGTCTACGTCGATTTCTTGCGTTAACTCAATTTTATTTTTCGATATGACGTATTTTGGATAACTATCACGTAAGGCACTTACGCTAATTTTTTTGTGGGCAAGATGGCTTAAAAACAATGCAATGCCAACTAATGAATCTCTACCATAATGCAACTCAGGGTATATCACTCCACCATTTCCTTCACCACCGATAACAGCTCCAATCTCTTTCATCTTTTCCACAACATTTACCTCACCGACGGCAGAAGCAGCATAAAGCAATCCTCTTGATTCTGTAATATCTCTAAGGGCACGTGTTGAAGATAAGTTAGAAACAGTAGGGCCAGGTGTGTGGGAAAGTACATAGTCTGAAACGGCTACCAAGGTATATTCTTCTCCAAACATTGATCCATCTTCGCAAACGATGGCTAGTCGATCGACATCTGGATCAACAGTAATACCAATATCAGCACCTTCGGCAATTATTTTTGCAGATAAGTCACTAAGGTGTTCCGGCAACGGTTCTGGGTTGTGTGGAAAATGACCAGTAGGCTCACAATATAATTCAGACACCTTGGTAACCCCTAGGGCATTCAATAGTGCAGGCACAAATAATCCACCACTTGAATTAACAGCATCTACAACTACATGAAAATCCGCTTTTTTTATCGCTTCGACATCTACTAAAGGAAGTTTCAGAATTAGTTCAATGTGTTTTTTCATGTAAGAATTATTCAAAGAAACATTTCCTAGAGAATCAACTTCAGCGAAGTAAAAAGCTTCTTTTTCCGCGATTTCCAGAACATTTGCTCCATCATTTGCAGAAATAAATTCTCCTTTTTCATTGAGGAGTTTTAGGGCATTCCATTGTTTTGGGTTGTGACTTGCCGTAAGAATAATTCCTCCTTGGGCATTTTCTAAGGGTACAGCTACTTCGACAGTTGGTGTTGTTGAAAGCCCCAAGTCAATTACATCTATACCAAGTCCTACAAGTGTTTGGCAGACTAGTTGTGAAATCATTTCACCGGAAAGTCTAGCGTCACGACCAATTACCACTTTATGCGATTGGGATGGAAATCTATTTTTTAACCATGTACCATATGCAGCACTAAATTTTACTGCATCAACGGGCGTTAAAGCCTCACCAACAGAGCCGCCTATAGTGCCCCTTATTCCAGATATGGATTTTATTAAGGTCATTAAGATATTTTTTTCTTTAACTTGATCATGTCTAAACATGCGGCAGCCGCTTCAATACCTTTATTACCATGTTTTCCACCGGATCGATCGCGTGATTGTTCAATGTTATTATCCGTTAAAACGCAAAAAGCAATAGGTACGTTTTCTGATAGCATCACTTGCATAATTCCGTTTGTGGTTCCCTGACAAACAAAATCAAAATGCTTGGTTTCTCCTTGAATGACTACGCCAATTGCCACGATTCCATCAAGTTGCAAATTTCGACACATCAATTGTGCGCTTAATGGAAGTTCAAAAGCACCGGGGACCCATTCAACAACTACCTTATCTTCAGTTATTCCAACCGAAGAAAATACATCCAGAGCTCCTTTGAGAAGATTTTCTGTGATTTCCTTGTTCCAGGCTGAAACAACAATGCCGACATTTAAATCGGCACAATTGCTATATTTTGACTTGTCAAAAGTCGACAGATTTTTAAGCGAAGTCGCCATGAATCAATTGACTTTTGTATTCGAAGCTCTGGCCACGTAATAGTCAATTCGTTTAAGTTGCCCGAACTCTTTATAGTTGTCTTTTATTTTTTTGTAGCAATTAGCTGCTTCGCTAAATTGATTCAATTTTTCTGCGACTAGACCTGCTTTAAACAAGAATATAGGTGTTGTAAATTCATTCGTGTTTGTATTCGCTGCTAAAGTGTATTGTTCAAAGGCTTCGGTTAATTTGCCTTGTTCGCTGTAGCAATCTCCCAATAGGCCAATTTTGAAGACAGACATGTAGGTATCTTCTGGTTCAATATTTTCTAAGGACGTAATTGCTTTGTCAAATTGACCTTTATTCATGTATTGTCTAGCTAAGATAAATTCAGTGGCCAAAGCACCCGTATATCCCTCATATTCTGCTAGTTTTCCTTCAAGTGTTTTAATGTTTTTGTCTGTTTTATTTGTCGAATCGGCGTAGTTCAATGTTTCAAAATAAATATCTTTCGATTCTTCATCGTTTGGCAAGTAAACAAATTGGTAGTATACAAAAACACCAAGTAAAACAACGAGTACACTACCGGAAATGATGGAAATTAATCTGAATTTCTTGTCTTCTTTAAATTTTGATTTAAAGCCGGAAAAACTAAAATCTTCAAACATATTTTTTTATATTAGGATGCAAAAATAGTGTTTTTATTCGATTAATTAAGGGGTTCAGGTAAAGAAAATTGACAGTATTTGATTGTCGAACCCTTGGAAGTAAACAATTTCTCGTAGTGTGTTTTTATTGACATATCTTGCTGTAATGTATCAGGAAGTTGATCAATGTCTTTGTAAATGTCCCATGAAAGAAAATGTGTGATATACTTGAATTCATTAATTTGTTCCACTGTATATTCAAAAAGAAGATCTGAATCCGTTTTTACGTGTATTTTTCCACCTGGTTTTAAGAATTTTGCATAACGTTCAATAAAAATACGGGATGTAAGTCTTTTATTTGGTTTTTTTGGTTGGGGATCTGAAAATGTAAGCCAAATTTCATCGATAGAATTTGCTAAGAAACTTTCTGTTATGAAATCAATACGTGTCCGTAGAAAATGAACATTGTCTAATTTAAGGGCAATTGCATCTCTTGCTCCGATATATAAGCGGTTTCCTTTTAGGTCCGCACCAATGAAATTTTTTTTTGTGTATCGTTTTGCAAGACCTACAGTGTATTCCCCTTTGCCACAACCTAATTCTAATATAATGGGGTATTCGTTACCAAACCAATCTTTCCAGATTGGAATTTGATTTATACCATTGAATTGAAACTCCGTAACATTTTTGAAACTTTTAATGGCTTCAAATCGCATTAATTTATCTTTACCCATTAGATGCTTAAGCCGCTCACCGAATTTATGATTTGAGCCAAAGAATTCTGTAATTTGTCTTTGAATTGAATTTCTAGGGTGAATTTGTCGCCTTCTACTTTGAATTTCAACAGACTTAGTTTTGCAATGATTTTCATGGCTTGGTCAGGTAATCCCAATTCACTCATTGGAAGTTTTTGTAGATCTATAAATCCATTAATAGGGTAATTGCCAAAATCTTCCGCGCCTGTTGGTAAGGTTAACGAGCCTTTACCAGGAGCGTTTTCCGCACCATTAAATCCGTAAATCATGTTATCTTTAGTCTCAATACTGAAACCTCCTGACTTCGCCATTTCAAGTGGTTCTTTTAATTTTTCAAGTAACATTGCACCCGCTCCTAATTGGAAATTGATATTTGGAATTGCACCAAATCCATCATTTTTCAAGAATGCAGAGATTCCAAATTTTCCATTGAAAATCGTTGAAAAACCCTCGGATTTGATTCGTTCAAATTCAATTAATTCTGTTGATGACATCTTGCGTTCAATTTCTGATAAACTTGATGCTAAGTATGTGTCCATTATTTTTTGAATTTGATCAACATCTAAATTGATTGCCACAGCAGCTGCTGGCGCACCAGATCCCAAAGTAGTTGCAATTTCTTTTGAGTCTGATTTTGTTATACGCCACTTCGACATAGCCGGCGATAAAATATTCTCAGAAGTTAAGACCATTTTTCCCTCTTCGAAATTAAAGTTAGTTGTATTGAAACATCCTTTTAAGTCTGCTTCTAATTGCTTGGTTTCACTCGTTGAAATATTTAAGCCTTTTAGCACAGAGCTTACAGATTTACCCATATCATATGTTAACATGAAATCAGCAGAAGAATTCATTGTTTTTGTGACAACCTCGGAGGACTTACCTGTTTCCATCAATTTTGCTGCATCTTTCAACTGAGCAATGTCAACTTTATTTTGATCGTCTAAATCGACCATCATCATCATACAGTCATCGAATAAAGCAAATGTTCCGTTGTTTTCTTGTGCGTAATCAATACCATTTGAAGAATTAAAGCGCACTCGAACTTCTTGTTCAAGTTGCTTTTTAATTTCTTTTTTATCTTTAATTGCTATAAAAGCATAAGCATATCCTTTTGGTTTGAAATTACCATTTGCGATGAGCTCATCAACATTTAGTGATGAAATATTTTGTTCGTTAAGTTCAACGGCAAAGTAAATAGGAGACTTTTGATTCAGGGCAGCCATTTTTGTTATAAATGGATCAATCACCGCATTGACTAGAGCATTTTTTTTATAGTCTGATTTAGAAAGAATTTGAAACATATTAATGTGCCCAAATGCTATTATATTTTCTTTACTGCTGACAAAATTAGATACCTTGCTTGTCAAAGCGCTGCTCGAAACCACCTCTTCTTTGTTTTCATCAGCGTTACAAGATGAAATGGCAAGAAATAAAAGCGGTAGATAGAATATTTTATACATATAAGAATTATTTTACATCAAAATTAACGAATAAAATGGTAGTTTAACTGCTGTATCTACACAAATATTTAACGGATTAATGGAGCACAATTTTTTTTCTAAAAAAATGATTGTCTAGGTGGAATTCAAGGTAATAAATTCCGGCAGTGGTGAGAGTAATAAGTTCTTGATGATTAATTTCGCCCGCTTGCACTTGTTGTCCATAACAATTGTATACTTTAAAATCAATTTGTTTGTTTCCAGTTGTTATTTTGATCGTCTGATTATTGAGTTGTAAAATAGTTACTTGGCTCGAACTTTCTATAGTTTCGAGAGAATTTATTGTCACACTATTAAGTGTTGTCATTGTTCCGCATGGACCTGTTACGGTTAAACTAACGGTGTAAGATCCGTTGCTTCCATAGGAATGAATAGGTTGCATACTAGTTGAATTAGTCCCATCACCAAAATCCCACTCCCAACTTTCTACGTGGCTAAAGGTAGGATAGAAAGTAACCTCATTACCATTTATTATATAGTCAAAGGTTCCTATTGTCAAGCTATCAGGTGACATCAATTTCCAATGCGAGATACTATCTAAAACTGTTTGAGACGCTACCTGCTGAAGAATGGAGGCTATTGACGCGTCTAAGCCAGCTGAGTAGGGAGCTCCAATTGACGATTTTCTGAAGAGTGAAGAATAAAAAATACAGGCACTTAAATAGGTTCCAGCAAGTGATGGGTGCGAACCATCACTCGCGTATAAATTTATTGATGGGTAGTTATCTCTAACATATTTCCACGCAGAACCGACAGCGGCCAATGATGCTTGAGAACTATCCGCAATCCTTATATAGGCATCTCTTAAGCGTTTATTCATTTTGTCGAATGTATTGATAGAGTCCCATTGTGGATCTCCATTTTGCCTACCCCATGTCATAAAATACATGACTTGGGCACAAGCATGGTTTTGATAAACTGAATCCGTAAGCTGTAAGGCATATGGTAGGGTAGAGGTATTCACTTGTTGCGTTGGGAAACATGGTTCTTGACTTTGGCCTTGCAATACGACAAAATCCCATTCGGCCTGATTTATTTTAGAGAACGTAAGGGGATCGTTTGTGTGCGACTGAAAAGTGAAACCACCATTTGTTTTCGAATCAACCGTTATAAAATCACCTGTTGATTGTGTTAGATTTGCCAATACACCGGGAAGGTCATTGCTATATGTATAACTGTTACCAATAAATAATACGGATAATGAATCCTGGGAAAAGCAAGATGCAGAACAGAAAATAATGGAGATACAAAATAAATTCTTCATAATGTCGTAAATTTAACACAAGATTAAGTTCATGCGAATTTCTATTATTGTTTTATGTTGTTTTATGAAAATTAAAGTTGCTTCGCAATTTAATTTTTCATATAAGGATTCAATTCCTGTTTCGGTTTTTGGGCAACAGCTTAAGTATCCGTGGAGTGGTGGGATAAATAATGCCCAATTTTCCTCAATTGATTTTGACTTTGATAACGATGAGGATTTATTGATTTTTGATAGAAGTGCAGACCAAATTAGACTTTTTGAAAATATTGGGGGCTCATATAAGTCTTATCCACATGCAGCGTCTCTCTTTCCCAATGATATTCGTTACCGGCTCACGGCTGTAGATTACAATCTAGATGGGCGAAACGATTTGTTTACCTATGGCATTGGAGGAATAAAAGTTTATAAAAATGTGGGTAATGCCATCAACGGATTACAGTGGGAACTAGCCAAGAATTTGTTGTATTCGGATAATTGGGGTGCGAATCTCAATTTATATGTAAGCTCTTCAGATATTCCTGCAATCGTTGATGTGGATAATGATGGGGATATTGATGTGTTGACATATCACATCAGTGGCGAGTATTTGCAATACCATAAGAATTTGAGTCAGGAGCTTTATGGACATTCTGATTCCCTTAAATTTGAGTTGAAAAATGAATGTTGGGGAGGATTTCGAGAAGATGTAAATTC
Organism: Crocinitomicaceae bacterium; assembly: GCA_044345395.1. Taxonomy (GTDB): domain Bacteria; phylum Bacteroidota; class Bacteroidia; order Flavobacteriales_D; family Crocinitomicaceae; genus UBA952. Next base: position 1,676 of record JBIJBD010000063.1, on the reverse strand, counting down.
AAATTTGGTTTTTCTCAATGATCAGACACTTCCTTGTCAAAGTGGAAACGTACCTAATCCTCAATTTAAACCTACTGAGCATGTCAAAGCTCACTCAGGATCAACTGTGCTTGCACTAGATTATGACGGCTCAGGCGTAAAAGACCTCATTCTAGGAGATGTGGCACATCCAAATTTAATTTTGTTACTGAATGGTGGTTCAAGCGTAAATTCAAATTCATTGATGATTTCCCAAGACCCAAATTTCCCATCAAATTCTATTCCGGCCACTATGCAACTTTTCCCCGCAGCTTTTTGGATAGATGTAGATTTTGATGAAAAAAATGATTTGATTGTCGCTCCTAATGCCAAAAATGTTTCTGAAAATGAAACCAGTTGTATGAAGTTTAAAAATTCGGGAACTAATTTAAATAGTAATTTCATTTTTGAGACAAGGGCCTTTTTGCAGGAAGACATGATTGAGCATGGAACAGGTTCCGTACCAATTTTTAGTGATTTGGATAATGACGGGTTGCTGGATTTATTTATTGCAACTTTTTATGCCTATAAACCTACACTTTTAAAAGAATCTCGTATGGCATATTACAAAAACACAGGGTCTGTAACCCAACCGGAATTCACCCTAGTAGACAAAGATTTTTTAAACTTATCAGCGAGTCCTTATGGTCTACGAATGATTCCAACTTTTGGGGATTTAAATGGTGACGGAAAAAAAGACATGCTTATTGGGTTTGAAAATGGTTCCGTTGGTTATTTTGAGAATAATTCAACGGGGACATCCATATCCTTTGCCAATCCAATACTCAATTTAACAGATGTTAATGGAAATCTAATCAGTGCAGGACAATACGCAAGTCCACAATTGTTTGACCTCAATAAGGATGGTAAATTAGATCTCATACTCGGAAAAAAAACTGGTGAATTAATGTATTTTGAACATACAGGACAAACTTCCACAAGCTTCCTTTTAAAAAATTCATCGCTTGGTTTGATTGATGTAGCTACTGATACACCAGACGGTTATTTAGTTCCTCATTTTTTTGATCATGCAGACACGACCTATTTACTTACTGGGGCCGCTGATGGGAACATATATTTTTTTCGAAATATAACTGATAGTTTAGAAGAAGGTCAACAATTTGAGCTTATAGCATCTGATTTTTTGGCTTTATCCCGAGATATTGGTTCTTATTCGGCGCCTTTTGTCTGTGACATCGATAATGATTCTAAATTAGATTTGTTTTTAGGTCAAGATGCAGGAGGGATTTTTCACTTAGAGAATAGTGAGAGTGATGGAGTTGGGCTAGAAGCAAGTTACATAAACGATTTAACGGTTTACCCGAATCCATTTACTGATATTCTAACGATTTCTATGGATCGTGATACTGATATTGACCTTATTAATTCTTTTGGAGAAAAGGTCTTTAGTACAAAATTAACAGGAGGAAAAAATACATGGATAACACCTGCACTTCCTGCAGGGTTGTATTTTATTAAAGAATCATCATCGAGTAAAGTTGTAAAGGTTGTTAAATTTTAAGCGATTTTCAATTCGAACATTTTTATGCCTTCTATTTTCCCACTTAATGTATCGCCGATTTTTACTGGGCCAACTCCTGCTGGTGTTCCTGTATAAAGAAGATCTCCTGTCTTTAAAGTAATAAACTGTGAAACAT
>JBIJBD010000013.1:0-24006 GCA_044345395.1 Crocinitomicaceae bacterium | reverse complement strand
GAAAATATCATTTCTTTCGTTTTACCATCTTGTCTTAATTCGCCGTTTTGATAAAATTGAAAGGTTATATCAGTTAAATTGTACGCGTCTTTATTTAACCAAAGGTCACTTATTGGAGCTGAATTATCAAATGATTTGGCCTTTTCCCACGGTAGGCCTTTATCTTTGCAAAGTGACTGAATATCTCTCGCTGTAAAATCAATGCCAAGGGTAAATTGTGAATAATATTTGTGAGCAAAATCAATAGGTATATTTTTTCCAACCTTATCTATTTTTACGACAATTTCACATTCGTAATGAAGATCTTGGGTGAATTTAGGTAGAAAATAGGTGCCCTCTCGATACAAGGCTGTATCAGGTTTTAAGAAAAAAATAGGTTCTGTTGGCAAGGCAGTTTTCATTTCCTTGGCGTGATCTGCGTAGTTTCTTCCGATACATATTATTTTCATCCTTGACTAAATTTTTGTTTAAGTGCTTTTAATTTATCCTCCAATGATTGGTCATCTTCTTGATCATTCTTTCTTTTCTCTTTAATTCTCTCCATTTCTTTTCTCAAGCAAGCCTTCGTATGGAGCGGGAAATCTGCTTCCAACATCCAGCCATAATAACCCGGTTCAGCAATAGATACCTCTTCAATGGTTTTATTCTTGTGCTTACCAAAGTTATAGATCACTTGACTTCTCTCGTTCCGTGCTAATCTTCCTGCAAAATCAACCATCTCATGGTTGTGTGATCTAGAGAATTCTGCTAATTTGGGAACTTCTTTGGATAACTCAGCATATCTGTTTAATTGAGCTTCAAAAACATTCCAAGTTGCAAGTACATCGTTCATTGCGTCATGTGCGCCTTCAAGCGTTTTATTACAATAAAATTGAACTGCAGCAGCAAGGGTTCGCTGTTCCATTTTATGAAAAATATTCTGTACGTCAATGAAATTCCGATCGGAAAGGTTATATTCAATTCCTGTTCTAAGTAGTTCTTCAGCCAATAGTGGTATGTCGAATTTATTCGAATTATATCCAACCAAATCGGCGTTCCCAATAAATTCAGTTACATCTTTTGCTAGCTCTTGGAATGTTTTGGCTTTCTTGGCCATCTCATTGGTAATACCATGAATTAAAACAATTTCTTCAGGGATATTCATGAGTGGATTCACTAGTTCATTGAACGCATGTTGTTCTCCATTTGGGTCTATGCGCAACATGGCAATTTGAACAATTCTGTCTGTGGTTATTTGAAGACCTGTAGCTTCTAAATCAATAACACACAATGGTTTTTTAAGTGATAAATTCATACGGTATAAAAAAGCCCAACGAATTGGGCTTTTCAGATTATTTGATGATAATAAATTCTGTCCTCCTATTTTCTTGATGTTCAGCAGGTGTACATTTAACTCCGTCGTCACATTTGTTTTTAAGTTTTGTTTCACCATAACCTTTATACAAAATCCGCTTCGGATCTGAAATTCTTTTTGCTATGTAATCTCTTGCAGATTTAGCACGATTATCAGAGAGCTTTTTGTTGTAAGCATCATTACCTCTTGAATCAGTATGTGAGCCCAATTCAATTTTTAAACTCGGGTTATCATTCATGACCTTCACAATTTTATTCAAGATGACAACTGCATCAGGACGAATATCGTATTTATCGAAGTTATATAATATCAAGAAAGGTCCCAGATCTTTTCCACTCGTATCTTGAATAAGAGCGAATTCTTTTCTCAGTATGGAGTCAGCACCTAAAGTGTCGCTCATTTCAATTGATTGTGTCAAATAACCTGGAGCAGATACTGTAACCGTGTAATTCAGTACATCCCCGAACGTTTTGTTTTTTCCTAGTTCTGTTTTCGACTCGCCATTACTAGTTGTAGTGTAATTCAAGTTATCCTTATTGTTTTTGAATTCAATTTTAGCTCCTTGAATTGCTTTTTTAGAATCTCTGTCTGAAACTGCCGCAATTACATCGTATGTGAAGAATGGAATAATAACCTTATTGTCGTCATCCAAAAGCACCTTCTTGATGATTTCTTCATAAGCTAAATCACAATTAGTAGTAAATCGCTCTCTGTATGGATTTTTTGTTCCATTGTTATAGTAATATGCAAGCTCATATTCTTTGCACTTCATTAATTTTGAACCAAAGAATCCATCGCTGATTCGCGCAAAAATTTGTTTTTCATTCTGATCGGCACAATTAATACATTTGATTGTCACGTATGAATCCTCTGGAATTGTTTTTCCTTTAGAGTGAATAATTTGACCATTGAGAAACGCGATATTTCTTACAGAAGAATTGTTAAGGGCAATCTCGTAAACATCTTTCTCCCCAAAACCACCTTTTCTAAAAGAGGTAAAGTATGCTTTTTTTCCATCAGCTGTATGGGTGTAAAATATATCATCACCAACACTATTGATTGGGTATCCTATGTTAACAGGATCGCCCCACATGCCATTTTCATCTCTCACAGTCATGAAAATATCAAATTCACCCATAGAATTGGGACCATTACTTGAGAAATACAAGGTGTTATTATCAAGTCCCATAAACGGTGAATCTTCATCCCATTCTGTATTAATATTACTCATATTTGCGGGATTCGTCCATGTACCATCAATATTCTCACTGAAATAGATGTCTCTTCTTCCGGTTCCATTTTCTTTGTCAGACACAAAAAAACGCATGTTTCCGTCGGGGGAAACCATGTAATGTGTTTCCCATCTTTTTTGAGTATTTACGTCAGTTACATCAACAGGAGTAACTGGTCCAAATTTTCCATCAAGCAATTGACTATAATAAATATCTCCCATTCCCGATTTATCATTATATGTATAAACTCGTCTTTCGTCAATGCTCACACTAACTGTCGCTTCGTTGAATTCAGGCTTGCACATGTTCATTCGTTGAGGTTGGTTCCATTCATAAAAAGGACTCAATGTCGATTGGTAAATGTCTTCAGAAAAATGATTTAACATAGGATCGCGGAAATTATTTGATTCACCATTTTCCCATGGTCTTCTTGACGTGTAATAAAGTGCACGACCATCAATTGAAATAGTTGATGAAAAATCGGCATATTCCGTATTAATTTTAGTACCCAAGTTTTTAATTTTTACATCTTGAGGAGCGGCCATTAATTTTTTAGCTACATCACATTGGATGATTCTTTTTTCAGCATCTTTAATTAATTCTGACCGTTTATCAGTCTCAACTAAAAATCGTTTATAGTTTTCAACTGCTTTGTCGAATTGTTCATTAAGATGATAGGCTCTTCCAAGGTGAAAAAAGACATCTGCGGGAACAGCGTCTTCCGCTTTTGAATACATGTCATAGTTTTTCTGAATTTTTTTCGTCGCCTTACTAAGATACTTTATTGCAGCCTCATGATCGGTTCTCATTCCTAAAACAATAAAACCTTTTCTGTAATGGTAGTTTGCATTGTCCGGATCAAGTTCTAATAATCGGTTTGTGATTATTTCTGCAAAATGGTAAAAATTCTCTTGTAAATACCGCGAGCACTGAATAACGAGTTCTTGTTCCGATGCTTGGTTTGCCATATTTCGAACTTCCGTTTCTGTAAACTGTGCTCTTGATAAATTCGCTGTTAAAAGTAAGAAGACTAATGCGCTGATTTTATTCATGTTGTATAATGTATGTAGTAGGTTTTAAATATAACTAAATTTCTCTATCTAAATCAAAAGCTTCGAGGTAATCTGCAACTTTTCTTACGAATTGGCCTCCAAGTGCACCATCTACAATGCGATGATCATACGAGTGTGATAAGAACATTTTGTGACGAATGCCAATGAAATCGCCAGCGGGAGTTTCTATAACCGCCGGTATTTTTCTTATTGCACCAAGTGCTAAAATAGCAGCTTGTGGTTGATTAATAATTGGAGTTCCCATAACATTTCCGAATGACCCCACGTTGGTTACCGTGTACGTACCACCTTGAATATCTTCAGGTTTTAATTTGTTGTTTCTCGCGTTATTCGCTAATTCATTCACCGCTTTTGTGAGTCCAACCAAGTTCAATTGATCAGCATTTTTAATTACCGGAACAATTAAGTTTCCTGTAGGAAGTGCTGTGGCCATCCCTATGTTGATGTCTTTTCGTTTGATAATATTTGTTCCAGAGACCGAGACATTGATCATTGGGAAATCTTTAATTGCTTTTGCAATAGCTTCAATTAATATAGGGGTAAAGGTGATGTTTTCGCCTTCCCGATCTTGGAATTTCTTTTTGATTTTATTTCTCCATAACACAATATTTGTCACATCCGCTTCTACATAAGAGGTAACATGAGGGGATACATGTTTAGACATAACCATGTGCTCAGCTATCAATTTGCGCATACGGTCCATTTCTATAATTTCGTCACCTGGGTTTGCAATGACGATTGGCTCCTTTATCGTAGTTGAGGAGGTGATTACAGGTGAACTGGCGACACTTGTTTGTGGTATTGCACTTGACACTTCAGTGGGTGAAGTTTTTTTATTTTTTGTAGAAAGATAGTTTAATAAGTCAGATTTGGTGACTCTGCCATCCATTCCTGAACCTTTAATTGTATTCAATTCTTCTATGGAAACATGTTCTTTTTCTGCAATGGAACGAACTAAAGGGGAAAAGAATCTGCCATTTTCTCCACTTTTTGTAATTTTTTGTGCGGTTACATTAATACTTGTTTCATTTTCATGGGAATTCGAATGGTTATTCGCTAATTCCTGAGAAATGGAAGCTCCTTTCTCCTCGACAACTGAGGTCTTGGTTTCAACAACGGAAGGGTTCGAACCATCTGTCGACAGAATCGCAATAACATCACCAACTTTCGCAACTTGATCTTTTTCATAAAGTCGTTGAACCAAAATTCCGGACGCTTCGGAAGGCAATTCATTGTCCACCTTGTCAGTCGCCACTTCTACAAGAGGTTCATCCGCAGCAACGCTATCACCAATATTTTTTAACCAATTGGTAATTGTCGCTTCCGTAACACTTTCCCCCATTTTAGGTAAACGAATTTCAATCTGCCCCATACTATTAATTTTGCGAGGCAAATATACGTTAAAACTTCGAAAAAAAACGGGTTTTTTGGCTTATTTGCCTAATGATTGCCAATTTCTCAATACACATTGTAAATCGAAAAGGAGCGAGTAATTTTTAGCATACAAAAGATTAATTTTTTGAAAATCTTCCTTTGCAAGTTCATCCGTTAGCTGTATAGGAGAAATGATTCCGGGTTTGATGTAACTATTTTTTTTCTCAATTGCTGCGCCTACCCATGTTTTGTTTCCAATTAATACTTCCCAAAGATTTGTAAAAAAGCTAGTTCTATTGTTTTGAAGAAGATACATGAAAGGAAAGAATACGAGAACGAACGCACTAAAAGCAAAATCAAAAAGTCGCTTTGATCTTCGATTTTCAGGGCGCATTAATAAATTAACCTGTAAAATGTATAAATCACCTGCAGAATCTATGGAATTACTACCTATCAAATAATCTGTTTCTGGTTGAGCGATTTTAAAATCAACGTCATACGTATTTATGGAAGACATTAAGTGAATGATATCCTTGGTTGCCAAATCCTTGGCAGAAAAAATAAGCTCGTTTATTTTATAAATTTTGATTATTTCCTCCAATTTTTTTGCTTGAGTGTTTTCAGTTTTAACTTCTAAGAACAAGATGCTTTCGATGTTGGAATAGGTAGAAAGCAATAACTTTTCAATGCGTGAATGTTCTGATGTTGAACCTAATATTGCAAATCGCTTTTGAACCGATACAGGTAGACCGAAACGATGATTTTTATATAAATTATGTATGATGCGTATGAGGTAATATTGGCTTACATTCCAGAGCACTCCAACTAAAATAAAAAGTCTAGAAAATTGAAGATCCTTGGGCAGTAGAGCATATATGATCAAGATAAAAAGTGTACCTATTAATCCGCTTTTCCATATAAGATGTCTATTGGTGCCTTTATCGTAGGTGCCAACTAAATAAGCGCAAAAAACCCAAATAAATGCATAAGATGGTATTTGAATTTGATGCGCCCATTCGGTAAAGTGAATATCCCTTATTTTCCATTGATGTGTCAGTATTTCTAGACCAATCAGCGTGAATAAAAAGTCCAATGCGGGTAGGGTTGTCTTTTTAATGAATCGATTAAATATTGCGGCACCTGCACGTAAATAAATTGCCGAATTAATCGCTAAGGAAAACAAACTTGCATTCTTTTGAGTAAAGTGTTTTTTTGCAAAAATGATCATTGCACGGTAGAAAACAAATACATAGTTTACGGAACTTTTTTTCGTACTTTCTCCTTTATAGTGAATTATTTTAGTTTCAGGAAAATAATAATTATCATACCCGTCAAGAAGTAAGCGATAAGATAAATCAATATCCTCTCCGTACATAAAAAACGATTCATCTAAAAGACCAACTTTATCGAGGGCTTCTGTCCGCATAAACATAAAGGCACCACTTAAAATATCTATTTTATTCGTTTCAAATTCACTCAAATGTCCTAGATGGTAATAATTGAATTTTTTAGAATTTTTGAAAAATTTTGAGAGACCAAATATTTTATAAAAGGCGACTTTTGGTGAAGGTAATCCGCGTTTTGATTCAGGCAAGAAGTTTCCTTTTCCATCGAGCATTCTTACACCTAAACCTCCTGCATTAGAATGGTTGTCCATGAATTCAATGCATTTAAACAAAGTGTCTTCTTCTACAACTGTATCGGGATTGAGTAATAAAACGTACCTGCCTTTTGCCGCCTGAATGGCTTGATTATTGGCTTTTGAAAAACCCAGATTTTCCTTGTTTTCAATACAAATTACCCATGGAAATTTTTCTTTAACCATCAGCATGGAGTCGTCTACGCTATTATTGTCAACAACAAAAACCTCCATTCTGAAGTCGCCGATTGAAGCGTTAACTGAACTTAAACATTGCTCAAGAAAATAGCAGACATTGTAATTGACAATGACAATACTTAAATCTACCATGTTCTTGTTTGCCATGATTTAATCGTTCACTGCAATGCAAGATATTTCAATAGGCACATTTAAGGGTAATCGAGACACCTCAACAGTTTCTCGTGCTGGCGGTATCTCTGAGAAATATGACGCGTAAATGTTGTTGACGGTAGAAAAATCGTTTAGGTCTTTCAAGAAAATACTGCACTTGACCACTTGGCTAAAATTAAATCCTGCGGCAGTTAATAAGGATTGAATATTTTTCATAACCTGATGCGTCGACTCTTCAATAGATGCCACTTGAAGTTGACCATTTTCTGGATTTAATGGAATCTGCCCACTGATAAATAGCATATTGCCAGACAGAATGGCTTGACTATATGGTCCTACTGGTGCCGGTGCATTTGGAATTGAAATTGCTCTTTTCATCTAGCGTTTTATTTTACATTTGCAAAGTAACCAAATTTTAAGAAGAGATGGTCTTGGTTGTTGATTTTTATGATTCTTTTACTTATAACCTGGTGCATTATTTTGAAAACGCTGGTGAGCATGTAGAAATTGTATTCCATGACCAATTAATTCTCGAAAGGTTGGAAAAGTATTCATTAGTTGTTCTTTCTCCTGGTCCTGGTCTTCCAAATGAGAAGGAAAATCTTTTTGATTGCATTACTATTTGCATAGAAAATAGCATTCCAATTTTTGGCGTTTGTCTCGGTTTTCAAGCACTGGGAATTAGCTTAGGTGCTCAACTAGTAAATCAACATGTTGTGAAACATGGTGTATCAACAGAATTAACATGGGTGTCTCCTAAAAGTAAGTTGTTTCAAGGGATAAAAAATACCATATCCGTTGGGCTTTATCACAGTTGGAAGCTTGAAGACATTCCTACGGAATACTTAACGTCTTATTCCGCAGAGGGAGTGGCAATGTCTCTCGAATGTTATGAAAAAAGGATCATGGGTGTTCAATTTCATCCAGAATCTATATTAACACAACACGGTAGGCAATTGATCGAAAATGTTGTGGCATGGAAGAATTTAATCTAATCAGCTAGAGATAGTTTTTCCTCCAATTGAATAATGGTGCTATGATATTCTTATTTGATTATAGAACTTTTTTCAGTCAACGTTGTTTGAATTAAAAATAACGTAATGAAATTAACATATACATTCCTTTTAATAATTATTACTTTCGCTTCATTTTCTCAATCGGGTACCGTAAAGGGAAAAGTATTGAATGCTACCAATAACAAACCAGTTGAGTTTGCCAAAATACAAGTAGTTGATCAGCAAAAAGGAACAACTTCTCTTGATGACGGAAGTTATCAAATTTCAGGATTAAAACCCGGTATTTATGCGTTTAAAGCCAGTGCTTCAGGATTCAAAGAGTTAATTATCAATGAAATTACTGTCACGAATGCACGGACGGTAGATTTAGATTTTAATTTAGAAGAAATAATCAAAGAAAAAGGACAGGTAACTGTGAAAGCTTCGTCCTTTGTGCGCAAGGTAGAATCTCCTGTTTCGTTGAAAACACTAAACGCTACCGAAATAGAGCGTTTACCCGGTGCAAATCGTGATGTTAGTAAGGTGATAGCGGCTTTACCGGGTGTTGCCTCCCGGGCTACTTTCAGAAACGACATTATCATTCGTGGTGGATCACCCGGAGAAAATAAATTTTACTTAGATGGGATAGAGGTTCCAAATATCAACCATTTTGCAACGCAGGGTAGTAGCGGTGGTCCGGTCGGCTTGTTGAATGTTAATTTTATACGCGAAGTGGATTTTTATTCAGGAGCTTTTCCATCAAATAGAGCCAATGGGTTAAGTTCTGTTTTATCGTTCAAACAAAAGGACGGAAATCCAGATGCATTAATCACCAATTTCGCCTTGGGATCAAGTGATGCAGCGTTAACGTTTGATGGTCCGATTGGTAAAAAATCAGACTTCATTTTTTCTGCTAGACGATCTTATTTGCAGTTTCTTTTTGCGGCGCTTAAATTGCCAATTTTACCAACATACAACGACTTTCAGTACAAGGTTAATTATAAAATTAACGACAAAAACAAAATCAGCTTTATTGGTTTGGGAGCAATTGACCAGTTTCAGTTGAATCAAAAGGTAAATGAATCAATAGCTAAAAGTGATTCGAATACAATAGAATTTAACAATTATATCATCAATAATTTACCTATTCAAAATCAATGGAATTATACTGTAGGAATAAATTACACCCATTTCGCTAAGCACTCTTTTCAGAACGTTGTTGTTAGTCGAAATATGTTAAATAACCGGGCATACCGATACCGTGGATTGGTGGAAGTGCCGGATAGTCTTTTACAAGATTATACTTCTTTTGAAGCAGAAAATAAATTTCGTTTTGAGCATACATACAATAAAAACGGGTGGCGAGTGAACGCAGGAATAGGGTATGAGTACGCGCGCTACTTTAATTCAACTTATAACAATATTACCTTTCAAGGTTTGCCTGTATTAATTGATTTTACTTCTAATCTATTCATGAGTAAATTTGCTATGTTTGGACAAGTAAATCGTTCCTTGTTTGATGAGCGATTAAATTTATCTGCAGGACTCAGAAGTGACATTTCAAATTACTCCAAATTGATGTTGAATCCAACGGATCAACTATCTCCATCAATTTCTATTAGCTACAGAATTACGCCTCAATGGGCAATAAATGCGAATGTTGCAAGATACCACCAATTGCCATCTTATACCATACTGGGATATCGAAATGCAGCAGGAGAATTAGTAAATAACGATTATGTAAAGTATATAAGAGCCGATCATTTTGTAATTGGAGGAGAATTCTTGACAAAAATCAATTCACGTTTTACCTTAGAGGGATTCTATAAAAAATATGATCGTTATCCATTTTCTATTAAAGATTCGTTGTGTTTAGCAAATATCGGTTCAGATTTTGGCGTGGTCGGAAATGAAGAAATTCGATCCAATTCTAGAGGTAGAACTTATGGATTAGAATTTTTATATCAACAAAAATTATTTAAAGGTTTTTATGCTGTTTTGGCATACACGTATGTTCGTTCAGAATTTCAAGATAAAAACAATGTATTTGTGCCAACTGCTTGGGATAGTCGAAATATTGTTTCTCTAACAGGTGGGAAACGTTTCAAAAAAGGTTGGGAAGTAGGGTTTAGGTGGTTATTTTCAGGAGGTTCGCCCTATACACCAGCAGATGTTGCGAATTCATCACTAATCCAAAATTGGGAAATCAATGGTTTTGCTTTCCCTGATTACAGTCAGCTGAATACCCGACGGGAATCAAATTTTCATCAGTTGAATATTCGTGTGGATAAGAAGATTTTTTTAGAGAAATTCTCACTAAATTTTTACCTTGATATTCAGAATGCATATGGTTATAAAGCCAAATTGGCGCCAAACTATTTAGCGGTAACAGATGCTTCAGGTAATTATGTGGTAGATCCTAATGACTCCAGTCGTTATTTATTGAAGGAGGTAGAGAATGAATCAGGAATAGTTCAGCCGACAATTGGAATAATAATTGAATTTGCAGCCAAGAAAATAAAGAATTAATGCATATGGGAAAATAATTATATCTTAGTGTAAAATTACTGATATGCGATATGCCATGCTTTTTTTTATTCTAACAGCTATTTTTTCTGTTAACGCGCAATCCGTTTTGGATTTTAAAAAGAAAACAAGTACAAATGCTACTTCCAGAACTGCCATGCTAGATTTGTTAAGAGCTGAGGTAAAAAAAGAAATTAATCAAGATGTAGTATTCGTCGTGAATCATTTTTTAGTTTCAGGTAATTATGCTTGGCTAGAAGCAACAGCACAATCTAAAACAAGCGGTAAACAACTTATTATGCCTGGAGATGATTTCGATTGTTGTCACGCTCAGGCTTTATTTGTTAAAAATTCCAAAGGTAATTGGCAGATTGAGGCAAGCGGAGCCTTTTCAACAGATATGTGGTATTATTGTATTGGTAAAGAATACCCAAAGGCCAATCCCCGAATATTTACCCAAGGAGCATATAATTCAAATTGCGAATAGAACCCATTCACTTTTTCGTTAAAGTACTGATCATTTGTTGTTTAAGCTCTTGTGCAGGTCAGGATTCATTAAGTGCGTCAAATTCCCCCTCAAATGAAAAATTATCGGGTTTTCATATTGAACAGCGAACAGTTCAAGAAACGAAGTTGTTAGTCTACTATCGCGATGCAATTGATAGTATCAAGGAAAATAAGGTGTTTTTTAAAAACGGAAAATCAATTGTTTTTGATGATAAAAAAATAAAAGACACTAAACAGCTGTTGGAAAGTCCGGATCTAGAGGATCAGTTTCATTTTGTTTATAATCAAACAAAGAATTCTGCGTTAAATACAGATGCAGCAAGAATTAGAAACGAAGCGTTTTTCAAAAACGTCTATGGTTTTTCGGCAGCTGAAGTACAAAAAAATTTGGTGTCAATCGCATGGTGTCCATCTTTTGTAAATCAGCGGATTCAAGTGACAAAAAAATGCGGTGTAGCAGATTCCTTGCGTAAAGTTTCCGCGGCTTTAGACAAACATCCTGAGTGGAAAAAGTACTTGACAAGTGTCGGGGGCACATTTAATTGGCGTAAAATCTCTGGCACTAATAGATTAAGTGCTCATTCTTTTGGCATAACCATCGACATAAATGTTGCCCATTCTAATTATTGGCAATGGGATTGTTCATGCACCGATGAAACAAAAAAAATTGCATACCGAAATTCTATACCCTATGAATTAGTTGAAATCTTTGAAAAGTATGGTTTTGTTTGGGGGGGTAAATGGGTACATTACGATACTATGCATTTTGAATTTAGACCCGAGTTAGTGCGATAGAATAGTGATAAATTGCTTTCGGGCTTGAGGAATTTTTACTAGCTTTATGGCGTAATGGCAATCAAAGGAAAGGTAATTAAAATTGGACGTTCAGAAGACAATCATATTGTTTGTGCCCATCAAACAGTGAACAGGTATCATGCGGAATTATTCGTAGATGCTGATGGTAATGTTTTTTTGACTGATCTTAATTCGATGAATGGTTCATTTGTAAATGGAAAGAGAGTTAATGAGCCTCTTTTATTAAAAGAGGGTGACGTGTTGAAAATAGCCGAAAATATTTTAATTGATTGGCAAAGAGTACTACCCAAAAAACAAGAACAGCAACCAGTTAAAGAAAAACCTACAATAGAGCAGAAGCCAAAAGAGCCAATTAAACAGAGTTTTGAATCAGAAAAACCCCTAAAGGCAAAGAATAATAAAAAGTCTTTTTCGTTAGTGAATTTTATGAAAAATTATTGGGATGTTTTTGCCATTTACGCAGGAATAATTCTTATGCTAATGATTATCCGACTCTACATAGGTTAGTGCGTTTTCGACGACTCAATAAATGCAAGTATCTCTATTTCTTCTTGAGTTAATTGAAGTCCTCTTCTGTTCATCATATTGTTTGCAAATTCAATTGCTTTACTAAATTTGAAAGGCACGCAGGCAGTACCTCCCCATGAAAACGAAGGAACGTATTTCGCAGGAAAATCACTCCCGAAAATATTACATGAAACACCAACAACGGTTGCTGTATTAAACATAGTGTTGATCCCACATTTGGAATGATCTCCCATGGCCAAGCCCATAAATTGCATGTTGGTCTCTATTTCTTTTGAAGAAGTATAACTATAGGTACTAACGTTTCCGTAGTTGTTTTTTAGGTTGGAAGTGTTCGTGTCGGCTCCCAAATTGCACCATTCACCAATCATGGAATTACCTAAAAATCCATCATGACCTTTGTTTGAATATGACTGAAAAATAACATTATTAACTTCTCCACCGACTTTACAATAAGGTCCAATGGTAGTTGCTCCGTAAATTTTTGTGCCTAATTTAAGACTTGCATGCTCACACAGGGCTAATGCCCCACGAATCAATGTTCCTTCCATAACTTCTGCCTGCTTACCAATATATACAGGTCCAGATTTGGTATTTATCGTAGCTCCTTCTACAATTGCCCCTTCTTCAATAAAAAGTAGTTCAGAGGGGCCAATTAGCCGATTTGTTTCACTTAATTTTTGCGAAATCCTATTTTTTGTAACCAACGCGTAATCTAAATGAAGTGCCTCATGGTTTTTAGCGTAAAGTTCCCATCTTGCAGTTAACCAAATTAGGGGTTCGGATGAATATTGTTTCTTTGTTTCTCCCGTACCTTTTGTAGCTATCCACAGATTGTCTTGAACTAACATGGTGTTATTCTCCAAATTTATCAACTCATTCGCAAGGGCTGGAGTAGCCAAAATACACGCATTAAGTTCAATGGCATCCTCAAGTTTTGGGAATCTTTTTTGTAAGTAATCTTCGGTTGTAAAGCCAATTTCACTCGTTGTTGAAACTAATTTCCATCGCTCTTCGTTGGTTAAAATTCCTATCCTAAGGCCACCTACAGGTCTAGTCAGTGTTAGTGGAGCAAAGGTAAGGTGTTGTCCGTTGTCGTGAAGATTAATACGTAACATGAGCATTGGTTTTAGATCGAGCCGAAAATAAATACAAACACAAAAAAGTAAGAGCGCCATTGATTATCAACATTTCGTAGCCAAACTTATACTCGCCAAAAATCCAACTAGAATTTTTGTCTAGGGTGTAACAGGCGATAGGGATAATCAAGCAAATCACCGGCACGATCCAATGAAAACGCACGGTCTTTTTTGTAAATATTCCGAAGGCAAAAAGTCCAATTAAAGGTCCATAGGTATATGATGCAAGAGTCAATATAATGTCAATAATATCGGTTTTTGGATTGTTTATAATATACCAATTCGTTCCTAATATAATCAGTAAAAAAAGAACCGAGAATGCAATGTGTACGTACAACATGAGTCTTTTTTTATTGGCTTCATTTCGATGTTTAAAGTTTAAAAAATCAATGCAAAATCCGGTAGTTAAAGCCGCAAGTGCGCTGTCTGCTGAGGCATACGAGGAGGCAGTAATTCCTAGAAGAAAGAAAATTCCCGCAACAGTGCCAAAATGATCTAACGCTAGGGTAGGAAATGTGTGGTCGGTTTTAGTAGGAAGCGCAATCCCTTCAGTAAAGGCAAATACATAGAGCGCACCTCCTAAGATCAAGAAAAGCAAATTAGTAAAAAGTAGTATACTTGTGAATGAGTACATATTTTTTTTAGCGTCATTGATATTTTTACATGTAAGATTTTTCTGCATTAAATCTTGATCTAAACCGGTCATAGCAATGGTTAAAAACATACCTCCAAAAAAGTGTTTCCAAAAATAGTTTTTCGCATTTGGGTCGTCAAATACAAAAATGCGAGTCATTGAATGCCCTTGGGATGTTTTTGTTTCGCTAATCCTTTCCCATAAACCGAATAAATCTAGGCTTAGTGAATTAGCCACTATAATCGTACAGATAACAACAGCACTAATTAGAAAAAAGGTTTGAAAGGTGTCTGTATAAACAATTGTTTTAATTCCCCCTTTAAACGTATATACCCAAATGAGCAGAATCGTGATACATGCAGTAAGCCAATAGGGAACTCCTAGGTCATCAAAAAGAAATAATTGTAAAACTACAGTGGCTAGGTACAAACGTATTGCTGAGCCTAATGTTCTTGATAAAATAAAAAATGCTGCGCCAGTTTTATAACTTACTAAGCCGAGCCTTTTTTCTAGAAACTCATAGATTGACGTTACATTCAATTGGTAATAAATTGGCATGAGAATTTGCGCAATCACGACATAACCCAAAACATAGCCAAGTACCACTTGAAAATAGGCCATTCCGTCATTTATGACCTTTCCTGGTACTGAGATAAATGTTACTCCTGATAGGGAAGCCCCAATCATCCCAAACGCCACTAAATACCAAGGGCTTTGTCGATCACCCGTGAAAAAAGTATCGGAACTTGCATTGCGTGATGTCAGATAAGAAATCAGTATCAATACACCGAAATAGGCGGCAAGAACACTTATGATTAGGGTTTGCGACATTTTCTTTTGTGGTAAATTTAAAAAGCTTTGGGTAATGTCAGTCAAAAAGTGACATTATCTTTTTACTTCACTCTATCTTTGTAAAAAAATGTAACTATGGATCAGCTAATTTTGGTGGTGTTGATAATCGCTCTTTTAAGCATTGTGTGGGTTGTAAATTCATTTCTTAAAAAAGCAGAAGCTCGGGAAATAAAGTATTTACAAATTGAATTAAAGAAACAGCGTCAGGAGTATTTTTTACCAAGTCGTTTCGAGGCGTATCAACGAGCCATATTGTTTTTAGAAAGAATACACCCAAACAGCTTGGTTTTACGTTTAAACAAGCCAGGTATGCCTGCTCGTGTTTTTCAGGCTGAAATGTTGAAATCAATTAGGGAAGAATATGATCATAATGTTGCGCAACAACTTTTCATTTCTCCGACAGCATGGGATATGATGAAAAAGTCACGAGAAGACGTGGTGCGTATTATAAATTTAGCTGGTGATCAATTGTCAGATTCATCGACATCTCTCGAGCTTTCAATGAAAATTTTTGAAATGCTCGCCCAATTAGATCAGCTAACACTTGATGTTTCCTTGGATTATATTAAGAAAGAATTCCAAGAATCCTTGTAGGTTACTTTACCACATGAATAAATCCATGCTTTACAGATTTATCTTCTTCGGCATCGCGAACAACAAGTTTGTAAAAATAGACACCCTCCTCTAACGCATCACCGGTCATAGTTTCACCCTTAAATTGTGCGGAATATAAGGTTTGTTCAAAAAGTTTATTTCCCCATCTATTGTATATATATAGTGTGTATTCTTCACATGTTTTGAAATACTCATATAAGTTTAATTCATCATTTACGCCATCGTTGTTTGCTGTAATAACATTCGGAAAATCAAAATCATCGAAATCGTAAATGTGTAAAATCGTAGCCAAAATAGAATCGTTTTCAGATATACAACCATATTGTGAAGTAATAAAAGCATTATAATATCCCATTTGATCAATTTCAATAGGCATTGTAAACGAAAATTCATTGCCTTGATATTGTTGTGGGCCGGACCAAGTTATGACACTGTTTGCTTCTGCTTCAGCAGAGAAGGTAATTGGGTCTCCTGGGCAAATTGGGCTTGAAACTGCTAATATTGGTGCTTCAGGAGTTGGATAAATGTACATATTAAAACTTGTATCCGTAACACATCCGAACGAAGAAGTAGCAGTTAAACCAATTGGATAAATTCCATCGTCGTTTATTTTGTATGTTAAATTTGTCGTGTTTGCAACTGGACTATTTCCAACGAACCATTCATAGCTTAAGGGTTCACCTGTAGGATTTGATGAGTTGTTGGTGAAGCTAAATGAAATATCTTCACATTCTGTGGTATCTCCACTATAGGCAATTTCGGGCAACCCATGAACTAAAAAGGTATGTGTTATTGTATCGCTGCAACTGACAAATGTATATTCATCTGATACGATTAATGTTACACTGTTATTTCCAGAATTTGCAAACGTGTAAGAGAGGTTGGCGTTTGTTCCTATTTCTTGTGAATTATATAACCAACTATATGTGTTTTGATTAGAAAAAACTAACGAGGTATCACTGAATATCATGGGTGAATTGGCACAAACCTCACTATATTCGAAACCTGCTATTGGATTGTCGTATACGATAAAGCTCTCAATAACTGTGTCGCTACAATTATTTTGAGATGTTGAAATTAATTGAATTGCGATAGTATCTGCGAAAGTCGTAGGAAGAACAGCTGTATTACCGCTGGTATTAAGTCCATTAATTGTCCAAGTATTGGAGAGAACCGAATTATCAGAAATAGACGAAATACTTGTTAAATAGGTACTTTGACCAACACAGGCATCACTTGATGAAATATCTGCGACCGGTAATTCAAATACGTTGATTGTCTGAGTTATTGAGTCGACACAACCCGCATCAGATTCAACAAACAACTCAATTTGGTAAGTTCCAGGTGCAGAGAACACATGCTCAAATGCCAGATCATTGGAAGTGTATCCATCAGATGAGGTCCAATGAATACTATCTTGTACAGCATTTTCGTAAATACTTGTATTAACAAGATTCACTGTATCTCCTGCGCAAACGGATTCAGGGATAAACGAAGCTTGTGCATCTGAAGGGGTTAGAATAGCCTGAAGGTTGGCAATACAACCATTAACTGAGGTAATTTGACAAGTAATTACCTGACCTTGCTGTGGATTAACCACAACAGTAGAATTTCCTGTAGCACCATTGCTCCATTGGTAACTTTGAAACCCAGCAGGAGCAGAAAGAATGGCTACGTTTATACCATTTTGCACTTCGCAATATCTAGAATCAATAACAAAAGGAGCACCCTGACCACAATCTCCTGTAGCAAAATCAATAGTTACATTTTGCCCAATATATGCAGAAACATCGACGCCAATTGTCGTCCAGTTTTTATATTGAACCCCTCCACAATTTTGAAATCCAGAACCAGGGCCTGCAGCGACGTAATAATAGGTGCATGGTATTACTCCACCATTTTGATTCAATAATTTTGCTTCAAACCGAGGTTGGTCACCTGGAGGATGAGATGGGTCTTCAAGAATAACGGCATATTTGTATATGATCAAGGTATTCGTTGGTGTGATGGTAAAGGTATATCGAAGTCTTTCAGCGCCATATCCGCTACCATCATTACCTAATCTTGCTGAATAGGTGCTTCCCGGGGCTACTACGGGAACATTTCCACACGAATATGGATCGGTACCTGTTCCTGTCATTATCGTATGTTGTCCATTCACTATGCCGTTCGTTGGCGTCGAAATATTACAACAAGAACCCGTCTGTCCTTGCCAATTGGCAAAATTACCTAGTTCAAAGTCCGCGTTTTCGCAAGATGATTGGGAGAAAAGACTGAATGAAAAGAATAGAATGCAAAGAGAATTAATAGTTTTCATAAACATATTTCCATTGGAATAAGGTTATCAAATTTACATCTTTTTTAACTGTAATTAGTTGATTCGCATCGACTTTTATCAAGAAGTATGTCAAATGTATTATTAAAGTCTTTCAAAAACTCCTGCTGCTCCTTGCCCTGTTCCAACGCACATGGTAACAATTCCGTAGCGTTGTTTTCTCCTTTTTAATTCGTTGACTAATTGTACGGTTAATTTTGCACCGGTGCATCCAAGTGGGTGACCTAGAGCAATTGCTCCTCCATTTACATTGACGATTTCAGGATTAATTCCGGTTTCCCTTATAACTGCTAATGATTGTGACGCAAATGCTTCGTTCAATTCGAATAGGTCTATATCTTGCTTTTTAAGACCTGCTGCTTTAATAGCTTTTGGTATGGCTTCTACTGGGCCAATTCCCATAATCCTAGGTTCAACTCCAACAGTTGCATAGGATGCCAATCTTGCAATCGGTTCAAGGTTTAAATTTTTAACAAGATCTTCAGACATTACCAACACAAAAGCAGCACCATCAGAAGTTTGAGAACTATTACCTGCTGTTACTGAGCCATTTGATGAAAAGACTGGCTTTAATTTTGAAAGACCTTCAATAGTACTTTTGCGCGGACCTTCATCTGTATCAACAGTATATTTTTTTACCTGCCGTTTCTCATTTTCATCAAGAAAGATATGTTCTATCTCAATGGGAACAATATCTTCGTTGAATCTTCCGTTCGCAATAGCATCTAATGCTTTTTCATGTGACGAAAGTGCGAAAATATCTTGTGCCTCGCGACTAATATTGTAGTCTTTAGCGACAGCTTCTGCTGTCAACCCCATTCCCCAATAATAAGTTGGATTTTTTTTACTTTCGGTAGGATTTGGAACGATTCTCCATCCACCCATTGCCATTACAGACATCGATTCTGCTCCACCAGCGATTATGCAATCTGCCATTCCGGCCTCAATTTTTGCTTGAGCAATTGCAATTGTTTCAAGTCCCGAAGCACAATATCTGTTCACGGTCATGCCAGGTACTTTTTCAGTTTTTAAACCAAAAAGAGAAATCATTCGACCCATATTTAATCCTTGTTCGGCCTCTGGTGTTGCATTGCCTACAATGACGTCATCAATTTGTTCTGGATCAAGGTTAGGGACAGATTGAATGAGGTGTTCAATTACTCGAGCAGCCAAATCGTCAGGTCTATAAAACCTAAATCCTCCTTTGCCTGCTTTACCAACTGCTGAGCGATATCCTGAAACTATGTAGGCTTTTTTCATTTTTATTTAAGTCTATTGGCAACCAATTTAATCAAAATTGGCAAGACAGACAAGAAAATTATACCTAAACAAACCAAATCTATATGTTCTTTAATCCAAGTAATTTCTCCCAACGCATAACCTGCTATTGTTAAGCTAAAAACCCATAGAAAACCTCCTAAAATATCATAGGTGATAAATGTTTTGTAGTTCATTTTTCCAACACCTGCCGCGAATGGCGCAAAGGTTCGCACCAACGGAACAAAACGCGCCATTATAATGGCTTTTGTTCCATTTTTCTCAAAAAATTGTTCTGTTTGATCAAGGTATTCTTTTTTTACGAGTTGACGTCCTCGGATGGTGTAGGAAAAGACACGAAGTCCAAGTTTACGGCCTATCCAATAATTTGTATTGTCGCCAATCACTGCGGCCATAAATAACAAAGGCAGTAATAAAATTAATTCCATATGCCCCGATTTACAGAAAAGTCCCGCGGTGAACAACAAGGAGTCTCCTGGTAAAAATGGCATGGCAACAACACCCGTTTCAATAAAGATGATGGCAAAAAGTACAACATAGATTGCAGTTCCATAGTGGGTGAATAGCCAATCAAAATCTAGTTCTACGATATGTTTAAATAATTCAATCATGTGTTAGTCTATTTTTAATGAACTGTCAACTTTTTCTTTCCATCCTAATATCCCACCTTCCATAAGTAAAAGATTAGTTAAATTAAATTCTGTTTCGAGAAAATTCACCATCGCTTCTGCGCGCTTACCTGATTGGCACATGACGATTATTTGAGGATATTTTTTTAAATTTTCTATGTGTTCAACTACCTCGGCCATTGGAATGTGCAGTGATTCAATGTGAGCTTGGTCATATTCGAATGACTCTCGAATGTCTAAAACGACCGCATTTCCACTAGCGATAAGTGATGGGCATTTACTTGGGCAAATTTTATTCATGTCTTAGGTGAATTAATTTTTAGGCAAGGTAAAGTACTTTCCTTCTTTTTCTAAGTAGAAAAATGTTGTAAAAACGCCTTCTTTTTTGCTTACTTTAGGTTTAAATGTATTTGGGCTCTCATTTTTAGGTAATTTTTCTAATTCAGCCTTGTAAATGATAAGATCCTTAAATTCAGAGGTTTTACCGGTTTGAGCAATTTCAATGTGGTACGCTTCATCTTCTTCTGATCCTAATCCATCAAACAACTTCCATTGAAAAATCATTTTCGCTTGATTGTTTCGTATGGTGTATATCGAACGATAAGCCGCATTTCGAATTCTATAGTCAACTTGTATTTCACTTTTGAGATTATTTTTTAAATTAATACTTGTAACCTCAAGTCCCAAATATGGAGAGGAAGGAACCAATACAGGCGAGAAGAAAGAACTATCTTTTCCATTGTAAAGAATGAAATGATTATAATTACCCATTTGACCCATTTCCAGCATTTTCGCAGGATTATCATCGTTTTTTAGATCCAAATTGGCTTTTTCCAAACGATTAATTGTAATTATTTTATCGACGATCCCATCTCCATTGTAATCCGTTTCTAAAATAGTTTTTGTATAATTTTCTTGAGGGTTTAACTGAAATATACCTTGCAACGTATACGTTAAATGTTTATCAAAATCTTTTTTTATACTGTCTGGAATTTCTACATTATTTTGATCTGAAATATCTTTGTTATATTCTTCAGTATTTGCCTCGTTTTCACTGCATCCAGTAAGTTGGATTAATAAAAATAAGGTGAAAATAAACCAAATGAATTTCATGTAGATTGCAAATATACACAATGATTTTAAAAGAAAATCTCATTAGCTTGGTGGTTTTGGATTTAAATAGAAGTATTTAATTCTTTGATTTTCAATAGATAAATATTTTTTTATGTTAAAAGTGAAACATTCATTGATTCAAAAACGTAACATGCCGAAAACAAACACGATGACAATCTACATGAATTCCCTTAGAAATAAAGTTGCAAGAAATGCACAATTGAAACTTTCAAAACACAGAGAGCTTGGAACCAAAAGTAAGTTAAGCGTCTTTGAAGTTGCATCATTGCTAGATACATTGAAGAATGTAGAAAATATTGAAGATCAACGGAATTCTGTTTTCTTTAGTGCTGTAATGAATTAAGAAATAATAACTGAGGACCCCACAAGTTCGTCTTTAATATACCAAGTAGCGAACTGTCCGGGTGCTATTCCTTTTTGTGGTTGATTAAATAGTAAGTAAAACTCATTCGATTTTCGAATGAGTTTTGCTTTTTGTAGAGGTTGACGGTATCTGATGCGCGCAAGAACTTCTATTTCTTTATCTGCCAATAGTTCGTAGTGTTTATTGAGCCAATTCAATTGTATTTTATCAAGTAATAAAACCGAGCGATTTAACCCAGGGTGTGCGTCTGTTTGTCCGGTATAAACAATATTTTTTGCTGTATCTATGCTTATAACGAAACTAGGCTCAGGTCTGCCTCCGATATGTAATCCTTTTCTTTGGCCAATTGTGTAATAATGTGCTCCTTGGTGATCACCCACTTTTATTCCTTCTTCTGGGGTGAATTGGAATGGAGCCGAAAACACGTTTAAATTTTCTTTGGTGATTTCCGCTTTGTGGTATTCAGTGAGCATGTTGTTGTTTGCGGGGATTTCAATGATTGGACCAGTCTTTTGCTTTAATTGTTGTTGCAAGAAGATGGGTAAGGATATTTTACCAACAAAACAAAGACCTTGTGAATCCTTCTTTGCCGCGGTTACTAATCCTTGTGAGGCCGCAATTTTTCTAACTTCAGACTTTTCTAAATCGCCTATCGGGAAGAGTGCTTTTGCTAATTGCTCTTGGCTCAGTTGGCAGAGAAAATATGATTGATCTTTGTTGAGGTCAATTCCCGTATGTAATCCAAAATGACCATCATCATGAAGTATTTTTCTACAGTAATGACCTGTAGCAACGAAATCCGCACCAAGTGCAAGTGCGGCTTTTAAGAAGACATCAAACTTAATTTCGCGATTACAAAGCACATCTGGGTTTGGCGTTCTCCCAGATTCGTATTCTTTAAACATGTAGTTTACAATGCGCTCTTTGTATTCATCACTTAGGTCTATAACTTGAAAGGGAATTCCCAAATGCTGTGCTACAAGTAATGCATCATTCGAGTCATCGATCCACGGACATTCATCAGAAAGAGTTACCGATTCATCGTGCCAATTCTTCATGAACATGCCAATTACTTCATACCCTTGCTCTAGTAGGAGGTAGGCGGCAACGCTAGAATCTACACCTCCGGACAAACCGACTACAACTCGTTTCATGCCATAAATTTACAATCTATTCTTTGATTAAATTCTTAAGTCCATGCTTTTCTAAACTTCAATTCAAACGTGGTTCGGGTTTCGTCAGACGCAACGAGAATAGTTCCATTGTAGCTTTCCAAGGTGTGTTTTACGATACTCAAACCAAGTCCACGATGTATTTTTTTGTTTTTTGTCGTGTAGAATCGATCGAATAGCTTAGGTAATTCGCTAGCTGGAATAGGTTCTCCATTATTGCTAAAGTTTAGGCTTACCCAATCGCTATCTTCCCACGAAGTAACCCAGATACATCCTTGTTTCTTCTTATTTTCAAAGACTTCAAACATATTATTCAATAAGAGATTGGAAATTTGAATAAACTGTTGGCGGTCGAAAAATAATGACATTGAAGGGTGGATAGTTAATTCAACTGATACGTTTAGGACTTCATTTTCTTTGTGAATTTTAACCAGGCGTGTCAATTCCTCGTAAACTAGGACAGGTTCTAATGTTCCAGTTTTTAACTGATTTTCTGCTAAATCATTCAATTCTTTCACAACATTATTTGACGCAGTTATGGCTTGATCAATCGAATTATCGAGTAAGGATTTTTTATGACAGTCAAACAGATAATCAATAAAGTTCGAAGTTAATTCATTGGAGATTAATCCATCAATTAAATCTTTCTCTTTTTTTACGGTCAAATTCAATTGGGTAATTTTGATGCTGAGTTGGCGAATGTTTTCCGCTGATTCTTCAAAATTACCTGCTGCTAAGAGGACTTGGATGGAATTGCTTTTATTTCTTTTTTCCCTAGCCGATGTACTTGAGTTTAACTGGAATTCTCTGCTATTTGGGTCTTTAAATGATTCTAAAAATTTAATTTCATTGATATTCAAGTTATGCCTTTCCTTCGATTGTGTATCCGATAATAATATTTGGTATTCATTTGTCGCTGCTTTAATCACGCCAAGTGGAGTATTTAATTCATGGGAGATTGAGGCAATAGTCTGGGAAAAGATTGACTGTTTTTCAAGGATTGCTAATTGATCACTCAAGGTTTTATTTTTTTTAACTATAACATTCAATGATTTCTGTGATGCGTATTTTAAATAAAATAAATAAGCAATAACAAGCAAAGAAATAATTACAACGACACCTATCCAAATTAAGTTACTTGTTTTTTCCCTCTGCTTCTCAAGTTCAAATTCCTTTTCTGCTTGGATTTTCTTATTATTTAGCTCTTCAACTTGGTATTTTTTTTCAATTTCTTTTCGAAGAATAACTTTTGATTTTTCAATATTGAATAAACTATCCTTAATCAGGTGAAAATTCTTTATGTGAAAGAGGGCTTTCTGTGCATTTTTATCTTTTTCATAGATCAAACCCAATATACGATGTGCATCACGCTTGACATGAATTAGCTTGTTTTCGACAGCAATTTTATAGGCTCTTTCCGCTTCTATTTTAGCTAATTCAGTTTTTTTTAAATTGACCAGGA
>JBIJBD010000074.1:0-12608 GCA_044345395.1 Crocinitomicaceae bacterium | reverse complement strand
ATTTCAAACGGCAAAGTCTAAAGCTGCAAATGAGGCAAAATTTAATAAATGGGCCAACAAAGCTGAAAATAAGGAAAAATATGGAAAAGTCGTTGAGACCATTAATGCCTTCTATGCTGCAACAAATGATAAGTCACGGCACGATAATTATCTGCAGATTATATTTAGAGGTTCAGAATATGCGCGAGTTGCTCGAACACTAGGAGCTCAATTGGAGGCATATGCTGCAGCTGATGATGCAAAGAGAAAAGAAATGTACGAGGATGTTATGGCTGCTACACAGGAGTTTTTCAGCACAACCTCTCTTATTACCGAGCGCGATATAATGGTTGACGGTTTAAACCTCTATGCTTCAAAAGCTGGATATAAACTAGTTCCAACAGTTGAAGACGTATTCAAAAAAGGAAATAACAATGTAGCAGCTTATGTGGATGCTATTTTTGAGACATCTATCTTGACTTCTGAAAAAAGAGTTAAAGCGTTTTTATCGTTTCCTTCTGTTGATCAATTAAAGAATGATCCATTGATGAAATTATCTTCGGATATGATAGCACATCTAAATCAACGCTCTGAAGAGTTGACAAAACTTCAAAACGATTTTACAAAATCTTATCGTCTTCTTGTAGATGGAATGCGTAAATCAGGATTAAGTCCAGTCAAATACCCCGATGCAAACAGCACTTTAAGGTTGACCTATGGGAAAGTGAGTGCTTTACCAGCAGATAAACGAAATGATGCAAAAGTTAATTACTACACAACCTTACAAGGAACTATCAAGAAGTATAAACCAAAAGATGAAGAATTTGACCTTCCAAAAAGATTAATGGAGTTAAATGATAAAAAAGACTTTGGTGAATATGCTGACAAAAGTGGTTACATGCCGGTAAATTTTTTAACAGACAATGACATTACTGGTGGAAATTCTGGCTCACCTGTGTTAAACGGTAAAGGAGAGTTAATTGGATTAGCATTTGATGGCAATATCGAGGCAATGGCGGGGGATGTGATTTTCGACAAGAAACTTCAGAAAACAATCAACGTGGACATACGCTATGTTCTTTTTATCATAGATAAATATGCTGGAGCTAGACACATCGTTGACGAAATGACAATAATTCGATAAATTTAGGGCTCTGAAAGGAGCCTTTTTTTATGGACTATATTTTATTTGATGGGCATTGTATTAGGTGCAACCGATTTGCTAAATTTATTGAAAAGCGAAGATCCAATGAATCGTTGGAGCTCGTACCGTTAAATTCTACTCTTGGGCATACATTATTAGCAGCAAATAATTTCCCCGTTGACTTTGAAGATTCTGTGGTATTTATTAAAAACAAGAAGTCCTATTTATATTCCACTGCAGTACTATTAATTCTCAAAGAACTAAAAAAATGGTGGGTAATCGCTTATCTCGGCTTTCTAGTTCCGAAATTTATTCGTGACTATGTATATAAACAAATAGCTTCGCGACGAAAGAATAATAATTGCCAAATAAGATAACAACGCTACAAATTGTTCATAAAATTCCTCGAATAACTTAAAAAATAAAATTTGCATTCTTGATACTTCATTTCAATGTGTTAACTTTGCGCCCCGTAGTTACACGATAATTTTATGTCCAATTCAACAAAGTATGTATTTGTAACAGGGGGAGTGACTTCGTCACTTGGAAAAGGTATCATTTCTGCCTCTTTAGCAAAATTACTTCAAGCGCGTGGATATTCCACGACAATACAAAAGCTAGATCCATATATCAATATTGATCCTGGAACATTAAACCCTTATGAACACGGCGAATGCTTTGTGACAGATGATGGTGCGGAAACTGATTTGGACCTTGGACACTATGAACGATTTTTAAACGTACCTACCTCACAGGCAAATAACATAACTACCGGCCGCATCTATCAAGCGGTTATAGATAAAGAAAGGCGTGGTGATTATTTAGGAAAAACCGTTCAGGTGATTCCACATATCACAGATGAAATAAAAGACCGTATTCAGCTTCTAGCACAAGACGGAAAGTTTGACATTATTATTACAGAAATTGGAGGTACCGTTGGCGATATTGAATCTCTTCCTTATGTAGAGGCTGTGCGCCAAATTTTATGGTAACATCAAAACGACTGTATCGTAGTACATTTGACACTCGTTCCTTACCTAGCCGCAGCTGGTGAATTAAAAACCAAACCTACACAACATTCCGTAAAACAAATGATGGAGCTTGGGGTCCAACCGGATATTCTTTGTTGTCGAACAGAACATGAATTAGACCTTACCCTACGGAGAAAAATAGCTAAGTTTTGTAATGTATCAATGAATGCCGTAATTGAAGCTAAAGATGCAGAATCAATTTATGATGTGCCTCTTTTGATGCAAGCAGAGGAATTGGATAAGGTCGTGTTAGAAAAATTAGGTCTGCCCAAAAAAGCTAGTCCAAATCTCACCAATTGGAAAAACTTTTTGGATAAATTAAAAAATCCTTCAGCCGAAGTTTCAATCGGTTTAGTTGGGAAATATGTCGAGTTAAAAGACTCTTACAAATCTATTAGTGAGGCGTTTATTCATGCAGGTGTTGCTAATGAAACTAAGGTTAATGTTAAATGGATACATTCAGAAACATTATCAAAGAACAATATTGAAAGTGAACTAGGAAACCTTGACGGCATATTAGTTGCTCCTGGTTTTGGTACCCGTGGAATCTCTGGAAAAATTGAAGCTGTCCAATATGCTCGTGTGAATAACGTGCCCTTCTTAGGTATATGTTTAGGAATGCAATGTGCGGTTATTGAATTTGCTAGGAATGTATTGGGCATGGATGATGCTCACACCACTGAAATTTCGGAGGATACAAATTTCCCTGTAATTTCCATGATGGAAGAACAGAAGAAAATTTCAAATTTTGGCGGCACAATGAGACTTGGGGCATACAAATGTCAACTCAAGCCCAAAGCAAAAATAACAAGTGCCTATGGATCAGAAAACATCTCAGAACGTCACAGACATCGCTACGAATTTAATAATGAATACCTACAGCAATTTGAAAAGGCTGGAATGAAGGCTACTGGAAGAAATCCAGAAACCGGATTAGTTGAAGTGGTAGAAATTCCAAGTCACCCTTGGTTCATTGGTGTACAATTTCACCCAGAATACAAAAGTACTGTAGCAAAACCACACCCATTATTTGTAGCATTTGTCGATGCTGCTATTCAACACAAAAATCAATAAAAAGAAATGGATCGTAACACACTAACTGGGCTTGTATTAATTGGTTTGCTTCTCGTTGGATTGTCATTGTACAATCAGTATGAACAAACAGAACAAGCTGAAAAAGAACAGCAAGAACAGGCTGAAATTGATAAAAATAAACCGAAAGATACGTCTAACTCAAATAACCAAACAGTTAAAGACACCACTAAAAAATCTACATCAGACCTCAACACCTCTGAAACTTCTAAAGGAGTTAACCTATTAAAAACAGGAAAGTTGGTGAGAAAAGAGACCGACAAAATTATTGTCGACTTCAACACAAAAGGTGGAACGGTAGCTGCTGTTTACCTGAAGGATTACCGCACGTACGATGATTACAAAGAAAATAAATCAGCGCCACTTTGTTTATTTAGAAGCGGGGATCATAACAATTCGTTGTCTTTTCCATACGGTAAAAACCAATTCAACGCAACAGACTCAGTGTGGAATATCGCATCAGAAACTTCTTCGAAAATTGTTTTTGAGTTATTATTTCCTGATGGAAAAATCCGACAAACCTATTCATTAAAAAATGGAGTATTCGATCTTGATTATGACGTTCAACTTTCAGGTTTACCAACAGTTACAAGAGGGAATGTCAACTTACTTTGGGGAGCCTCATTCTTGCGAACAGAGCGACTATTTTCGGAACAACGCCGAGTTACCACAATTTGCTACAATCAAGCAGAAGAAGGATTTGATTACTTGAGTGAAACAAGCGATGATTATGTGGATGCAGAAGATGATATAACATGGGTTGCCTATAAACAGAGTTATTTCTCATCTATACTAAAACCTAGTAAACCGTTCTTAAAAAATGGTTCTAATTTAAAAGTAGAAACATATGGGGAAGGACATGCTCGTGAATTTTCCCATCTTAAAGAATTCTATTCAAAACTAAATTTAAATTTTGAAAACGATAAAGCATCGTTTAATTGGTATTTCGGACCAAATGATTACGATGTACTGGCAGCTTACGACGAAGGATATGACGACATTCTTAATTTCGGATGGGGACTATTCCGTTGGATTAATATTTATGCTGTTCAACCAATTTTTAAACTACTTGTCAACGGTGGTATTGGCGTGGGAGTAGCAATCCTACTACTGACAATCATCCTAAAACTCCTTTTAATGCCAATTCAATGGAAAATGTTTGTTTCATCGGTTAAAATGAAAATACTGAGACCAGAAATAGAAGCATTAAATGCAAAATTCCCGAACAAGGAGGATGCCATGAAAAAACAGATGGAAATGATGAGTCTTTATCGAGATTCAGGGGCAAGTCCACTAGCCGGATGCATACCAATGCTGATTCAGATGCCCATTTTGTTAGCCGTTTTCCGTTTTTTTCCGGCTGCCTTCGAATTAAGACAGCAACCTTTTCTGTGGGCAGAAGATTTATCTTCTTACGATTCTATTCTTGATTTCGGTTTTAAAATTCCGTTATATGGTGATCATATTTCATTATTCACCTTGTTAATGGCTGCGACCACTTTGGTCTATACGTTTATGAATAGCGGAAATATGCAACAACCTACACAACCTGGAATGCCAAATATGAAGGTAATCATGTATATATTTCCTATTTTAATGATCTTCTTCTTTAACGAATACTCAGCAGGATTAAGCTACTATTATTTCATTTCAACGCTAGTTTCTATACTCATTATGATTATAATCAAGCGATTTTTTGTAGATGAAGAAAAACTAAAACTCAAAATGGCTGAGAGAAAAGCAAAAGCAACAAATACCGATGGCACAAGAAAAAAATCTAAGTTCCAAGAAAAATTAGAAGAAATGCAACGAAAGCAACAAGAAATGTTAAAGAATAAAAAACGATAATTATGAAATTTTTCATCGATACCGCCAATTTAAATGAAATACGTGAAGCAAATGAACTCGGTATTCTAGATGGGGTTACTACGAACCCATCTCTAATGGCCAAAGAAGGGGTAACAGGAGCAGAAAAAATTCTTAACCATTACGTCGATATTTGCAATATTGTTGACGGACCAGTGAGTGCAGAAGTTATTTCAACGGCATTTAACGGAATGATTCGTGAAGGCGAGCAATTGGCTGCGTTACATAAAAACATCGTAGTAAAAATACCTATGATACCTGAGGGAATTAAAGCAATAAAGTATTTTTCAGGAAAAAATATTAAAACTAATTGCACACTAATTTTCTCTGCGGGTCAGGCGCTACTGGCTGCAAAAGCCGGTGCTACTTACATTTCGCCTTTTCTTGGTCGTTTAGATGATGTATCTACAGATGGT
This sequence comes from Crocinitomicaceae bacterium, assembly GCA_044345395.1. Lineage (GTDB taxonomy): Bacteria > Bacteroidota > Bacteroidia > Flavobacteriales_D > Crocinitomicaceae > UBA952. The sequence goes on along the minus strand of JBIJBD010000074.1, from coordinate 7,080 downwards.
TTGGCATTAATTGAGCAAATTCGTGGAATATACGACAACTACGCCTTTGATACTGAGATATTAGCAGCTTCCGTCCGCCATCCGATGCACATCATTCACTGCGCTGAAATTGGAGCAGATGTAATGACTGGTCCCTTGAGTGCAATTAAAGCCTTAGCTAAACATCCACTTACTGACATCGGGTTGCAACAGTTTTTGGCAGATCACGCGAAAGGAAACAAATAAATTATGCTATCCAAAGAAGCACGTAAGGAACGAAATATCTTGTTCTGGGCTGCTTTTAAGGAGGTCATGCGAAAGCGTGTTTCCACTACTGGCCGAAGGATAAATTGGGCCAACTACCCTACTGAAGTTAAAAACACCTATGTTCGCTTAATATCTGACGGCAAGTTAACCGCTGTTTGCTACGATATTCAATTCAAAGATGAAGGAGTCCAAGCTATCTTTTGGGAGCAACTTGGTGAATTGAAAAAAGTAATGGAATCATCAATGAATCACCCTACAAAATGGAATAATTCATTCTTGAATGCTGAAGGAATCAAAATAAAGCGCATTTCATGGGAATTGGAATCCGTAAATTTTTACTCCGATCAAGATTGGCCCATCATTCAACAATTTTTCAAAGAACGCTTAATTGAATTTGATGCTTTTTACCAAGAATTCAAAGATATACTCATTTCATTGGTTGATTAGCGTTATTTTTGCCATATGATTAAAATATCTATACTCTGTTTTATTATTTTTATTTTCCATTTTGGAAGTGCTCAATCTACCCTGCTATCAACAGATTTCCAATCTGGAATTCCTCTTTCATTCTCCATCCTTGATCAAGACGCTAATTCAGAAGATCCGAGTATGACCGAATTTCTAAATCAGTCAGCTTGGATTGGATTTTCAGATCCTGATAGCGCAACAAATTTTGTAGCAGCAGCCACTTCCTATTTTTCGCCAATAGACACTGCAAATCGCTGGTTAATTACCCCCTCTATGACCTTAGGATCCTTCGGAAATAGAATTACATGGAAGGCAAAGTCACACGACCCTTCCTATCCTGACGACTATTTGGTTCTTATTTCACACACAGATGCATCAATAACAAGTTTTACGGATACTATCGGATCAATTGAAGAAGAAAATTTTGAATGGACTACTCGAACTGTAGACCTTTCCCAAAAAGGATATGATGACAGTACGGTATATGTCGCATTTGTCCTACGGACTTTTGATGGTTTTAAACTGTATATTGACGATATTTTAGTGGAAAAAGACATCGATGCTAACGCTGTTGAAACACCATCGGAATTAGAAATAAGCGTATACCCTAACCCATGTAAATCATTGCTGAATATCCAAGGAATAAATGGGCCGTTTACTGGAGAAATTCGGTCTATCCAACAACAACTTTTACAAATAATTGATTCAACTGAAGTTAATGTTGAAAATTTACCATCAGGCGTCTTTATATTAAATTTAAAAACTGAAAATCAACTAATTACCAAGCGTTTTATTAAAAATTAATTTAAGTAAATTGTTCGAAGAAATTTACGCTACTGTTCGAGAAAAATTTTCTACAAGTGAAGGAAGTCACGATTGGCAACATATTGAACGAGTAATTCAAAATGCTCGTATTATACAAAAAAAGGAAGGCGGTGATATTTTGGTTGTTGAACTTGGAGCGCTTCTACATGACATTGCCGATCATAAATTTCATGAAAACGACTTCGATTTAGGGCCGAAAGTTGCTAGAGAAATAGTACTAACTCATTTTCGAGACGATAAACTTGCTAATAAAATTGCAGAAATAGTAAATGCTGTTTCTTTCAAGGGAGCATTGGTTGAAGATATTCCTGTTTCTATTGAAGGTAAAATTGTTAGAGATGCCGATCGATTGGATGCTATTGGTGCCGTTGGAATTGCTCGAGCCTTTGCCTATGGAGGTTCACAAAATAGGCCTTTATTCAATACACAACTCCCACCCATCTTGCACAATTCGAAAGAAAGCTATGCAAAAAGCAAGTCCCATACCATCAATCATTTCTTTGAAAAGTTATTATTATTGAGGGAGCGGATGGAAACCGCTACCGCTCGGGAATTAGCCAAGGAAAGACATTTATTTATGATTTCTTATTTACAACAGTTTTTTAATGAGTCGGGTTTTTTAAACGAAGGTTCGGAATTCGACTTATCAAATTTTCGTGAGTCGATTTAAGTTTTTCAATAAAATGTGTCACTTCCTTACTCTCTGGATAAAAAAATTTATGCAAAAGTGAACGGTGGTATGACTCTACCTCCGCACATACTGAATATATCTCATCATTAAGGTAAGTTTGCTTAAATCTTTCCCAAATATACCTAACGGCAATTTCATTTGGATGAGAAAAATCTGCCTTAGAAAATCGATAATCTCGTAACTCATCCATAAAAATTTCATAAGCCGGAAAATAATGAATTCCCCTAGTTTCTAGCTGATCACAAAGAGCAATTAATAGAGCCTTGCTTCTGCTATTGAGAATAACACCTTCTTTTAAGTGCCTAACAGGACTTACGGTAAGAACTAATTTTAATTTCGGGTTCAGCTCATATAATTTATCAAGAATAGTTTCCATCGACAAATTCATGTCCCTTAATGTGGACATCACTTTTGTAAAAAGAGTAGCAGGTTGTTGATGACAATTTGCAACGAAAAATTTCGAGGCAAGTTCATACCCAACAGCCGTTCCAAAAGTTAAAAACAAATGGGTAGCATGTTTTAGTTTATGTGCTACCTGATCGCCAATAACGTTCAATCTATTTGATAACTCCTCTTCACTCATCCCGTATATCTTCCCAGAAAATCCGAAATCTAAGTAAACATCACCTTTTTTTATTGGATGTACATTTCTTTCTCCCAACGCAAACGAAAGCGCGTTAATTATTGATAACGGATGAAATAATGTTCCATATGGATTAACCATTACGTCAAAACCTGCGTTTATTAACTGTTCCCCTATTTCTTCTGAAAAACAGCTACCCATCGTAAGAATGGACGATTGATAATCAAGCCCAATATTTTCTTTAGGAATATTAAAGTCAATATGAAACTGATTCGTCATTCATTAAGGCTTTTGCGGTAAGTCTTGCACTTTCTGTGATGACTTCTCCACTCATTAATCGCGCTATTTCCTCTATTCTTTCCATGTCCGAAATTTCGATAATTTCAGTAACAGCCCTGTTTACTTCTTTAAACTTTTTGACGTAAAAATGAGCATTTGCTTTTGCAGCAACTTGTGGTAAATGTGATATCGCAAAAATCTGTCGTTGTTTCCCCATCTGTTTTAAAAATCGCCCCATTTTTTCAGCAACCTCACCAGATACGCCCGTATCAATCTCATCAAATAATATGGTGGGCAAGGATTTCTTTTCTGACAGCATTTTCTGTAAGGCAAGCATTAAACGTGACAATTCACCACCACTCGCAGCTTTTTCAATAGATACAGGAGAATACCCCACATTCGCCGAAAACATCCACTCCATTTTTGTAATTCCAGTTCTTTCTAATTCTGTTGCTTTTGATAATTCGATTAATAACTGTGTATCAGGTAAATTTAACTCCGTCAATAAAGTTTTCAGCTTTTTCATCACTTCATCGCGCGCATTGTCTCTTTCTGCGTGAAGCGATTGAGCTACTTGTTGCAAACGTTGTTTTTCATTATTGACAACTTTCTCTAATTGAATAATCTGCTCTCTTAACTCATCAATTGCATCAGCACCTTCATTTAATTCCTGAAAACAGCGTTGCAATTCCTCTTGATTCTTACATTTATGCTTATTCAGCAATCTATTAAATTCGTCGATTTTTTGCGTGATTTCATTAATTTCTGATGCATTTAATTCAATCACTCCAAGTTGAGAACACGCACTTGCCGCAATATCTTTTAACTCCAAGCGAACACTTGCTATCCTCAATCCAAGTTCATTTATGTGTGTATCAATGGTTTTCCATTTTTCTGTCAACTGTTCAATCCGCTTCAATGAATCAATTAAATTCCCATCCTCCTCCAACGCAGAAATATTTGCATAACATTCGTTCAATCCACTTTGATTTTCCGATATGCGCAGCACATTCTCTAGCTCTGCGTAATTTATTGAGCTAAGATTCAATTTAGCGAGTTCTTCTTTTAAATAAATCGAATAATCAATTGATTTTTCAGCATCAAACAGTGATTGTTTTAATGAACTTAAATGATTGTTTTCTTTCTGAAATTCTATAAACTGTTGTTGAAATAGTATTGATTGGTCGTGAGTACCCGCTAAATGATCGAATAACTCTAATTGAAATCGTTTATCTTTTAATTCAATCGTGTTGAATTGTGAATGAATATGAAAAAGTCTAATCGATAAATCGCGTTGAAGAACCAACGATACTGGTGTATCGTTAATGAATGCCCTAGACTTGCCTTCTTTCGTAATTTCTCGTCTCACAATCAGCTGGGGCTCCACATCAATCTCTTGAAGTTCAAGCCAAGTAATTATCTCTTCATTTGCAATAAATTTTCCCTCAACAATTGCTTTATTTCCATTAGGCCCAATAATACTAAAATCAGCACGATCACCTAAAATTAAGTGTAGCGCATCTAGTAACATTGATTTACCCGAACCTGTTTCCCCTGTGATAACCGTAAATCCTTGTTGAAAATTTAACTCAACACGTTCAATAATTGCAAAATTTTGAATAGTTAGCTGTACAAGCATATTAATTCATTATTTCTGCATATCGTGATGAATTTCCCGAATCTAATTTTTTGAGAAGATTTACAAAATCGGTTTTCTCTTTTAATTCCGAATCGGATAAGACATTTTTAAACTCCAAAAATTTTCCATAGAGAAAATTCTGAACATTCACGTTATTTGGCCGTTGTTGAATTATTGGATTGAGTTTATTGAGTGCTTCATACATGGCTTTTTTGGCTGCAACTTTGTCATCGTATAATTTATCAATGCCCTTTCGATGATACGAATAATTACACTCTCGGAGTGGTTCATATATTTGATGCAAAATATTATCCACTAGCCAAAATCTATTTTTTTTTCCGCTCTCGCTTGATTTCCAACCTGCAAATCCTACTGATTGAGCTGTTGATACAATTTGTTGCGCTTCAGTAAAATAAGGAGTTCCTCCTTTGGGTGAGAAAGAGTCGTAATCCATCCCAATAATGAAATAGGCGTAAAAAGCTAAAATCGACGTTAGGTTATCTTTGAATTGGTTCTGCGCATACTGCAATATAGTATTTCGGGAAAAAGACACCTGCATATCATCGTCTTGAAAATTGAATAAGACACTGTTATAATTTGAATTAAATGCCGGTCTATTGGATTGAATAGACATGCTTCCACTATAGTTACCTGAACTAGGGATAGATTTTACTTGAATTCGAACAATGCAATTGATTCGTTCTTCAATATTAAACTTATCTTTCGTCCATGTAGTATTATTCATAAAATCCGTTACAGCCTGTTTCAATTGCTCCAAAATCTCTTTTTCTGTAGAGCTAACTTCAACTTTATTATCAACGATTACATCTACTTGACAATTTAGCTCCTGCGCATAATTCCTGCTAACCGAAGACATTAAACCTAAAGTAAAAAGAAAATATTTCAACATACCGATTCTATATAATTCAAAATATCAGTTGCCACCGCAGACTTTGGTTTTTTCTCATAAAGCCATTCATTACCTGTACTATCTAAGATAGTAATTTTATTCCAATCTGATTGAAAAGTAGTCCCTTCATTTTCCATTGAATTCAGCACAATTGCATTCAAATTTTTGTCTTTCAACTTAACTAACGCATTTTCCATGGAATTATTTGTTTCAAGGGCAAATCCCATTACGAATTGTTCCTCATTCTTATTTCCTGCAGCCCAACGTATGATATCTGGATTACGCGTGAGTTTAAGATCAAAATCACTAGCTTCTTTTTTTATTTTATGCAGTTCCATTTCTCGTGGACGATAATCCGCAACTGCTGCCGCAAAGATTCCTATATCATTAGAATGCCAAAAAACCTTAACTGATTCAAACATTTCATCAGCAGATATAACGTCTATTTTAGTCAAATTAGGATGATTCAATTTTAGATTCACTGGGCCTGATATCAAAGTGACTTGGTATCCTCGAAATAATGCCTTTTCAGCGAGTTCAAAACCCATTTTTCCGCTAGAAAAATTACCGATATACCTGACTGGATCTATTTTTTCGTAGGTTGGACCGGCAGTTATTAAAAGCTTTTTATTAACCTTTACAGTCAAATGAAAGAACCTATTTATACATTCTGCGATTTTTTCTGGCTCCTCCATTCTTCCTTCACCTTCAAGTCCACTTGCTAATTTACCTGAGGTTGCAGGAATTATTTGAACACCATCTGCCAGTAATTGAGAGAGATTTCGTTTAAGTGTAGGGTGCTGATACATATCTAAATCCATCGCTGGAGCTACGATTGTTTTTGATTTAAGTGAAAAATAAGTTGCGAGAAGTAAATTATCACAAATACCATTAGCCATTTTAGCTAGTGTATTTGAAGTAGCTGGAGCAATTACAAATATATCTGCCCACAAGGCCAATTCCACATGATTAAACCAGACTCCCGTACTTTTGTCCCAAAATTCGCTCACCACAGGATTTTCAGAAAGTGCACTAACGACGAGGGGGCTTATAAAATCAGAAGAGGCAGGAGTCATAATACATTTGACTTCTGCCCCTTGACTCTTTAATATTCTTATTAGGTAAGCAATTTTATACGCTGCAATACCTCCTGTAATTCCAAGAAGGATGCGCTTACCCAACATTACTTTTCAGTCTCTGGATGACGAACGTATATTTTATCTTCTAATAATTCTTGGGTGGCAATGGCTGTTGGCTTTGCCATTCGTTCGTAATGCTTTGAAATTTCAATTTGCTCTCGATTCTCAAAAATTTCTTCCAAATTATCTGTAGTAGAAGCAAATTCTTGTAGCTTTTGAGTAAGCTCTTCTTTAAGTTCTACGCTTATTTGGTTAGATCTTTTTGATATTGCTACCAATGCTTCGTAGATATTTCCCGTT
>JBIJBD010000224.1:0-3465 GCA_044345395.1 Crocinitomicaceae bacterium | reverse complement strand
AGATGGAGAAATTGATTGGTTTAACAACCGATTTGAATTGGACGGTATGAAGTTTCAGGAACCTCAGCCACATTTTTTTGCATTTAACAACCCATTTGGAGCATGCAAATCGTGTGAAGGTTACGGAATGATTCTTGGCATTGATGAAGACCTAGTTGTACCCGATGTCACTCGCAGCGTATATGAAGGAGCTATTGCTCCATGGCGTGGAGAAACAATGGGTGAATTTCTTTCTGAAGTTATATTCAATGCCAAACAATTTGATTTTCCGATTCATAAAGCTTACAAAGATTTGTCCGAAAAACAGTTGGATATTCTTTGGAACGGAAATGGAAAAATCACTGGAATTCGACCATTTTTCAAATTTTTAGAAAGTCAAACATATAAAATACAATACCGCGTCTTACTCTCTCGCTACCGGGGAAAAACCCTTTGCACTGAATGTAAAGGCACCCGATTAAGGGGCGATGCCGCATATGTTAAAATTAATGGAAAAAGTATACAAGATTTGGTATTAATGCCTGTGAATGACAGCTTAAATTTCTTGTCTAGCCTCGAACTTACCTCCAGTGAACGACTCATTGTGAAACGAATTTTACCAGAATTAACATCGCGCTTGTCTTTTCTCTGCGATGTTGGACTTGGTTATCTAACACTCAATAGAGGAGCCAATACCCTTTCTGGAGGTGAATCACAACGCATAAACCTAGCAACCTCGTTAGGTTCTAGTTTGGTTGGATCTATTTATGTTTTGGATGAACCATCAATTGGTTTACACCCAAGAGATACCGAACGATTGATAAAAGTTATTCATCGGTTAAAATCTCTTGGAAACACTGTAATTATCGTGGAACATGAGGAAGAAATTATGCGAGCTGCGGATGAAATAATAGATATCGGTCCAAAAGCTGGAATTCATGGTGGTCAAGTAGTTTTTCAAGGTAACTTTAATGATTTACTTCTAAAAAGTGAAAATTTAACAAGTTTGTATTTAAATGGCTTGGGAAAAATCCCAGTTCCTTCAAAGCGCAGAAAAAGCCAAGAGTATTTAACCATCGAGGGTGCAAGACAATACAACTTAAAAAATGTATCCGTAAAAATCCCTCTCCACAGTCTTGTATGTATTACAGGTGTTTCAGGATCTGGAAAATCTACGTTAATTAGAGACATTTTATATCCAGCCTTAAAAAGACAACTTGGTCTCGAAAGTGATTCATTAGGAAAATTTCAAAGAATTTCTGGTGATGTGAATTGCATCGAATCTGTTGAGTTTATTGATCAAAACCCCATTGGAAAATCTTCTAGAAGCAATCCTGCAACATATGTTAAAGCATTTGATGAAATTAGGGAATTATACGCTCGGCAACCAGTAGCTAAATTACGTGGATATAAACCAGGTTTTTTCAGTTACAATGTAGAAGGTGGAAGATGCGAAATGTGCGAAGGAGAGGGAAGCACAACAGTTAGTATGCAATTCATGGCAGATGTTCATCTCGTATGTGAGACATGCAAAGGCAAGCGTTATAAATCCGAAACGCTGGAGGTATTATACAGGGGTATGTCAATATATGAATTATTGGAAACCACGTTAGAGGACGCACTTGAATTTTTCAAAAATCAGCCTGAACGATTAGAATCCAAGATTATTGAAAAAATACAACCACTTGTCGATGTTGGTCTTGGATACCTTAAAATGGGACAATCCTCTAGTACAATGTCAGGAGGTGAAGCTCAACGTGTAAAACTCGCCTCCTTTTTAGCACGTGGAAGTCAGGCTCCACATACATTATTTATTTTTGATGAGCCCACAACAGGTTTGCATTTCTATGACATCGATAAATTATTAGTTTCACTAAATGCACTAATTAACAAAGGCCACTCCATTTTGGTAATTGAACACAATATGGAGGTCATCAAATGTGCGGATTTCATCATTGATATTGGTCCTGTAGGTGGAGAACAAGGTGGAGAAATTCTTTTTTGTGGTTCACCGGAAGCACTATGTGAAATTGAAAACAATGAAACGGCCCGCTATTTAAGACCAAAATTGCACTAAATCTTTGTAAAGCTGCTCAGTAATCGACTCAGGTGACCCAAGCGCTTTTATTTTTAAATCGGCGCGTTCGTATTGTGTTACTCGATATTCGTACAACTTTTCAAACTCCAACATTGTCGTCTTCATTGGTCTACTTGATGAATTTCTAATCCTATCAAAAAGAATAGTTGGTGGCGCATCTAAAAAAACAACAGTTCCATTTGTTAACATTTTTTCCATGGCAAAAGGGACTAAAGGCAAGCCTCCACCGCAAGAGACAACATATTTAGGTAATTCAATAGAAATTTTTTCAATAAGCTTTGCTTCAAGTTTACGAAAATACTGCTCCCCGTGTTGCTTGAAAAGAGATGTAATTGAGATGCCTTCATTAGACTGTATCTGCGCATCCGTATCGATGAACTCAATTAGTAATTTCTTTGCAAGTAACTGGCCTATAGTAGTTTTACCAACACCCATCATTCCGATCAAGAAGATTTTATTTTGTTTCATAAGACGAATTGATAAAGTTCTTTTACCATTGGCACATAAACATGCAACAAAAAAACATAAAATTTACTTTGAAATAACAAAAATAATCATCTATCTTTGCACCCTCAAAACCCGATTCCGTAGCTCAGCTGGTAGAGCAATACACTTTTAATGTATGGGCCCTGGGTTCGAATCCCAGCGGAATCACTAAAAAAGCATTGTCTAACGACAATGCTTTTTTTCGTTTAACACTCCTAAAACTCTTTTTAAGATTAATTAATTGATTGAGCTTGTGTATAGTTGCTCATCTCCGATTTTTTTCTTTTAATTCTTCGTCAAAAAATTCTTATTCAGTTGATAAAATGATTAAATGAATTCTACTAAACCAAATTTAATTTTTGATTGTTTATTTGAATAAAAAAAATCGATGAAAACTTCAGTTACTTTAATTTTATTAATTTCCTTTTTAACAAGTTGTTCAATAATTAAACCTCATCAAGTTGGAATTAGAAGTAATCTAGGCAAGATAAGTGAGCGTGTTAAGAAACCAGGTCCGGTATTTTACAATCCGTTTCTTACGAGGATTGTTAAAGTCAATGTGAGAACAATGAATTTATCTATCAAAGAAAATTTACCATCTAAAGAAGGTTTAACAATATTATCTGAAAGTTCAATTCTCTATCATATAAAATCTGAGGATGTTCCGAAAGTAATTAAGGAAACTGGATTGTCATACGAAGAAAATTTGATTTTACCTGTTTTCAGATCTGCAGCTTCAGATGTATGTTCCCGCTATTTTGCAAAAGATATGCACAGTGCGAAAAGGAATGAAATAGAGAAAGAGATACAAAAAAGACTATCAGAAGTATGTGAGCCCAAAGGCTTCGTTATCGAAGCGGTTTTATTGAAAAGTATAACGCTGCCTGCAGGTCTCACTCGAT
>JBIJBD010000073.1:0-12715 GCA_044345395.1 Crocinitomicaceae bacterium | reverse complement strand
AGATCGATTTTCATAGTATTCTTTTCTCTTTTATCCCAAATTGAAAGTAGGAAGGCTGTAGCATCGGCGTCTTGAATTCCGCCATCCGTCGCATTCCATTTCATATTTATGGGAAGATGATTGGCATTGAGCTCGATTTTTATTGAAATTTCTGAAGATTTGGCAATTTGATCTTCCATGTTTGTTAAGGTTTATATGATTTGTAAATTTCTTCAGCAGATGTACTCATCAACTGATTCAATGTGAATTTTTCAGAGGCATTTTCTTTCATATAAGATTGAACCATTTTAAAGCCAATAAATTTTCCAATCCTATCAGGGCTTTCATTTTTTCCATTTTTTTCTAAATTTGCCGTGAATGGACCTTCAGAAAACAAGTTCATAATCGTTTTCTCATTTGACTGAAATAAAAGTTCGTTTTCAACAAGATATGACCAAATAGCTTTTTCTTCGGTAGTTGCCCATTTCATTTTTTCTTTGTTGTAACGCATAACCACTTCCTCATCCATTGAAGGAAAAGCAGCGTTTAGGAAATAGAGAATTTTACCAAAGCGAACGGCTTCATGAATTACATCTGCTTCATCAGTTGTTTTTCTTGGGAAATAGAATTGTTCCAACCAGGCTTCAACAATATCTCTTTTTAGGTATTGTTTTTTATAACCTTCCATCGTCCAATTGTGAATATATTGATTCAAGGGTGGAGATTGCAGGATTGCCAAATTCCCACCGATATACTTCTCCTGTTGAACAATTATTGCATTTTCTTTGGGTATTACAAAGGCTCCAATTGGAATATCTGAGGGCTGATTAATTAATAGAGCGTTTACACAAAAACATGAATTAACCAAAACAATTTTCTTAGGTGAAGCTATCTCCGGAGCGTGGATCTTTAACCTTTTGAAAGCATCTGTAAGGTCATTTTTAAATTGATCGTTAATTTGATTTTTTTGAATATTCTGTTCAATTTGCTGAATATCTGAAAAACTGTAAAAATCCTTTAGCTTTCGAATATAAATGGAATCAACGTCAATATCAATTCCCAAACAGCCTCCCAATATATATGATAAAATTTCCGAATTGGTTTTTTTGTATTCTTCTCTCAGTTTTAACAGTTGAGTACTATCGCTAGATTGTAATTCTTTATTTAAGTCCACAAAATTAAGCTCAAGCTTTACATCTGTGATATCAACATCAAATGGATCGTATGGTTTTTTAAAAAAGAAATAGAGTAAAATACCCGAAGTAACAAGAACCAAAAATCCTATAAATAACCATGTTCTTCGTTTCAAGACTTTTCGTATTTTTGTCAAAAATAACAATTATGAATTTATCATATAGAATTGTCTTATTAACAATCTTTTCTTTTGGCACGAGCATTTTGTTTGCACAAAAAAATGTAGATGTAAATGGTGTGTCCCACATTTCTCGTCCATTACAAGCTGGTCTTACGATCTCTTCCGGAGTTAATATGCTTACTCCTGGTTTAGTTCAATACGTCGATAAAAAAGATGGGTTGTCCTCGAACTTCGGCGTTGGGATGGTTTTTGTTAAATCATTTAAAGCAGCTCCAAACTTGGGTTTTCAGTCCGGTTTAGAATTTGATTTTGACAAAATAAATTATGAAACAAGAAAAGATATTTACTACGATTATAAGTTAAATGTCATTCAGACAAATGTTAATTCAGATAGTACCTGTGTTCGTTATAAATTAGATTCTAGGAAACAAAACACTATTTATGTAACAATTCCTCTATTCATGGTGTTTAGAACTCAATATATAGGAGACTTTCGTTATTTCGGGAAATTTGGTTTGAGAAATTCATTTCTACTAAAGAATACCATAAACGATCTAGGATCTATAGTTGATTCTTCGAATACCATAGATGTTCAAAATGTGGATAACTTAAGATTTGAGAATCCTGGAGAAACATTTGTATACAGAGGAACCGTAGGTGTTTCACTTGGTGCTGAATGGAAATTTATTGAGTCAACATCTTTAGTTGCCGAAATTGGATATCATTATGGTTTTACACCACTTTATCTTCAACGTAAAGAAGATAAAAGAACCCTATACACTGTAGAAAATGGGGAAAGAAGTTACTTTTCAAATAAGGCAAATTTAAATCAGTTGACTTTTAAATTGAGCATATTGTTCTAAACGTGCAATCTATTCAAGATTTTATAGTTTCTTGGCTTAGTGACTATGCCTCGAAATCAAGTACTCAAGGTTTTGTCGTGGGAATATCTGGCGGTGTTGATTCCGCGCTGACGTCTTCCTTGTGTGCAAAAACGGGACGAAAAGTTTTATTATTGAACATGCCAATTCGTCAAACTCAAAGCGAGTTTTCTAGAGCATGCTTGCAAATTGCAGATTTAGAAGCGAAATTTAACAATGTGTCCTCAATTCAATTGCCTCTGACAACGGTGTTCGATGAATTTACTAAAGTTGTTCCTGAATCTGTTCAACAAGATTTTTTAGCAATGGCAAATTCACGTTCAAGATTGCGAATGACTGCGTTGTATGCTGTAGCACAAGCGAATAGGTGTCTAGTTGTGGGTACTGGAAATAAAATTGAAGATTTTGGAATTGGCTTTTTTACTAAGTACGGTGATGGTGGTGTTGATATAAGTCCCATTGCTGATTTAACAAAAACCGAGGTGTTTAAATTGGCAAAAGAAATTGGCGTGATTCCGGAAATCCTAAATGCCAAGCCTACAGATGGATTATGGGAAGATGGTCGCTCAGACGAGGATCAAATCGGAGCCACTTATCCCGAATTAGAATGGGCAATGGATTATGTTGGAGACAATTCAACGTTGACGAATCGGCAGCAGGAAGTTTTAAAAATTTATAAGCGCTTAAACGCTATTAACCAGCATAAAATGATGCCAGTTCCTGTTTGTATAATACCCGCATCTTTGAAAAAGATCTCCTAATGTTACGCTTGGCATGGTATATTTTGTCTTTGTTTTATGCCACGCTCGCATTTTCACAAGGTTTTTCATGTGGTTGCGAGCAGTTAGTTAATGAGAATTATGGCAAAGCAAAAAAATCATTTGATTTTCAAACGCATAATAGGTTTTTGAAACAGGTAGGTTTGGCTAGCTATTTTTTTAAAAGAGGAAGCTATGACTTGGCTTATGATGCAGCTTCATTGGCACAAGAGACGTGGCCTAATCAATCAACACGAATAAGAAGAAAGTCTGCCCGATGCCAAATAGATTCCTTGAGAATCCTTGAATGGAAAAATTTATCAGTAAATTATTCCTTCGAAAAATTACAGAAGTTTCCAACGATCGAAGGGTTGGCGAAATTTGTATCCAAGTATACTGATTTTAATAACCTGGCCTCAGCGGTTAACTTAAGAGATAGTCTTTTGCTTTTTAGCGCAGTCGAATCAAAAAAATCTTCAGCGCTTAGAAAATTTTTAAATGAATACCCTCAATCTTATTATCAGCAAAGGGCGAAAGAGTTTTTGTGTGAATTGGAGTATTGGGAGGAGGTCAAAAAAGAGGATCTGGAAAGTTTGGAGGCTTTTGTGAAAAGGTTTCCTCAAAATTGTAAAATGGATCAAGTTCATTTTGCTATTTATTCGCTTTATGTAGAGAAAAATGATCTTTCAGTTTTGGAGAAATATATTTCAACTTATGCCGATCAACCTTGGGTGAGTCAAGCGTGGCGAATATTGTATGAGTTGTACGTGGGTGAATGGAATGCAGAAAAAATTGGTTCCTTTAAAATTGACTATCCCAATTATCCATTTATTGATGAATTGACTCGAGATCTTGAATTATTAAACGAAGAACTTTATCCATTTGTTAAGGACGACTTTTATGGGTTCATGAATAGTAAAGGAAAAATAATAATTTCTCCAAGTTATGAAGAGGCAGGATTTTTTAAAAATGGATTAGCTATAGTACAAAAGAACAATGTTTATGGGGCAATAAATAAAAGAAATCATCCAGTTATTCCTTTTTCGTACGAAACATTGTATGACTTTAATCAAGACGTAGCGATTGCCGGAGATTCAATACGATATGGCCTGATCAATAGAACCGGAGATCAAGTTATTCCGATTAAATATTCCGATATTAAACAGTTGAACCCTGTTGTGTACTTGATTTTGGATTCAAATGGCTACAAACTTACCAACAAACTAGGAGTTTTATTGAAGGATGCCGTATTTGAGGAAGTTACGGAATTAGCATCAGGAAATTTTAGTTGTGTAAAAAATCAATTAACTGGAGTTTTAGATCATAAGCTTAATGAAATTGTTCCTTTTCAATTTGAAGAAATTCTTCCCGTGAACGATACACTTTTTGTTTGTAAATTGTCAGGGAAATATGGACTTTACGGGGTGAAATCAAGAATAATTACTCCGCCTATCTATGAGCGATTAAAGGTTGTTGACCAATCAAAGAATCTTATGCTAGTCAAAAAAGGCAAGGAGATGCTACTGCTCAAATTTAATGGAACAAAACATCTGAATAATACTTTCGAATATTCTTCCAAAACATTCGATTTATTTCAATTTTATCAAAACAATACGGTGTTTTGTCAAAAAGGAAAATATGGATTGATGGATGTTAATGGTAAGATCATCCTCAAACCCGTATATGAGGACATGGGAAATGTAGGAGCTTTGACACCTTTTAAGAGTAAAGGAATGTGGGGTTTTCTTGAACAGAACAATGTCAAATTAGCCCCTGTAAATGATGAAATATTTGTTGTCAACGATGAATTTTACCTCTTAGAAAAATCTGGAAAGCAAGGAATAATAAACAAAATAGGTAAAGAGATTTTACCAAGTAAATATAGTTCAATTAAGTGGATGAACTATGGATTTTTCATTCTTGAAATTAATGGCAACCTTGGAGTCGCTGCCAATGATGGCACCATCATTGTTCCTTGTGAATATAAAAATGTAAAAGTCATTGAAAAGGATCTTTTACTTTTGCAAAATTTAAATGAAATGCGTTACTTTATTCCAAGTAAAGCATTATGGATCAATGCGAAATATGAATAAGGTATTTAATAAACCGGATTATTTTTATTTGGCTATTGCCTTAACCATGACTACCCTCGTGATTGGTGCAGTAGTAACTACCGTTGATGTATTTAAAGCAGAAAAAAAAATTGAGCGCTTTGATGAAGGAATGGTAATGGAGAATGAACAGGTAGAGGAATTAAATTTCGAACAATTAGAAGTTTCAAGTTCAGGAGGTGGTGAAGTAAAAAATATCATTGCAGACGCTAATGACAAACGATCGAAATCCTATGAAGATTGGTCCCAAGATGTAAATGTCTCTAGCTCAAGTAACCCTGAGCAAAGTGCTAAAGAATTTGAGCAACAACTTTTTCGAGAGGCAGAGGGAAATGAAGCGAGAAAAAAAATGGAGGAACAACGAAAAAATAAGGATAATTCTTCATCTCCTAAAAACACTAAACAAGAGAATAAAACATCATTAGGAGGATCTGAGAATCAATTTGCTGGAAATGTTATGGTGCGTTTTAGTTTATCCGGACGTACAGCTTTTAACGGAAATAATTGGTATGTAAGAAATCCAGGCTACACATGTGGCCGAGGAGCTGGAGTGGTTGTTGTGAATGTTGTCGTAGGTAGAGATGGAAAAGTAATTAAGGCAATTGTAGATAATGCAAAATCATCGGGTAATTCTTGCATGAAAGAACAAGCACAAAAATATGCATCTATGAGCAGGTTTAGCATATCAAATTCATCTCCGGAAGAACATTCCGGTTATATTCGCTACGAATTTGTTTCTCAATGATTAATAAATAATCAAAATATAGATTAAAATATCGTATTAATTAGTAAATTTGCTTAAAAACTAATTACGATGATTGGTCAAAATCTTAAAGCCTTGAGAAAACGAAAAGGAAAATCTCAAGAAGAAGTAGCATTAGCAGTGGGCACAAATCGTTCAACTTACAGTGGGTATGAAAATGGTGTGGCTTCCCCAGGTATTGATGGATTGTTGGCTTTTAGTGAATTTTATGATGTGACGGTCGACTCGTTGCTAAAAACTAATTTCGCCTCATTTTCGGATGCCGATTGGTTGCAATTTGAAGGAGCTTGGAAAAAAGAGGCCAAGGGTTCTTCGCTTCGCGTTCTCGCAGCTGTTGTTGATGCTCAAAATAGTGAGGTAATCGAGATGATTCCTCAAAAAGCAAGAGCTGGTTATACTACAGGTTATTCTGATATCAGTTTTATCAAGGATTTACCAATTATGCAACTTCCTTTTTTAACAAAGGATAAAAAATACCGTGCCTTTCAAATTGAAGGAGATTCTATGTTGCCAGTTCCTTCAGGATCATATATTATTGGCGAATTCGTTCAGGATTGGACGATGGTGAAATCAGGAACGGCCTGTATTGTGTTGACGAAAAACGATGGTATTGTTTTTAAAGTTGTATACAATGAACTTCAAGAAAATAAGGGGTTTTTATTAGTGTCTTCCAATCCGGTTTTTGAGCCTTTTCAAGTAAAAGTTGATGAAATTATTGAAATATGGAAATTTGTTACGCTCATTTCATCTGAACTTCCGGAGGGAGGAATGGATAGTGAAGATCTAGTTGTAGGAATTAAAAATATACAAAAGGATGTTAGGGTTATTTTGAATAAATTATCAAAAGCTTGATAAACCTTATATTTTTTTGCTGATTCGGCTTATCTTTGCAAAAAAAAATAATGATTAATATCACGTTCCCTGATGGTAATGTCCGTTCCTATGAAAATGGAGTAAGTGCCTTAGAAATTGCCAAAAGTATATCAGAAGGATTAGCGCGCAATGTGTTGGCAGCAAAAGTTAATGGCATTATCCAAGATGCATTATTACCTATTGATGTAGATAGTAATCTTCAGTTACTTACATGGAATGACGCAGAAGGTAAATCTACCATGTGGCACTCTTCCGCCCACATAATGGCCGAGGCTCTTGAGTATTATTATCCGGGAATTAAATTAGCGATTGGTCCACCAGTAGCAAATGGTTTTTATTACGATATAGATTTTGAAAATTATTCAATTAAGGAAGAAGATTTACCCAAAATAGAAGCAAAAATTCTTGAGTTGTCAAGAGCAAAAAGTCCATTCATTAGAAAAAAGGTATCAAAAGCTGAAGCAATAAAATATTTTACTGAAAAGAAGGATCCGTATAAATTAGAATTATTGGAGGATTTAGAAGATGGCTCCATTACTTTTTATACCCAGGGAAACTTTACGGATTTATGTCGTGGGCCACATATCCCTGATACCAGTTTTGTTAAGGCAGTGAAACTTACAGCAATTGCCGGTGCATATTGGCGTGGTGATGAAAAAAATAAGCAGTTAACAAGGATATACGGAATTACTTTTCCTAAGCAAGCCGAGTTAATGGAATATTTGGAGCGTTTGGAAGAGGCAAAGAAAAGAGATCATAGAAAACTAGGAAAAGAGCTAGAATTGTTTACTTTTTCTCAAAAGGTTGGACAAGGACTTCCTCTTTGGCTTCCTAAGGGTGCGGCGTTGAGAGAACGATTAGAAAATTTTCTCAAAAGAGCACAACGTAAAGCAGGCTATCAGCAAGTAATTACGCCGCATATTGGTAACAAGGAACTTTATGTAACATCTGGACATTATGAAAAATATGGAGCAGATTCTTTTCAACCAATACGTACGCCAGATCCAAATGAAGAATTTTACTTGAAGCCGATGAATTGTCCACATCATTGTGAAATTTTCAAGTCAAGGCCAAGGTCCTACAAAGATCTGCCAGCGCGCTTTGCAGAATTCGGAACTGTTTACCGCTATGAGCAGTCTGGTGAATTACATGGCTTAACGCGCGTTAGAGGATTCACACAAGATGATGCGCATATTTTTTGTATGCAGGAGCAGGTTAAAGATGAATTTAAAAATGTTATTGATATTGTTTTGTACGTTTTGAAAACCTTGAAATTCGAAAGTTATAAGGCGCAAATTTCTTTAAGAGATCCCGAAAACAAGACAAAATATATCGGAAGCGAGGAAAATTGGCATAAGGCTGAGCAAGCTATTATCGAAGCTGCCGCTGAAAAAGAATTGCCAACGGTTGTTGCATACGGGGAAGCGGCATTTTATGGTCCGAAACTAGACTTCATGGTTCAAGATGCTTTGGGAAGAGAATGGCAATTAGGAACTATTCAGGTTGACTATAATTTGCCTGAACGATTTGAACTTGAGTACATTGGCTCTGATAACCAAAAGCATAGACCAGTGATGATACATAGGGCTCCATTTGGCTCTATGGAACGATTTGTAGCCGTTTTGTTGGAGCATTGTGCAGGTGACTTTCCGCTTTGGTTATCTTCTGAACAATTTACCGTTTTACCAATATCAGAGAAATTCAACGATTACGCCCAAAAAGTTTCAGATTTATTAAATAATTCCGATATTCGCGGTCTTGTTGACGACCGAAATGAAAAGATTGGTAAAAAAATACGAGATGCAGAATTGGCAAAAGTTCCATTTATGTTGATCGTTGGAGAAAAGGAAGCCGATGAAAATATGGTATCGGTTCGGAAAAGGGGAGAAGGAGATCTTGGAATGATGCTGGTTGACAGATTTGTTGATCGCGTAGTTGATGCAATTAACGAGGAATTAAAGTAACACGAGGTACTGAATGAGAAGAAACCCTAGACAGTTTGTAAAACGGGAAGAAGAAGCACAACATAAAATCAATGAGAAAATAACTGCTCATGAAGTTCGTGTTGTTTTTGATGGCAAAGAGCCTGAAGTGATGAGCACAGCAAAGGCTATTGCTCTGGCAGAGGAGCAAGAGTTGGATTTAGTGGAAATTTCACCGAATGCGACACCACCCGTTTGCAGAATAATGGACTATAAAAAATTTCTTTACAACCAGAAACGTAAACAAAAAGAGCTCAAAGCAAAGCAAAGTAAAGTTGTAGTTAAGGAAATTCGATTTGGTCCAAATACGGATGATCACGATTTTAATTTTAAACTCGCACATGCTAAGAAGTTCCTAGAAGAAGGTTCAAAAGTCAAAGCTTATGTATTTTTTCGTGGCAGGACAATAGTCTTCAAGGATCGCGGAGAAATTTTATTGCTAAAATTCGCACAAGAATTGGCAGACTATGGAGTGGTTGAGCAGTTGCCGAAGCTGGAAGGTAAAAAGATGATTGTTATGATCAATTCAAAAAAGAAATAAAGAAGCTGATATATAAATGTTTAACTCAAAAAAAAGTAGAAATGCCTAAAATGAAAACAAAATCCAGTGCTAAGAAGAGATTCACGGTAACTGGTAGTGGTAAAATTAAACGTAAGCATGCGTTCAAGAGCCACATTTTAACAAAAAAGGCTACGAAGCGTAAGCGTAATTTAACACATGCAGGATTGGTTCACGATGCCGATATGTCAAATGTTAAATTGCAACTTTGTATGAAGTAGCAAGGTTTATTCATTGTTCAACCCAGTAACGAGTAATTAAGCCAACTGAAAAAGTGTTGCACTCTTTATTAAAAAACTTAAAATTATGCCAAGATCAGTAAATCATGTTGCATCAAGAGCGAAAAGAAAAAACTTGATGAAACTAGCCAAAGGATACTTTGGAAGAAGAAAAAATGTTTGGACAGTAGCAAAAAATGCTATCGAGAAAGGATTGGTTTACGCCTATTCAGGTCGTAAACAAAAGAAAAGAAATTTCCGTTCGTTATGGATTACGCGTATTAATGCAGGTGTTCGACAATACGGAATGAGTTATTCACAATTTATGGGAGCCTTACACAAAAGTGGCATCGAATTAAATAGGAAGGCATTGGCAGATTTAGCCATGAATCACCCTGACGCGTTCAAAGCTGTTGTGGAAACGGTTAAAAAGTAAATTCCCAATAATTTATCAGCGAAAAACGGCCTTCGGGCCGTTTTTTTTTGTTCGAATTTGAGTTTATTTATTTTAATTAACTTTACCTAGTATAACTAAATAATTAAAATTTATGAAAAAAATGTTTTTTATGTGTGTAGCTTCTGCAGGATTGATTTTGGCTTCTTGTGGGGGAAAAGACGAAAAGGGTTCAGATGCGTCTAAGGATGCGAATTCAGGAAAAGGTCAAAATACAGAATCTCAAACTGCTTGCGATTGCGTTAAAAATGTAAATAATGAATTGAATAAATTCTTAAATATGAGTATCCAAGAAATTCAGAAAAATCCTCAAGTTGGTGAAGAGTTTAAAATGAAGGTAGATAATATGATGAAAACAGGAAAATGTGCTGAATTAATGAAAAATATTCAAAAAGAATACGAATCACCAGAGGCATTTATGAAGGTATGCCCTGAGATTAAGGAGATGATGGAGACAACTCAAAAGCTTCAAAATTTGGGCGCGCAAGAAGGAAATGAGATGGACACAACAGATTTCTAAACGTTTTCTTTCGAACAAAAACTTTTCAAATATTAAATTGATAGGATAATTAATAATCCTCATTTTTATTTTAAGAAATTGTTAGTATTATTTCTAGAAAATTAAAAATATTTGAAAAAATTGTAATAATTTCACCTTGTAACTTTAAAATATGATTATGAAAAAAGTGTTTTTATTATGTGTAGCTTCTGCTTCATTGATTTTAGCGTCATGCGGAGGAAAAGATGACAAAGGTTCAGATGCCTCTAAAGATGCAAACGCAGGAAAAGGAGGAGCTTCAGGTGGTGGTGATATTTGTGAATGTTTGAAGTCCGCGAAAAGTGAGGATGATGCCAAAAAATGTGATCCATCGAAGTCAGTTGATGAGTTGAAAAGTATTGTAATGGACTGTATGAAAAGTTCAATGCCAGAACAAACTGAACAAACGGATAACTCTGAGATGTCAGAAGGACAAGTTGATGGTCCAGCAGATATGCCAGAAGGCGCAGATATGCCAGAAGTTCCAGAAATGTAATTCTGAGATAAAAACTTTTAATTATCAAAGGGAGGCTCGCCTCCCTTTTTTTATGCACTAAAACAAATTGTTTAACTTTGAAGAAAAATAGTGTGTTACAAATTGGTTTAGTTGGGCTTGGGCATTTAGGAAAAATTCATTTGAAAAATTTACTTGAATTGCCTCAATTTTATAAGGTAAAAGCCGTATTTGATGAAAATTCTTCTCTTAGAAAGGCATTGAGTGAATCTTTTCAAGTGCCAGTGGTTGATTCCTACGACGCATTATTATCTTGTTGTGAGGTTATTGATATAGTAACACCGACCAACACGCATTTCGACCTAGCTGTTGAGGCCATCAAGCGAAGAAAGCATGTGTTTATTGAAAAACCTATGGTTGAAACTTTGGATGAGGCCAAACGATTTGTTTCTTTGGTAGATGAAGCAGATGTGCGCGTCCAAATTGGTCACGTTGAAAGATTTAATCCTGCATTTATTGCTTCTCAACAATACCTATTACAGCCAATGTTCATAGAAACGCATCGCTTGGCTCAATTTAATCCTCGAGGAACCGATGTGCCGGTAGTTTTAGATTTAATGATTCATGATATTGATATTGTATTAAGTGTGGTGAAATCAAGAGTTAAGAGAATTTCAGCATCTGGAGTAGCAATTGTGAGTGATTCACATGATATCGCGAATGCTCGAATTGAATTTGAGAACGGTTGCGTAGCAAATCTCACTGCTTCAAGACTTTCATTAAAGAATATGCGGAAATCAAGGTTCTTTCAGCGGGATGCCTATATTAGCGTTGATTTTCTTTTAAAAGAGCTTGAGGTTGTTCGCATGGAAAATGTCGATGGTGAGCCTGATCCCTTTGATATCGTTTTGGATCTTGGCAAGAATCAAAGCATGAAAAAAATATGGATTGACAAACCAGAATTAGTGGCAGGGAATGCAATTAAAGACGAATTGATAGAATTTCATAGAGCGGTAACAACCAATACTTCTCCATCTGTCGATCATCACGCAGGATACAATGCGATGGAAATTGCTTTGGAAATTTTATCTAAATTGTCTTAGATATAAACAATACTTTTGAAAAAAAATCGTTTTTAGATTATGAGGTTTCTTTCCATATTTCTCTATTTTTCCTTTTTTTTTGCGACAAGTTCCTGTCTTAAAAATAATCCCCAACCTGCTTGGTTAGAAGTCACACAATGGACATTACAAAGCAATCCTGGGCTTTCAGGGAATGAAGGTGAACTATCTCACAATTTTTCAGAGGCATGGGTATATGTTGACGATGAGATTATTGGTGTATTCGAAGTGCCTTTTAAAATCCCTATTCTAAAAACAGGTCAGGTGAATATTAAAATATATCCTGCAGTTAAAAACAACGGTGTGTCTGCTACAAAAAAGGTTTATCCATTTATGGAAGTTTATGAAGTAAATGCAGAATTAATTGCCAATCAAACGCTCACGCTACAGCCTACTACAAGATACAGTGTAATAACAAATTTTTGGATTGAAGATTTTGAGGATCCATTGAATCTTAAAATTGAGGTTGATCAAAATACTTCCGCTATTTTATCTACGCAAACAGACAACCAAGATTTGCAATGGTTTAATGGGAATTTTTACGGAAAAATTAACTTAAATACAACAGACTCTTCATGGATTGCCTCCACAAATGAACAACTAAATATTCCCAAAAATCGCGAAGCCTATTTAGAAATTGATTACTACAATACCAATAGTTTATTGACTGGTGTACTTTGGGTTTCGCCAACATCTATTGTAGATAATG
>JBIJBD010000222.1:0-3504 GCA_044345395.1 Crocinitomicaceae bacterium | reverse complement strand
AATGAATCTTACCCAGATATAGAACCTATATTAACACAAATTAACCTTATGAAACGGGAGAATTCTCGAACTTTGAATGTGGATGTTGATGCAATGCGCTATAAATGGTTTTTCTATTTAGCAGCTGCCTCATTTTGCCTTTTATTATTGCTACCAGTGTTATGGAGAAAATAAGTTTAGTGATCACAGTTTTTTCAAGTTTTGTTTATTTCGCGCAGAATAAAGATGAGTTATTAGACAATGCAAAAAATGCATACTTGCAAGGAAACTATAAAGATGCAATTACTTTATACCATAAATTAGACACGCTTACAGGAAATTCAGGAAAATATGCTTCGGAATTGGGTCAAGCATATTATCGTTTACAAAAGTTTGAAGATTCCCGCAATGCCTACGCGGAGAGTCAAGCGAAAAACAGGAGTGCAGATGAATACTTTAACATAGGCAATACCTACTTTAATGAAAAGAAATACGATGATGCGATCTCCTCATACAGAAAAGCATTAAAAAGGAATCCAGCTGATAAGGAAGCCAGACATAATCTATCGTTGGCAATGAGGAAAAATTCTCAGAAAAAAAAATCCGATAACAACCCACCAAGAAAAGATGAAAACCCACCTCAGAATCAACAGCAGTCAGGAAAAGATCCTTCAACACAAAATCTTTCAAAAGACAATCCATCAAAAAATAACGACCATAAGAAAGAAAAACAAACAAAAGATTCTCAGCAGTCTAATTCTCCACCAACTAAAAAAGAAAAGAACAATGGGGATATTGAGCAACGAAAGATTGATAAAATGTTGGAGAATCTTGCCTTGGATGAAATGAAGACGAAAAGCAAGGTATATAACACAAAGACAAAGAATAAACGCATTACAAAACCATGGTAACTCGGATATTCATTTATTCATTTTTTATATTATTCGCTCTGAATACCTGGAGCCAATCCTTAACTTTTGAAATTAATTCAACGAAAGTCGCGATTGGTGAACGCGTTGAGTTACGTGTGGTTTCTGAGGTGAATGGTTCTATTGAAATAAAAACGCCAAAAGCATTTCGTTATGGATCCACCGAACAATCAAGTATGCAACAGCAAATGGATCATTCAGGCAGGTTTACAGTGCAAATGAGTTATATTCGTGATGGATATTTTGAAACCGCGGGAAGCTTTACTGTTGGTCCTGTAATTTTACGTTCAGGTAAAAAGGTGCTCACATCTAACACACTTCAAGTCGTAGTTTCTAAAACAAGTTTAGCCACACAAAAGGGTAATTCTTCAATTAGTCAAAGGGAACTGCAAAAACCTGCTTTTGGAGTTATTCAAGCAAGTAAAACTAAACTATACGAGGGAGAAGCGGTGGTTTTAGAAGCTAAAGTACTAGCCAAGCTTTATCCCGACAACATGAATCGTTACAGAGCTTATTCGATAGATGGAAGTGTTTCTAATTATACGTTGGGTAATGCAGAAGACATAAAATCAGGAAAAGAGCGATTGGGAGGCATTGATTGGCAGACCTTTCTTTTTGACAGGAAAGTACTTTTCTTTAACAGAAAGGGAAACTATAAGGTTAAACCTTTTGATATAAACTTGGAATATGATTTCAGCTACTTAAATGTAAAATCAAATATCCAAACGATTGAAGTCCTACCATTACCAGACAATAAACCGGACGATTTTATTGGGGTGGTTGGTGAGTTGACACTTAGCTGTGACCTTACTTCAAAACCTATAAAAAAAGGAGAAGTGTTAACCTTTCAACTGGTGTTAAAAGGAAAAGGTAATATACAAAATGCTTTAGCTCCTGTCGTTCGTGTTCCAAAAGGGTGGGAAGAATATGCAGCGCCTAAACCGACTTCAACTTATACTTATACAGAAGAAGGTGCGGAAGGGGTACTAACGTATACATATAGTTTTAAATGCCTAACAGATGAGCCGACAAATTGGGAACCTATCACACTCAGCTATTTTGATCCCGAGAATGGAAAATACAAAACGTTAACTGCTGAGGCTTTCCAGTTTAATGGAAAAGAAGTCATTGCTCCCTCATCAAAAGAAATCAAAGGTGACCCAAAAGAAATGTCGAAGACAACCTTGGTTCAACAAGCAACAGAAAAACAGGAAAATGAATCACCGTTTAAAAGTCCGATTTTATGGTTAACTCTTGCGTCTATAGCGGCATTTGCTTTTTTCATCGGAGTTCTAGGTAAACCTAAATTTAAGAAACAAGTTTTTTCTAAAGATGATTTAAATAAACCATACATTGCCAAATGGAGTACGGTAGAAGTCGATTTAGACAAAGCAGAAAAGTCCTATCAACTAGAAGAAAGAAACGAAGCAATTCAACACATAGAAAATGCTGTTAGTAAAGCAATTAGTATTTATTTGAAAATTGATTATCGTGAGGTGTCCTCTGCATTTTTACTTCAATCATTTATGAATTCAAACGCTAATTTCTCGCTTAAAGAAAAGGCAAAGGCGTTTTTTTATCAAGCGCAAGTTCAGCGCTATGGGTTTGGATTAACTGATCAAGAATGGCAACTAACTAAAGAGGAAGTAACTCAATTGATAAAAGAATTGAAAAATTAAGCAAAGTTTTCATTCGAAATATTACCTATAATTTTCATTAAATCAGGGTATTTAATCATTTGTTTGTAACGTATTTGAAAAATTATGGTTAAAAACCCAACCTTTTTATTTTGTTTTACGTTAAAGCAAAACTAGAAACACGAACAGCAAAAAATGAGACAATTAAAAATTGCAAAACAAGTAACGAATCGAGAGACAGATTCATTAAACAAGTACCTACAAGACATAGGAAAAGTTGACCTAATCACAGCAGATGAAGAAGTAGAATTGGCTAGAAGAATACGCCAGGGAGATCGAGCGGCATTGGAGAGATTAACTAAAGCAAATTTGCGATTTGTTGTTTCGGTTTCGAAGCAGTATCAAAACCAAGGGCTTGCATTACCAGATTTAATAAACGAAGGTAATGTGGGGTTAATAAAAGCCGCGGAAAGATTCGATGAAACAAGAGGTTTTAAGTTTATTTCTTATGCCGTTTGGTGGATACGTCAATCAATCCTTCAGGCATTGGCTGAACAAGCCCGTATTGTTCGTTTGCCATTAAATAAAATAGGTAATATCAACAAGATTAACAGAGCTTACTCTGAATTGGAACAAAAATTTGAACGCCCGCCATCTGCGGATGAGTTAGCTGAATTTTTAAATTGCTCTACTGAAGAGGTTAAACAGTCTTTATCTCAAAATGGTCGACATGTTTCCATGGATGCACCGCTCGTAGAGGGAGATGAATCCTCCTCAAGTATGTATGATGTGATGTCAGGCGATTCACTGCCCTCTCCCGATTCAAATTTAGTCTTAGAATCTCTTAGAAAAGATATTAGAAGTTCTTTGACAACTTTGACACAAAGAGAAAGTGATGTTATAAGTATGTTTTACGGATTGGATGGAAAGGCTCCCATGTCTCTAGAGGAAATAGGGGA
>JBIJBD010000221.1:0-3520 GCA_044345395.1 Crocinitomicaceae bacterium | reverse complement strand
GATAAAAGTACTATTAATTCACCCGGCAACTATTACGCACTGATCATCGGAAATAATAATTACCAAGATAAAACAATTGGTACCCTCGATCAACCAATTAATGATGCAACAAAATTGTATAATGTACTAACTTCCAAGTACACATTTGATGTGTCAAATACGTACTTTTTAAAAAATGCATCTTACACGCAAATGATAGAAGCGTTTGACAACCTAAGTCAAAAAATCACCCCAAATGATAATCTATTGATTTTCTACGCTGGTCATGGTCATTGGGACGAAAATAAAGAACTTGGCTATTGGTTACCGGTTGACGCAAAACAAAATAGCACAGCTTATTGGATTGCAAATAGTCGAATAAGTGATTATATGAAAAGTATTAAATCAAAACATACTCTATTAATAACCGATGCTTGTTTTGGAGGAAGCATATTCAAAACCCGAAGTGCATTTAACGATGCTTCAAGAGCAATAAATGCACTTTATGAATCACCTAGTAGAAAAGCGATGACAAGTGGAAATTTAAATCAAGTTCCGGATAAAAGTATCTTCCTTCAATATTTAGTAAAAGGATTAAATGAAAATCAAGAAAAATATCTTGCAACGGATAAATTATTTAATACTTTTAGAGAGATTGTTAGTAACAATAGTATTTCAACTCCGCAATATGGTGTCATTCAAAGTTCCGGAGACCAACTTGGTGAGTTCATTTTTATTCAGCGAAATAAATAAAGTCACATAGAATTCATCGGCGGATAATTTGCTGCGTATTTGTTTTATGGGATATCAAGTATATCAAATTTAGAGTTTTTATATAGTTTGAATATGATGTAATTTCTTTATCTTCAAACCATGAAAAAACAGCTTTTCTTCCTCTTTTTTCTTTTTCTTTCAGCGCTTTCTTTCGCACAATCTTCGCTGGATAGTTTGAGGTTGGTGCTTCCTTTCGGGCACACACAAGATATTAATAGTGCTGTTTTAAGTCCAAAAAATAATGTAGTTCTCACTTCAAGTGATGATAATTCGGTAAAAATTTGGGATATTGATACAGGTAAAGAACTTTTGTCATTTAACAAACATGTAAAAAAAGTTTTAAGTGCCAAATTTAATTCCGCAGGGAATAAAGTTATTACGGCAAGTTTAGATAAAACTGCGCGAATTCTTGAGATAAATTCTGGTCGCGAAATATGTGTATTGAGTCATTCTTATTCAGTAAGAGGTGCAGAATTTAGTAGTAATGGAAAGCAAATAATCACCACCTCAGGAAAAAGAATTTATTTATGGGATGCTGCAACAGGGAAAAGAATTAATCAATTTAAATGCAAAAATTCCCTTTTTAAAAATGTCGTAAGTTTTTCAAAAGATGATAAATATATTATTGCGACAAATGATGATAATTCAGTTGTATTGTATGGTGTTGATTCGGTTGTCGAAAAAACTTTTCGAGGTCATAACGATGAGGTCAATTCTGCTTTTTTAAATTCCCATGGAGATTTATTAATATCGTCAAGTAATGATAAAACAGTTCGAATTTGGGATGTTCAAAGTCAGAAGGAAGTGAGAAGATTAGAAGCACACCAATGGGAAGTAAATATGGCTATTTTTAGTTCAAATTCATTATTTGCCTTATCAGCAAGTTATGATCATTCTGCAATCCTTTGGGATGTTAATAAAGGAGAACATATCGAAAAGTTTTTATTTTCCACAGAAATAAAATGGATTAACTTTAGTCATGATGATAAATACATGGCTATTTCAAGTGAAGATGAAACTAGGGTTTACAATACTTCTACAGGTGATTTATTATTAAGTTCATATATCAATCAAAATATTGAAGACGCATTTTTCATTTCAAATGAATTTTCATCCGATAATAAGTATTTAGTTATTTCATCAAATAAGTATGTTGAAATATGGGATATCGAAGAAAACAAATTACATCGTAAATTAAATGGGAAAGCATGTTGGGTAAAAACTTTGAAATTCAGCAATGATGGAAAATATGTTTTGACAACAAGTGACAATTTTGAAGCTAGGATTAATGAAGTAGAAACGGGGAAACTAACACAAACAATGATTGGGCATTCAGGACAATTAGAATCTGTCAATTATTCATATGATGGAAAATTTGTTGTTTCTGCAAGTAAGGATTCGACCGCTAGAATATGGTCGGCGGAAACAGGAGAACAATTACATCTATTAAGAGGTCACCAAAGGGGGGTTTATTCAGCTTTATTTAGTTTTGATAATAATCTAATTGTAACATCAAGTTATGATAAAGAGGCAAGAATTTGGGATGTAAGAACAGGCGAATTGATAAAAAAGTTAAAAGGACACAGAGGCATTGTTAGCTATGCTGAGTTTAGTCCGGATTCTAAAAAAATCATTACGGCAAGTGGAGATAATACAGCTCGATTATGGGAGGTGCCTTCAGGTAGATTATTAAAAATATTTAAAGGTCATGAAGCTTGGGTAACATCTGCTTTTTTTAGTCCAAATGGAAAATATATATTAACAAAAAGTTTTGATATGACTCTAAGAGTTTACGACGTTAAATCAGGAAAATTATTACATATTATATCAAATCAAGATAAGAAACTATCAGATAGAGACTTAAGGAATGGTTTGATTCTTTCTGCAAAATTTGATAATTACAGTAGGTCAATAGTTACAGCTAATGCTGATAGTACAGTTAAAGTATATGATATACTTTCTGGAAAAAATATACTAACTTATAACAGTCATCGAGATTGGGTTACCTCAGCAACAATTGGAAAAGAGGGCAGACTGGGGCTATCCTCTAGTTTTGACAAAACTGCGAGAGTATTTGATTTACAATCAGGTAAAGATTTGCAAGTGTTTAATCATAACAATTCTGTTCATTCCGCAATATTTAGTCCGAATGAGAAATATGTTTTTACGATTAGTGATGATTTAAAGTCAATTTTATGGGATGTTGAATCCGGTAATGCGATTTACTTTTTTATTCATCTCAATGAAAATAACAACTGGCTCGTCAAACTCCCCAACTCTCCTTACTACATGTGCTCCAAAGATGCCAGCAAGATGTTACACTACGTCACGCCAAGTTTAAAAGTTATCGGCTTCGAACAGCTCGATCCGGTGTACAACCGCCCGGACATTGTGTTGGACAGCATTGGAAAGTATTTTGGAGGAGCAGACCAAGAGTTGGTGGCCAACTACCGTCAATCTTGGGAAAAGCGCATTGATCGCTTAGGATTGGACAAAGAAAAACTGGGTAAAGGAGAAATTGCGGTACCAAGTGCAGAGATTGTGGGAGCTGATGCCATCGCTTACGAAAACAAAGAAGGCAAAATAGAAATCAAAGTCTCTGCGAATGATTCTAAATACCCGCTTCGCAGGTTCAACGTTTATGTCAATGAAGTTCCGCTTTATGGTTCAGTTGGGATCTCCATCGCGCATTTGAAAAAACAAGTGTGGGATACCACGGTGAGTGTTCCGTTGAGCGTTGGTGAAAACAAAATCCAAGTTTCCGTGA
>JBIJBD010000220.1:0-3548 GCA_044345395.1 Crocinitomicaceae bacterium | reverse complement strand
CCACAGTACTTGTTGGGATAATTTCCACGAAAGCACAAATTTCAATTAATGAACGCATCCGATTTAAGGATACGGTAAAAGTTAAAAAATACAAACCAGAAGAAAACGGTTTTAGTTCATTGAAGTTAAAAATGAATCCAGGAGAAAGTACTGTCCTCAATCCGGACGAATTGCGAAAGTTAAAAACACAAACCATTATAGGTGTTGATCTAGTATACTCAGATTACCCAAAAGGAGCTGATCTTTCTGGACTGAACCGCGATAGAATTATTGAGCTTTATAAGTTTCTTCCCATGGCCTTCAACAATGGTTTAGTGGAATGGAACCTAATCAAACAATTAGATGTGAAAAGTGAAGCGGATATGCAGCGATACTTTCATGGATTTGTTATTTATTACCGGAAAATGCCAACCTTTCAGCAAGAAAATAAAACGATTTTGGATGTAGTTAAGGGTAAGGCAAAACCAGAAGATTCCACCTTATTGAAAGTTTTCGAAAGGAATAAGGCATGGAAAGACATGTTGGTGGTTTGTGACGTTACGGGAAGCATGTCTCCTTACACCGCACAATTATTACTTTGGATTGCGGCTAATAACAAAATGAAAACCTTCAAGCAAATCGTATTTTTTAATGATAATGAAACCAAAAGCACCAATCAAGAACAAGCGCTTGACGATCATGGAATTTGGGCTACTAACGAAACAAAATTGGAGCCTTTACTTGATGTGGCTTTTGAAGCTATGGAAAAAGGTGGACACGAAGAAAATGATCTTGAGGCCATTTGTTACGCGATAAAAAAATACCCTGAGAATAAAAAGAACATCGTTTTGATTGCGGATAACTGGGAAAACCCTTGCGACATGCAGTTGCTGGAACACTTGAAAAATCAGAAAATTCCGATAAAGGTAGTGGTATGCGGTGTCACGGAGCGCTTAAATCTTAACTTACTTGAAATTGCCTATCAAACGGGAGGTTCAATACATACCATGGAAGCAGATTTATTGGATATTGCCAAAATAGGGGAAGGAAAAAACTTTTCTATTGGAAATTTAAATTTCAGGATGTCGGGTGGTAAGTTTATACAATTGACAAGTTCGCAAGGAGGAAAGTAATCACTTGTTTAGATCAAAATTCAATTCTTCCTGTGTGTTTTTTATTTCGTCATAAAATTTAACCAACGTTACTTGAATATACGGCATTAACCAAAGAAATCCAATGCCCAAGGTAAGTATGCATAAAAGTGCCCAACCGATAAAACTGAGGAGCAGTAGAAATAATTTCATTTTGTAACCGTCCATTAGTTTTTTGCTCACTTTCAACGCTTCATAAGCACCTATTTCAGGGTTGTCTACAATAACAAAATAGGTCATGGAGTAGGCTAGACCTGCAATTATTCCTGGAATAATTAGTAAAAGAGACCAAAGAAAAACAAAAATTGCCATGAGCAGGTATGCACCTAATGCGGTAGTGAAGGACTTAAAACCATCGAAGATTTGTTCAAATTTACTCTCAGATCCACGTGCTATATTCATAAAGTAAATTGCCAATCCCAGCGCAAAAGGACCAGATATGAAAATAGAAATTATTGGCCCGAAAAAAGGGATGATTTGTGAAATACCAGTAATAATTGAAAATAACAATACAGTTAAAGCAGCCGAACCCCATTTATTTTCGAGAGAATCAATTGCATAATCTTTAAGAGTTGAATTTGTTATCATCAGGAAGTGATTAATTATTCGTAAATCTATCTATTTTTTCGTTCTAAATTCAGTTTGAACCAATTTCCAGAATCCTTCACGATACGTTTTTGAGTGAGGTAATCTACGTAAACTAAGCCAAATCTTGGGGAATAACCTTCCGTCCATTCAAAATTATCGGTCAAACTCCAAACGAGATAACCTGAAATTGGAACTCCTTCACTTTTTGCTTTTGCCACTTGCTGTAGGTAATGACGAAAAAAATCTACCCTGCCTGAGTCATGAATACTATTGTTTTCAACAGAATCTTTCGTGCACACGCCATTTTCAGTAATCACGATATTTCGAAGAGAAGGATATTTTGAAAACTGTTTTAGAATTCGGTAGATGCCTTCGGGATATATTTCAAATCCCATTTCGTTGTATGGTACCTTGCGCTTTTTTGCACTGATTTGTCTAGCCCAAACAAATGGTATTAAAGGACTTCTTTTTGCAACGACGCGAAAATAGTTTTGTAGGCCTATAAAATCGAAATCAAAGGATAATTTTTCAGTATCACCGGGTAATATATATCGTTTCATTTTACGGAGAAAAGGCAGTTCCTTGTCCGGATAACCCAAACCCAAACTTGGTTCAATGTACATTCTATTCAATAATGCATCCATCCGTTTTACCGCTTTGTCATGTTTACCATTTTCTTTCCAAGGGTCTACAACAGAACAGCTAAATGTCGTTCCAATCTGTGCATCCTTGATTTCATTATGAAGTATTCGTCCGCTTTCTGCCATTGCTAAACACGCATGGTGACTCGCTTTAAGAAAGGCAGTTGGGTTTCTTTTTCCAGGAGCATGGTAGCCTGCGAGGTAACCCAAACCAACAAAAGCGGCAGGTTCATTGAAGACCATCCAATGCTTAACCTTTGAACCGTATTCGCGTGCACAAAATGTTGAATAAGCACTAAACCACGAAATGATTTCCCGATTTGCCCACCCACCTTTTTCTTGCAGAGCTAAAGGTAAATCCCAATGGTAAAGCGTTATCCATGGTTCCAAGCCTTGCCTCAAGCATTCGTCGATAACGGCGTGGTAAAAAGCAACCCCTTGAGCATTTAGATCTCCATTTCCTGAAGGGAAAATTCTTGACCACGAAATGGAAAAACGAAAAACCTTGAATTTCATGTCTTTCGCAAGTTGAATGTCTTCTTTGAATCGGTGGTAGAAATCTGTGGCAATATTACCATTTTCGTTTTGTTTTATTTTTCCCGATTTTTGACTGAATGCATCCCAAATGGAAGGTCCACGACCATCAACATCCCAAGCACCCTCGATTTGATAAGCAGCCGTGGCTGTTCCCCAAAGAAATTCTTCCCCAAAAGACGCAAACAAGGCGCGGTCAGTACTGTCCTGATTTTGTGAAAACAATGGAAAGGAAAGTAAAAGGAAAATCAAAAATATAGACGTGTAGTTCAAATTAAGTTTAATTTTAGATGGTATTATTCATATTCTTTCAATGAAATCAGCTAAAATACTCTTTTTGATACTATTAAACTTAGGCTTTTTAAATTGCTACTCACAAAATTTGATCGAGACGAGATGCGATGTATTCTATACGTCCATCAGAAATCAAGTAATTATAAATTCAACGGATAAGAACCTTGAGCTACTTACCAATTCTGGTGTTGTAAAAAAAACCAAATGGCTTGGGGATAAAATTAAAGACGACGGAATGGTCTTTAACGTATGGCTAACTACCGTCGGAGAAGTTGAATTATTTGTCGTGAAAAAAGGAAAATGGAATTCATCCACCTTAGAAATTAAAAAAATTAAAGTTGAAAATTTTCCTGTGCCGGTA
>JBIJBD010000070.1:0-12910 GCA_044345395.1 Crocinitomicaceae bacterium | reverse complement strand
TATGAAGATACTAAAACTGTATCTAATGGTTTAGATGTTCAATTTGAATCAGGTATCAAGGAAGCTAAAGCTCCCAAAATTGAAAGCTAAAAATTACATCTAACATAAACAGCTATGGCAATTGGTACTTTTGATTGAGTTGGCTTAAAAAATTGGAAGACAGTATAATAGCACGACTGCATAACACGGGTTTGGCAAAAGTGGCGGTTAAGTGCTCCGCAGAAACATTTGTGGTGAAAATCGCCAACTTCTTGTAGCTGCAAAACGTTATGTGTGATTAAGCATGCACAAAAACTTTCAAAATATATTTTGATTTAATACCAATATTTGGTATTTTTACAAAAATTGAAAATCATGAGTAAGAACACATCCATTACTTTGGGCAGTTATTTTGATCAATTTATTCAAAGTATTTTAAGAGAAGGGCGATATAAAAACGCAAGTGAAGTAGTGCGTGCAGGATTGAGGTTGCTTGAAGAAGAAGAACAGAAAATAATTGCTTTGCGTCATGCGATTGATGAAGGCGTAAATAGCGGTTTAGCTGAAGATTTTGATCCGGAAGAGCATTTAAAAACCTTAAAAGCAAAGAGAAAATAAATGGCAAAGTTTAAGTTAACAAACAATGCTGTTAAGGATCTATCTGATATTTGGAATTATACCTTCGATACCTGGTCTGAAAGTCAGGCGGACAATTACTACAAGTTAATTCTCAATGCATGCGCAGCAATCGCCAAGAAACCTCAGCAAGGAAGGGTTTATGAAGAAATTTACCCGTACTTGAAGGGTAAAAAAGCCTCAAAGCACATCATTTTCTATCGAATAATGGAAGATAAATCAATTGAGATTACGAGAATCCTGCATGAGAGAATGGATTTGAAGAATAAATTGAAATAAGAAACCTCACATAACAGCAAGCAAGCGTCAGCCCGGTTCTTTCTTCCATGAAATAATAAGTGTTTAAATATTAAGTTTTATCTTCGGAGAAACGATCCCAATAGCTATCGGGATGTGAAAAGTGGGCCCTTCGCCAAGCCGCAAAACGTTATGTACAATAAAAAAATGAAGTCACGCCTAATTGTTCTATTCATTATCATTTTGATTACACAGCATTCTGTATTTTCACAAAAGGATACGTTAGTTAAAAATGATTTCAAGTTTTCACCATTAGCTTTTGGATCAATCTCTCAAGGAATACAACGTCTTTCTATAGGCGTATCGACACATAAATTTATTGGTGGAAAAGGAAGTTATTATTTTGGATTACGAAACATATATTCAACTTTAGGAGTTGAACGCCAATCAACCGGTTTATATCCCTTCCTAAATATTGGATATACGGAAACCATAGGGATTTTAGACATTGGACTCTATTCTAATTTTACCTTTTCAAAAAATCCAACAATCGACATTAACCCAATGATTGGGGTATCTTTATTTGGATATTTTGGAATATTTAGCTCATATTCTTTTTCCCGTTCTCAGGTTGAGTTTGGTGTTAGAATAATTTTGGGGAAATGGCAGAAATAAAAATGTACTAAACAACATGTGTTGCACCTAAAACGACAAGTATACGCCCGAGAATATCCGCTCAAAGCGTAGCATAAAACTGTTAACGAACAGCTTAAACAAAATAATAATAATGAAAAAACTAATATTCGGACTTGCAATTACGGTTTTTGTAACAAATTCATTTTCCCAACAAAACAATAAAAAGAGAAATTTCATTTGTTTTACTCCTACCACAGCAAATACAATTAATGGATTGGCTATTGGGCTATGGAACAGACCTGCAACGCAAAGTCAACAGAATTTTAATGGAATTAATTTGGAAATTTTGGGCTGTGGTTGGGTCACTCCTTTTTTAGGTTTAGACGATGCAGGCTACATAACACAAACTAAGCATAATATTAACGGTTTATCTGTAGGTTTAACATTGTTAAACGGAAAAGTAAATGGCTTTGCAATTTCACTAACAATAAATACTACCTTTTATTTTAACGGTGTAAAAATCGGATTAATCAACGTTGATCTTCATTCAGTTAATGGGATTGAAGTTGGGTTAGTTAATGCAAACGATCACCATAAAGGTTTGGGTTTTGGGTTTTATAATCAAGCCAATAAAACACATGGAATTCAAATTGGAATTATCAATAAAACTAACGCGCTTCAGGGTCTGCAAATTGGACTAATAAATAGCAACGATTCAAGGACTTTACCGCTGATAAATTGGAGTTCAAAACGAAAATAAATTCGTATCTTTACACCCCTTAAATCAGCAGAATGGCGAAGATTAAAAAACAAGACGCATTGGATTATCATTCCTCGGGAAAACCAGGGAAAATTGAAGTGGTTCCAACCAAACCCTATGCCTCACAACGCGATTTATCTTTGGCATATTCGCCAGGTGTAGCAGAACCTTGTTTGAAGATTGCAGACAACAGAGAAGACGTTTACAAATATACCAGCAAAGGTAACTTGGTAGCAGTTATTTCCAACGGAACAGCAGTACTGGGATTGGGTGATATCGGCCCAGAAGCTTCAAAGCCGGTAATGGAAGGAAAAGGATTGTTGTTTAAAATATTTGCTGATATCGATGTCTTCGATATTGAAATCGACGCAAAAGACCCAGAACTTTTCATTCAAACGGTTAAAGCTATTGCGCCAACATTTGGAGGGATAAATTTAGAAGATATTAAAGCACCGGAGGCTTTTGAGATCGAACGCAGATTAAAAGAGGAATTGGATATTCCCATTATGCACGACGATCAACACGGTACTGCTATCATTTCTTCAGCCGCTTTGTTGAATGCATTGGAACTTGCAAAAAAGAAAATCGATAAAGTAAAAATTGTAGTTTCTGGAGCCGGCGCTTCTGCATTATCATGCGCTAAATTGTATCATTCGTTGGGAGCAAAATTGGAGAATATTTTCATGTTCGATTCCAAGGGATTGCTCACAAAAGACAGAAAAGACCTCGATCCCATGAAGCAGTTTTTTGCGGTGCATACCCGTTGGATTTCCTTTGCGGATGCCTTTAAAAAAGCCGATGTTTTTCTTGGTTTGTCTCGCGCAGGACTCGTAAACAAAGAAATGATTGCGGCAATGGCAAAAGATCCTATTGTTTTTGCATTGGCAAATCCGGAACCTGAAATCGCTTACAAAGAAGCCACGTCTGTACGAAAGGATATTATCATGGCTACTGGCCGTTCGGATCATCCCAATCAAGTTAACAACGTGTTAGGATTTCCTTTTATATTCAGAGGAGCTTTGGATGTGCGCGCCACGACTATCAACGAAGAAATGAAGTTGGCTGCAGTTAAAGCCATTGCCTCCCTTGCTAAGGAAACTATTCCGGAAGAAGTCATCGAAGCATACGGAGAGAAAAATATTTCTTTCGGCCGCGAGCAAATCATTCCAAAACCCTTAGATCCTCGGTTAATTTACTATGTCGCACCTGCAGTAGCTAAAGCCGCCATCGATTCAGGAGTCGCCAAAAGTCCGATTAAAGATTGGGACGAATACGAGCAAACGCTGAAAAATAGATTAGGTCTCGATAATAAATTATTACGAAACATCACCGCGAAAGCACAGTCAAATCCAAAATCGGTAGTTTTTGCTGAAGGAGATAATGTTAAAATACTGAAAGCAGCTCAACAAGCCTATGAAGAAGGGGTGGCTAGACCAATTCTGCTTGGTAAAAAGGCCAGAATTCAAGAGCTCATAAAAGAATATGCTATTGAAATACCAGACTTAGTAATCATTGATCCGAAATCGGAAGATGAAGAAAAACGTCGAATGGATTTCGGTAAAACCTTGTTTGAACGCAGAAAACGCAAAGGCTTGACAGAATTTGAAGCCATCCAACTGATGCGTGAGCGTAATTACTTCGGCGCCATGTTGGTAGATCAAGGTAAAGCTGATGCGATGATAACAGGATTGACGCGCAGTTATCGTTCGTCTATTAAGCCTGTTTTGCAAATCATAGGACTAGAGAAAGAAGTTAAGGTTGCTGCTGGTATGTATATTTTAAATACAAAAAGGGGCCCTCTGTTTTTAGCAGATACCACGGTAAATGTCAATCCGACAGCCGAGCAAATTTCGGAAATAACCTTCAATATTTCAAAGGTAATACGCAAATTGAAAATGACTCCTCGTATTGCCTTGTTAGGATATTCAAACTTCGGCTCTTCACCAGGAGAGGACTCAGAAAAAATGTCTCAAGCTGTTCGAATACTTCATGAAAAACACCCAACCTTAATTGTTGACGGAGAAATGCAAGCAAATTTTGCCTTGAATGGTGAATTGATGAACGAGAAATTTCCATTCTCACAACTTGCGAACAAAGAAGTAAATACCTTGGTGTTTCCAAACTTATCCGCCGGAAACATTACCTACAAAACGTTGCAGCAAATGATGGACGTGGATGCCATAGGACCAATTCTTGTGGGTTTAAGGAAACCAGTTCACATTTTGCAATTAGGTTCATCTGTGAGGGAAATCATCAACATGATAAAAATTGCGGTAATAGACGCTCAAACTAAATAGGATGATAGGAAAGTTGAATGGCCGTTTGGTCGAGAAAAATCCCACAGAATTACTTATTGACTGCAGCGGTGTGTGCTACGAAGTAAAAATTTCGTTGAACACCTTCTCGGTTTTAGGTGATGAAGAGTCAATTCGTATATTCACACGATTGATTGTTAGAGAAGACGCTCATATATTGTATGGTTTTGCTGCAAAAGAAGAGCGAGAGATGTTTAATTTCTTGATCAGCGTATCTGGTATAGGTCCAAATACCGCTATGATTATGCTTTCTTCGCTTATACCGGAAGAAATTGCGCATGCCATTCAAACGGAAGATGTTGTGACCATTCAGAAAATAAAAGGCATCGGTGCGAAGACTGCACAGCGAGTGATCATTGACTTAAAAGGCAAGGTGTTAAAATTCACGAGTAATTCCGAAAATCTTTTTGCACAGAGCAATACAAACCGATTTGATGCGTTAACAGCTTTAGTTTCTCTTGGTTTTGATAAAAAATCGGCCGAAAAAGTACTCGATAAAATAGACACAGGAGATCAAAATGTTGAACAACTAATAAAAGAAGCATTACGGCTTTTATGACAGGATTGAAAAAAGTAGGTAAAGTGCTGTTGGCATCCTCAGTGATGTTATTGCTGCTTACACGTGCTCAAGCACAGGTAAACCTACCTTTTCCAATTTTCAACCCGATGAATCCTGGTCAGAACTTACCGCAAAGTTTTGATTTAGGAGACCCAACAAATCTTCAGCAAGGAATTGTCTACGACCCCGAAACTGGTAAATTTATTTTTACTGAAACGATAGGAAACGGTTTATTTTACCGCTACCCCTCCATGATGTCACTGGAAGACTACCTCGAATTCCAGGAAAAAAAGTCTCAAACCTTAGATTGGCAAGAAATTATTGAAGAGGAAACAGCCGAAAATCGGCAGTTCGAATTACCCATCAAGGTTGGCAGTAAAATATTCGAAAATTTTTTCGGGTCAGATGAAATTAAAATTATTCCCGGAGGCAATTTAGAAATATCGCTTGGGGCTAATCATTCAAGAGTGGACAACCCGATGCTTCCCCTGCGTCAGCGCAGAATCACACGGTTCGATTTTAACCAAAATATAAATC
The DNA here is from genome assembly GCA_044345395.1 of Crocinitomicaceae bacterium. Lineage (GTDB taxonomy): Bacteria > Bacteroidota > Bacteroidia > Flavobacteriales_D > Crocinitomicaceae > UBA952. Next base: position 7,251 of record JBIJBD010000070.1, on the reverse strand, counting down.
TTGACGTAACAGGTCAAATCGGAACGAAATTAAAGCTAACGATGCGCTACAATACGGCGGCTCAGTTCGACTTTAACAACTTCTCAAACATCAAACACACGGGTAGGGAAGACGAAATTTTGCAAGAAATTGCCCTAGGAAATGTTCAATTGAACTTGCCAACAACCTTGATTCAAGGATCACAAACTCTTTTTGGGGTTAAAACACAATTAAAGTTCGGTCGTGCTACTTGGGATTTGATAGCAGCGCAGAGCAAAGGGAAACGAACAGAAATTAACGTTTCTGGAAAGGCTCAAGTACAAGATTTTCAGTTGTCTGCAGATAATTACGAGCAGAACCGACATTATTTCCTTAACCTATACCACCAGCAGCATTACGATACTGCTATGGCTTCCCTTCCGGTAGTTAACTCAACGGCCTATATCACACGAATTGAAGTGTGGATCACTAACCGAAACAGTTCAACGGAAAACACCCGAAATGTTTTAGCCTTTGCAGATTTAGGTGAAGCACTGCCTTCCAATTGTCAGGGGTCACCAGGTTCTTATTCCACCACCTCCGTGCTGCCAGATAATGAATCAAACGGTTTGTATAATTGGGCGGCTAATCAGCCATTAGTAAGAGGATTTGCCAATGCAGTTTCAACATTATCCACGCAGGTTACAGCGCCAGGTCCTTTTCAGCAAGCAATCCACTACGAAAAGGTTGAAAATGCTCGAAAATTGGGAGATAACGAATTTACTTACAACGCGCTTTTAGGTTATATTTCATTAAATAATAGTTACAACAATGATGAAGTTATTGCAGTTGCATATGAATACACATACAATGGAGAAACCTTTCAAGTAGGTGAATTTTCTACAGATGGTTCTAGCGGTCAGGATGCATTGATTTTAAAAATGTTAAAGCCGACCATTACGATTCCAAACAATAAGGTTTGGGATTTGATGATGAAAAACGTCTATTCGATTAATGCGGCGCAAGTAGATCAATCAGGATTCAGAGTTGATATTTTATACAATAACCCGGATCAATCGGTTCTTATTCCATTTTTGCCGTATGAAGGAGTGAATTCCGTGCAAACAGTTACCCTATTAGAAATGGATAAGCTGAATCAGAACAGCCAACCCTTTTCAGATGGAGTTTTTGATTTTGTTCCGATGAATCAAGTTGGTAATAAAATTGACAATGGAGGAACGATTAACAGGAAGACTGGTAGAATATATTTTTCAACCGTTGAACCATTCGGAAAAACACTAAAAAATAAATTGACAGCTGCAGGCTTACCACCTTCCACGGTAGAAAAAATATCTTTTGTTGAATTATACGATTCTACAAAGACCGCTGCACAACAGATCCCAAGTAAAAACCGATTTTCCTTCAAGGGACAATTTCAATCTTCTATTTCTTCTGAAATCTCATTAGGGGCATTTGATATTCCTGAGGGTGCTGTTGCAGTAACCGCAGGAGGTATTCGTTTAACAGAAGGTGTCGATTATCAAGTTGATTATGCCCAGGGAAGGGTAAAAATATTAAATACAAGCCTACTCGAGTCAAATACGCAAATTAAAGTATCAATTGAGAGTAATTCAATGTTTGGTTTTCAAGCGCGCACGATGATTGGCGGTCATTACACCTACCGATTTAGTGAAAATTTGAAACTAGGGGCTACCTGGGTGAGAATGACAGAACGGCCAGTTACCCAAAAGGTAGATTTCGGAAGTGAACCGTTTAAAAATAATGTTATTGGAGCCGATTTTTCTTGGAGAACAAATGTTCCTTTTTTGACGAAATTGGTGGACCTCTTACCTGTGATTTCAACCAATCAAATGTCTACGTTTGCCGTTCAAGGAGAAGTGGCAACCTTAATTCCTGGTCAACCGCGCGCAATTAATAAGGAAGGAACCTCTTATTTAGATGATTTTGAAGCCGCCCAAAGTGCCATTGACCTCCGCTCCGCTACAGCTTGGAGAATTGCTGCTATCCCTCAAGGTCAACCCGATTTGTTTCCTGAAGCTTCGAAAAAAGACCTTGGTCTCGGGTATAAAAGAAGTAAATTATCGTGGTATACTATTGATCCAGTTTTTGTTCAGAACAATAGTTTAACACCGCAACACATTGCACAAGATGGTCAGATGCTTGCCGATAGCCGTATGCGATTGTTATTAATTACAGAACTCTTTCCGAATAATCAACCGCAGCAGGGGCAAATGACAAATGTTGCGACCTTGGATTTAGCTTATTACCCGAAAGAGCGAGGCATGTATAACTATGACACGACGAATGTAGATTCTTCGGGAAACTTCGTGGATCCGGAAGCACGTTGGGGTGGAATCTCTAGGGCTTTGACAACGAATGACTTTGAAACAGCTAATATTGAATTTATACAGTTTTGGATGCTTGACCCGTTCAATGTGGATGCTGAAAATGTAGACCCAAATTCTTTACATAACGGGGGTGATTTATACTTTAACTTAGGTAATGTTTCAGAAGACGTACTTCCAGATTCACGTAAAAGTTTTGAAAATGGTCTGCCGGCACTAACATCACTCAACCAAGAAAGTATTGACACGACACTTTGGTCTCGTGTATCCTCGCAGCAAATTGTTGTCAATGCCTTTGACAATGACCTGGATGCAAGAATAAATCAAGATGTTGGACTCGATGGATGGAAAAATGAAGACGAAAGATTGAGCTATACTGCGTTTGTGAATTGGGTGAACAATAATCCAAATTTAACTGCACAAGCGAAGGCACGTATGATTTCTGATCCATCTTCCGATGATTATACGTATTATCTTGATGACATCTATGATAATCAATTAAAGAATATTCTAGAGCGATACAAGAAATTTAATGGCATGGAAGGAAATTCTCCAACCACGCAAATGTCCGACACAGCCAATGCCAAAGGCTATCCCACCCAAGCAACAAATTTACCTGACAATGAAGATATAAATACCGACAATAACCTTTCAGAATCAGAAAATTATTTTCAATACCACGTTCGCTTGCGTCCAAATGAAATGGTTGAGGGGAGAAATTACATTACCAATGTTCAAGAAATCCCTGTTGGAAACAAAACGGAAAGATGGTACCAATTTAAAGTTCCAATCGCTGATTTTGAAAAGAAAGTCAATGGAATTCAAGACTTCAGGTCCATACGTTTTATGCGTATGTTCTTGAAAAATTTTGACGAAGAAGTAGTGCTTAGATTTGCTCGTTTGGAATTAATCAGAGGAGAGTGGAGACGCTATAATTTAGATTTAACGCAACCAGGACTAAGTGTTCAAGTTGACCCCAACCTTACAACTTTCAATATTGGAGCTGTTAACGTAGAGGAGAATTCAGAAAGAGAGCCAATCAAGTACATTGTTCCTCCAGGAATTGTAAGAGAAATTGACCCTTCTCAAGTTTTTCAGCGACAGATGAACGAACAGTCGTTGGTCTTGGACATTTGTAACCTACAAGACGGTGATGCGCGTGCAGCCTACCGAAATGTGAATTTCGATGTCCGGACTTACAAAAAGATGAAGATGTTTGTTCACGCAGAGAATATCGCCGAGTTCCAAAATCAATTAAAAAGCAACGAACTTACACTTTTTGTTCGCTTAGGAACAGATTTCGTAGAAAACTATTACGAATATGAACTCCCGCTAAAAATTACTGATCCCACTAGTGCATCAACAGCCGAACAAATATGGCCCGAGGACAACAATGTAGAAATTGCCTTTTCTGATTTGATAAATCTCAAAAAAGATCGAAATGCAAAAATTGAAAATGGCACACCGGGAGTATCATATATCATAGAATATGAATCCTTGGATCCACAAAACCTCGAAAGGAAAATAAAGGTGAAAGGTAGCCCTAACTTACAGGGTTTGAAAACCATAATGGTAGGTGTTCGAAATCCTTTACAAAATGATCCAGACAATATTTGGAAACCAGACAATGGTGAGGCAGAATGCGTAAACGTTTGGATTAATGAGTTACGTTTGACAGATTTTGTTAGTGAAGGAGGATCGGCTGCAGTAGGTCAGATGCAATTGCAATTAGCTGATTTTGCAAATATTGCGGCCTCGGGTAATTACTCAGGAATTAACTGGGGGAGTGTTGAAAGTCGTGTACAGGAGCGTCAACGCAATGAGCGCATAGGGGTAGACATGAACTCTACGGTTCAGCTAGGCCAGTTTTTCGGTAAGAAAACGAGACTGTCATTACCGTTCTTTTATGGATACTCTTTGGGAATCATCAATCCAGAATTCGACCCGTTCAATCCTGATATTAAATTAAGAGATTACGACCCGGCTACTCGAAGAGAACGTGCAAAATTAGGTCAAGATTTCTCTGAAAGAAAATCGTATAATTTCACCAACGTTAGAAAAGAATTAAAAGCAGGAGCTAAACCGCATTTTTGGCGAATATCAAACTGGTCGGCAACTTATGCATATTCAGAAAATCTCAAACGTGACTTCAATACCCGATATGATATCACAAAAACATGGAATGGATCCTTAAATTACAATTACACCTTTGCTGTGAAGCCTTGGGAGCCTTTCAAGAAATGGAAGCCGGTGCAAAAAAACAAAAACTTGGCATTAGTTAAAGACTTCAACTTATTTTTCCTACCAAAGAATATGACGTTCACAAATGAATATGCACGTATTTACAACGAACGTCAAATTAGAAATAATATCGTTCCTGATTATGAATTTGCTCCAATTTATCTCAAAAAATATGATTGGGTGCGTTCGTACAACGTCGGCTATGACCTATCAAAAAGTATAAAAGCAACGTTTTCAGCGGTGAATAAATCCATTTTCGAAGAAGGTAATCATGGGGTGGATAGAAAAACAAATCCTGATGGGTATCAAGAATTTATGGACACCTTACGTTCTCAAGTCAACACCCTCGGTAAAACCATGGATTATACTCAAAATTACAGTTTGAGCTATAACATTCCGTTCGATAAATTTCCGTTGACTAATTGGATTACGGCCAACGCGAAATATACTGGTTCGTTTAATTGGCAGAGAGCTCCATTCGGTCAATCAGAATTTGGTAATACCATTCAGAATAATAGAAACTTAAATTTTACAGCACAGGCAAATTTTGTTAATCTTTACAATAAAATACCACTATTCAAAAAGGTATTATCTGATGGTAAATCAGGTGGAAGAGCAAATTTGAATATTAAAGGATCTAACGGAGAGGATAAAAATAAAGGTGGAAAAGATAAACAAGGAGATAAGGTAGAGGAAGAATTTAAACCAGATAAACCACTGGATGAAATGACTCCGCAAGAAAGAAAACAATTCGAGCGTAAAAAGAAACGATGGGAAAGAAAAAAAGCTAGGGAAAAAAAGCGAAAAGAAAATGCCAAGAAAAAGGTAAATCCTATCGTTGGAGCAGCGAGCAGACTTGTGATGTCCGTGAGAAATATTTCCGGTACTTATGCCTTAAATGATGGAACACTTTTACCCGGGTTTAATCAGGAAACAAGAGTTCTTGGGATGAATAATTCAACAACAGGCTTGTCTGGATTTGTATTTGGCCAACAAGGTTATGACATGTTGGGTCGAAGAACAGGGTATAACATTGCAGAACAAGCAACAGATAACAATTGGTTGGTTCAAAATTCAAATTTGAACAAGCAATACACCATTACGCACAGTGAAAATTTATCATTGAAAGCGACACTAGAACCTTTAAAAGATTTAAATATCAATGTTAATGTTTTAAGAAACTACAGCATTAATGAAAGTGAATTTTACCGTTGGAATAATACTTCCTCTGCTTTTGAAAGTCAAAATAATTTTAAAACAGCACAGTTGACTTACACAACGCTTACTATGCCTTCTGCATTTCAAAAGTTAGACCGAGAATATTCTTCACAAACATTTCAAACGTTATTAAATAATCGTCAGATAGTTTCGCAGTTTTTAGGACAGCAGAATGCAAATTCTGGAGCACTTCCCAATCAATACTATGATGGTTATTCTGGGTCTCAACAGGATGTAGTAATTGGTGCCTTCTTGTCAGCCTATACAAATTCTTCGGTATCTAATCGAAGCATTAATCCTGTAAAAAATCTTCCAATGCCAAACTGGACGATGAATTACAATGGCCTGACGAAATTTGAATTTACGAAAAAGTTCCTCAAGAATTTTAAGTTAAATCATGGCTATTCTTCAACAATTGCAGTGAGTGGAATGCAAACGAATCTCAATGCGCAATTAGACGTAAATGGCAATGCTACCTCTAGAGATATTAACAACAATTTTATCTCCGAATTGCAAGTGCAAAATGTGGTAGTTAACGAGAAATTTTCTCCATTGGTTGGATTCTTGGCTACATGGAATATTTTTGGTAAAAGTTTAACTACCAATTTTGAATATAAGAAAGAGCGTCAATCTACGTTGTCGTTAAACAACAATCAAATCACGGAGAATATGAGTACAACAATTGTTGCAGGTACTGTTTTGACATTTCCAAAACTTCAATTACCGTTTGAGGGTGTGAAAAAAAGTGATTTGATAGTAAACCTCAATTTTAATTTTCAAGATAACATTATTGTTGTTCGAAAAATTGTAGAAAACTCAAATCAGGCAACAAGTGGTCAACGAATTGTTAGCTTCAAGTTGGATGCCAATTATAAGTTAACTGATTTCATTTTGGCCTCTTTTTATTATGAACAGCGTATCACTACCCCAAAAATTCAAACCAGTTATCCAACGGGCAACTTAAAAACGGGTATTACAATTCGCTACGATTTGAACGGTTTGAAATAATGGAAATTCGATCGGCAACACCTAACGATGTACCTTATATTTTTGATTTAATCAAAGAATTGGCGTTGTACGAAAAGGCCCCAGAGCAAGTAACGAATACCAAGGAAAATTTACATTACGACCTATTCGAAGCGCCAATATGTGAAGCCATTGTCGCAGAAGAGAATGATGAAATACTTGGATTTGCTTTGTATTATACCTCTTATTCTACATGGAAAGGTCGTTGCTTATACCTTGAAGATTTTTACGTTAAAGAAAATCGCCGACAACAAGGAATTGGAAAATTGTTATTTGATGAAGTCGTACGAATAGCAAAAGAAAAAAAAGTAAAGCGAATGGATTGGCAAGTATTAGAATGGAACCAACCGGGGATTCAATTTTACAAAAAAGTTCACGCATTACTCGATGCAGAATGGATTAACGGAAGGTTATTTTTAGATGAATGAGGATCTACGCTTGT
>JBIJBD010000069.1:0-12917 GCA_044345395.1 Crocinitomicaceae bacterium | reverse complement strand
TGTAAAAAAACAAAGTACAGGCGAAATGTTCATCTATAAAAACGGTACATTGTGGCATTCAGGAACAAATAAAACACGAAATATTGGTTATATCCATCGTTTTATTTTAGGTGCAAATGTTGACCAAGGCTTGAAGTGGAAAGGAAAAATCGATGAGTTTAGATTCTATAATTCTGCACTTTCTGCAGCAACGATACAAGCAAATTATATGAATAAAATCGGTGCGACTCATCCAAATTGGAATAATCTACTTGTGTACTATGATTTTGATAATGAAAATTACGCGATTGATCAATCAGCAAACGATAACTTATTAATGCCATCTGAACATAACATGATTCGTTTTGATGAGGTTGCGGTTTGTGGAGTTCAAAGTTCAACTGACAAACCAGTTATTTCTCTACTTCAAGGAACGGTTAGTTCAACAGCGACTGCTATTTCAGTTCAAGAAAAGAGATTAAAACCACGAAATGTAATCTTCGAGCAACAACCAGTGAATAGACATTTTGAAATTACAAATACTTATGTTGGAACACTTCAAGGAAATAATATTCAATACGATGAAAATGGTCAAATTTTAGCACAAGTACCTTTCGTAGCAACGAATCAATTGATAAATGAGCAAATTACGTATTACAACCCACCTTATGAGCTTGTTAAAGATGTTGAAATTGCTCGCTACATCACACCTTATGGAATTCAGTTTGACCTGGGACCTAATGGATTCTCTTGGATTTACGACGTAACGGATTACCAAGATTATTTGCGAAATACGGTTGATTTAGCGGCGCACAATACTCAGGAATTATTAGATCTTAAATTTGCTTTTATCGAAGGGATTCCGCCGAGAGATCTACACAAGAGAGAACCAATTTGGTCGGATTTCAGGTCGTATGGTTTTGCGAATATGGCAAATGACGTTGATCTTCAAGCAAAGAAAATTCATCTATCAGATACTTCGGCTAACTTTAAAATCAAAACACGAATGTCTGGGCATGGACAAGTTGGAAACATGGCTTGCTGTGAATGGGTTCCGAATAGCCACCAAATAAAAGTAGATGGTGTTTCACGTTTCAATTGGAATATTTGGGAAGAAACAGATTGTGGTGATAATCCTAATATCGGACAAGGAGGAACTTGGCCCTATGCCAGGGAAGGATGGTGTCCTGGTGATCGTGTGAAGGAGTATGAATTTGAACTTACTCCCTTTGTAACTCCGGGAGATAGTGTGGAATTAGACTATGTCATTAATCAAGTTCCTACAAATGATCCCGGTCAAGCAGGAGGAAATTACATCGCAGCGTACGACTTGATTTCTTATTCTGCACCAAATTTTCAAAACGATGCAGCCATACAAGATATTCTTAATCCAAATAATTGGGAGTATTACAGCAAATGGAACCCTACATGTTCCAATCCAAGAGTAATACTCAAAAATACAGGGGCTAATCCATTGACTTCTTGCACTATTACCACATGGATTACGTATGGAGTGTTTGCAACAGTTAATTGGACGGGAAATTTAGGATTTCTTCAGGAAGAGATTGTCGAAATTCCTGTAAATGATTTAAATTTTTGGAGCGATTGGGACAGCTCTAAAACCTTTCGAGCATTTGTTCATAATGTGAATGGAACAGATGGAAACGACGAATACAATCAGAATAGTTTGAAAAAAGCACATTTTGAAGCACCCGAGAGAATTGATGGTCCTTTCTTCGTTTGGTTGTCTACGAATAATAAGGCAAGTGAAAATAATTACCGTCTAGAGGATCATGCTGGCAATGTAATTTTTGAACGTACGCAATTAACCAATCAAACACAATACAAGGATACGTTCGATCTGGCTCCAGGATGCTACAGCATTATAATTGAGGATACGGATCACGATGGTTTGTCTTTTTGGTATTCATCTCAAGTAGAGGGTGAAACAGCAGGTACCATGAGGTTAAGACAAGTAGGAGGCTCTTATATTGAGTTCTTTCCCGGAGATTTTGGGCATTATCACCGTTATGATTTCTCAGTTGGATTCACAATGGATATAACCGAAAATGAGTTAAAACATGAGATTAACATATTTCCAAACCCAAGTTCAGGAAATACGACAATTGAAATTTCCGGTTTAGTTGATCATCATGCTGAATTGGAAATTGTGGATTTATCTGGACGCGTTATTCACCGAGAGGACATGAACGCCTCTCAGTATTTTGCTGAGTCTTTTGTCGATGTTACTATGTTTCGCTCAGGTTCCTATCTTATTCGCATTAAAACAGGTAAATCGGTATACACTAAATCATTTTCTAAATTGTAAACATGGTAACAAATCTAAGTGAAAAACCTTCCATATTTTGTCAATTTATTGCGGAAATAAGAGACGTCAACGTACAGAAAGATCCAATGCGTTTTCGTAGAAATATGGAACGTATTGCTGAAGTTATGGGCTATGAACTATCCAAAAAGCTCCCCTTTCTACTTAAGGAAGTCCAGACACCACTTGGTATTTCTCCATCACATATTTTGAAAGAAAAACCCGTGTTAGCCACAATATTAAGGGCTGGGTTATCCATGCATAATGGACTTCTGAAAGTTTTTGATGGGTGTGAAAGTGCATTTATTTCCGCCTACAGAAAGCACATTACGCCTGAAGAATTTGACATCTATGTTGAATATATGGCCGCACCACAATTGGATCAAAAAATATGGATTATAAGCGATCCCATGTTAGCTACAGGTAACAGCATGGTTACTGTGTATAAAGCCATGCTAAGAATGGGTAACCCAAAACAGGTATTTATTGTATCTGCTATTGCCACACCAGATGCTATTAATCTAATCAAAAAGAATTTCCCCGAAAACACTCAAATTTATGTAGGGGACATAGATAAAGAATTAACAGCACAATCATACATTGTTCCTGGGTTAGGTGATGCAGGAGATTTAGCTTACGGAGAAAAATTATAAAATGAATTGGGCAGGATTTTGGAGTGTGTTTTTGTTGGCGACATTTAAATTTATGTTCGCTCCATTTGGTGGTTTACCTTTCGATTTGTCATTTATTCAAACATTTTTGGCAGCGTTTCTAGGTGGTACTCTTAGTTCATTTGTGTTTTATTTTTCTGCTAATTATTTTTTAAAGAAGAAGAAAAAGAAAGTTGGTGCAAAAATTCACACTAAAATGAATAAGCTTATCGTAAAATTGAAGAGAAATGCTGGAAAAATAGGTGTGTGTTTTTGGGCTCCATTTTTTTTATCAATTCCTGTTGGGAGTATTATCACCGCTAAATTTTATGGAAAACATAAAAGTACATTTCTATTGGTATTATTAGGAATGGCACTTAATGCGTTAATTATGACAACCTTGGCTTATGTCGTTTTCGGATAGGCATCTATTTTTTGATCTCGATAGAACTATTTGGGACTTCGACAAAAATTCTACTGTAGCATTGAAATGGATTATTGAGGATGAGAAAATTCCTGCGCTGAAATTGGCATTTGAATCGTTTCATATTGTTTACAAAGAAGAAAATGCAAAATTATGGGATGCATATGGTAGAGGACTTATTTCAAAGGAAAAATTAAGGTATGCGCGTTTTGAAAATTCACTAGCAAAATTTTCAATATATGATGAACAAGTTATTAAACGATTTGGTGATGCATATGTTGAGTTGTCACCTCTTCAAAAACACCTAATCCCGGGTGCTATAAATGCTATAGAGGGACTTAAAAAAATGGGATTTCAACTCCATATTATTACAAATGGATTTAAGGAAGTTCAACACATGAAATTAGAAAATTGCGGATTGAGCGCTTATTTTAAAGAAATTATTTGTTCAGAAGATGTTGGAGTTAACAAACCAAATCCTGCAATTTTTCACCATGCACGCAAACGAGCAAATGTTTCAGCATCAAAGTCTTTGATGATTGGCGATGACTACCATGCCGATATTCATGGAGCTACAGCAGCAGGTATAAGAGCAATCTTTTTTAATCCGAACAATCGTAATGCTTATCAACACGAACATGAGATTCAGCACATGGATGAACTAGTTGCTAAAATCTTACGAGTTTTGTAGACTAGTCTGCAAGCTGTTGACGCAGGCGCTCATAGAGAATCATTCCTGTCGCGACACCTACATTTAAGGAAGATACACCGCCTTCCATTGGTATTTTCGTACGAACATCAGCCAAGTTTAATAAATCTTGTGTGATTCCATTTTCTTCTGAACCCATTATAATCGCAACGTTCCCTCTAAGATTAACTTGATATAATGGAACACTCGATTTTTCTGTACAGGCGATTAATCGTAAACCACTTTGTTGAAGGTAAAATAACGAATTTTTTAATTGATCTGTTTTACAAACAGGAATACTATGTAACGCACCAGCAGAAGCTTTCATAGCGTCAGACGATACTAATGCCGAACCCGAAGAGGGAATAAGGATAGCATCCACCCCTTGACAAGCTGCTGTTCGGGCAATGGCACCAAAGTTTCGAACATCAGTTATTCTATCTAAAACAAGTATGCAGGGCTTCTTTCCTTCTTCCAATAACTTGTCGACCAATTCTTCAATTACATGATAAGAAACAGGTGGAATAAACGCAACAATGCCTTGATGATTTCCTGTCGTTAAGGAATCTATTTTTTGTGCAGGTACAAATTGTAATTGATAATGTTTGCCATGAAGGGCTTCTTTTAAAGTTAAAAAGGTTTCTTTTTGTATTCCTTTTTGAATAAGTATTTTGTTTAATTCCTTATCTGTCTTTATTGCTTCGATCACCGCGTGCAAACCATAAATAATATCGGTTCGTTCTTTTCGTTGGTATTCTCTTTTTGTTTCTTTCATTTTTCAAATATAAATTCTATCGCCACATTTCCTTCCAACGTTTTAGCCACTGGACAGGCTTTTCCAGCCTGAATTACTTTTTTTCGAGTCAAATCATCCCAATTATTTCCTTCTAATGATATGCGAATTTCAATTTTGTCAATTTTCCTTGGATTAGCTCCCATAATTTTAGTAACCGTTGCTTCAGCTTGGTTGAAACTAATTTCGTGTTGCTGACAGTAGATACCCATAATAGTAAACATGCAAGATGCCAAAGAGGTGGCGACTAAATCTGTTGGAGAAAACGCCTCTCCTTTTCCATGATTATCAACGGGTGCATCGGTAATGATCGTTTTACCCGAAGATAAATGTGTACAAGTGGTGCGAAGATTTCCTGAATAGGTGACTACTGAAGTACTCATGCGTACAAAGTTAAACCATTTAAAGGAGAGTTTGATAGGAATGTAGTGTATTAAATTACCTTTGTGCAACTCTTATTTCACTTTTATCGTCTTTCTGACTATGAAAAATATTGCTTTTCTGCTTTTGATGGCACAAGCTTTCATCACTAATTCTCAGAGTGTCCCATGCCCTTTCGTAAATGCCGGGCCAGATCAAACGGCGGATTGTTCATCGGCTGCCGGCTGCTCAAATTTAACAGCAGCATTTTTAGATATTAGGGAAACCTCAAGCTATACGGTTGAATCCATACCACATACGTTGCCTATTCCTTATAATCAATCGGGTGGTACCCAAGTATCGGCAAATACCGATGATGTTTGGAGTACAATTATTACCTTACCTTTTTCTTTCTGCTATTATGGCCAAACGTATACCACTTGTAAAATAGGATCAAATGGTTCTATTTTGTTTAATCCTACTGCCTCAGGTGGGGGGCAGCCTTGGGCTTTTTCCGCCAGTGTTACGAATACAACTGGAATAAATGGTGCAGGCCATGTTTTAGGTGTTTATCACGACATCGATCCGTCTGTGTGTGGAACAATCAAATGGTACGTCTCCGGTACAGCTCCATGCAGGCAGTTTATTGTTTCCTATAATGAAGTTTGTCACTTTTCATGTAACTCGATTAAAAGTACACACTTGATGGTATTAAATGAAACCACAAATTATATAGATGTATATGTTCAATCTAAACCGACATGTTCTAATTGGAATGGAGGAAGAGCTGTTATTGGACTTCAAAATTTTGCTCAGAATAGTGGAATAACTGCTCCCAATAGAAATTCGGCACCTACTTGGACTTTGACAGCTGCTGAAGGCTGGCGATTTAAGCCAGCAGGGACACCACTGTATACTTTGGAATGGTTTCAGGGTACTACTTCCTTGGGTAATTCGCCAACTATTTCTGTTTGTCCATCAACTCAAACAACATATACCGCACAATTTACCTACACCCAATGTGGGGCTTCAACACCAACAGTTTTAACGGACGACGTAACAATAACTCCTGCCCCTGGGCAAATTACAGCAACTATTTCTCAGCAACAAAGCATATGTGGACAGGCAAATGGTTCGGTAACCATAACAGCATCGGGAGGAAGTGGAACTCTATCCTATTCGAATGATAATGTGAATTTTGGACCCAACCCAAGTTTTTCCAATTTGTCTGCTGGTAATTATTCATTTTACGTACAAGATCAAGGGGGCTGTTCAGTTTCTTTACCGGTTCAAATTACTGATTTATCGACCTTAGCAGCAACTTCGGATAGTATTCCTGCTTTGTGCAATGGCTCGAGTGATGGGTCCATAACTGTAGTTGCGACAGGTGGAACACTACCATATTCGTACTCCTTAGGAGGTGGATCTCCTCAAACAAATGCTGTATTCACAAACCTTTCTGCAGGTACCTATTCTATATTAGTTAATGATGCGCAGGGTTGTCAAGTTACGCTAAATCAAGCTGTAACAGAACCAACAGCTGTTCAGTTAAATCAACTTTCAACCACGAATTCTACATGTAACTTGCCGAATGGCAGTCTTGAAGTAAATGCTACAGGAGGAAATTCTCCATATCTTTTCAGCATTAATAATTTCACAAGTAGCCAAGCAACTGGATTATTTTCCGACATTTCGGCATTAACGTATACGGTGGAAGCGCAAGATGCCAATGGCTGTTCTTCACAAATTAATGTTGTGGTGAATGGCGACAATTCTGTGATTGCCATCCCTGGAAATTCGAATCCTACTTCTTGTAACGGTTCAAGTGATGGCCAACTTTCTGTCTTTACTTTTGGTGGACCGGCTCCGTATCAATTTTCTATTAATGGATCTCCTTTCGGAAGTGACTCTGTGTTCACTAATTTATCAGCAGGAAATTACACAATAGCTGTTCAGGACGCTAATGGGTGCATTGATTCGTTAACCATGCAGGTAGCTCAACCAACTCCACTTATTGCGAATACATCAACTCCAGTTACGATTTGTATTGGTGAAAATGTTACGTTGACGGCTAGTGCATCCGGTGGAACAGCTCCTTATTCTTATTTATGGAATGGGATTAGTCAAAACCCATATACTTATGTACCAAGTTCAACTCAAACGGAACAATTAAGTGTAACGGATGCGAATGGATGCTCATCTACGGGACAAGTACTCACAACAGTTCTTCCTTTGCCAATTGCCAGCGCAGTTGCAACTCCAACAACAGGAGGGGTTCCATTATCAGTAACGGTTGTTAATCAATCACAGAACGCAACAACATTTAGTTGGGATTTCGGAAATGGTTCAACAACTCAAACCACTAATTTAAGTTCCGTAAATACGACTTATCAAAACGATGGGACTTTTATTATCGAATTAGTAGCATCTAACGGCCTTTGCCAAGACAGTTGGTATGACACAATTGTTGTGATCCCATTTTTACCATTAGACATTGAAGTCCCAAATGTATTTACACCGAATTTGGACGGAAATAACGAAGGATATTTTGTATGGACGCAGAATGCATTATCAATTGAGGCGGTTATCGTCAATCGTTGGGGAAATACTATGGTAGTTATCGATGATTTAGCTTATCAATGGGATGGAAAAACTCCAAATGGAACAGATGCTGAACCGGGCGTATATTTTCTTAAGTATAAAGTGACGGGGATGGACAATTCAGTTAAAGAAGGGCATACTTTTTTCCATTTAATTAGATAAAATTTCTTTTTTACTTTATTTTTGGGTAAAAAATTTAAAATGAGAATTTTACCCTTTATTTTCTTTTTTTGTTCTTCCATAAGTTTTGCTCAAAATAATTGGATTAAAGAAAATCATAGGCCTAAGCAATTCATTGAAAATAAAGGGCAATTTGATGAGTTTTCTACTCAGAATTTCGGAAAAATTCTTTTTGCTGTTGATTTTGGAAAAACCAAAATTTTATTTACTCAAAAAGGAGTTATGTATTCTTTTCTTGATTCAGATAAAATAGCAAAAGAAAAAAGGGAAGAGCTTGCCAAGAGGACAGAGGTAAAATCTATTTTAGACCATAAAACTAAAGAACAGCTCATCGGTAAATTTCTGTTTAATTCGGATGCTGTCACCATGCTTTGGGAAAATTCAAAGTCGTGTAAAATTGTTGCTTCAAATAAAACGCAAGATTATCACAGTTACACATTTAAGGATAAATCAGGAAAATACAGAAATGAAAGTCAAATTAGCGGTTTTGAACAAATTACCTATGAAAATATTTATCCGAATATTGATATTCAATACACTGTTCATCCAGAATCAGGGGTAAAATATGCTATTATTCTGAATCCCGGAGCAAATCCTTCAGATGTTAAATTGCTTTATGACAGGGATATAAAGTTTGAAGATGGAAAGATTAAAATCCCAACTCGTTTTGGAGATATTATTGATCATGAACCTTTTTCATTTTACGGAAGAGGTTTAGAGATTAAATCTTCGTTTAGACTTTCTGATTCAAGAACTGTTCAATTTGACTTGGAAAACTACGATAAGAATCAATTGGTAATAATTGATCCTTGGACGCAAACGCCTTCATTTGCAACAAATTGGGATTGTGTTTGGGAATGTGACAAAGATGCCTCAGGAAATGTCTATGTTCTAGGTGGAATAATGCCCATGCAAATATTAAAGTATAACACTGCGGGGGCATTGCAATGGACATATAATACGCCTTACGATACGTCAAATGTTTGGTTGGGTACTTTTGCTGTAGATAATTTAGGCAATTCTTATGTGACGGCAGGTTCAACCGCACAAATTCAAAAAGTAAATTCAACCGGAGCTTTGGTATGGAATAATGCAAATCCAGTAGGAGCATTCTCGAATGCAGAGTTTTGGACGATTACCTTTAATTGCGATCAGTCGAAACTTGTTGTTGGGGGAACGGGAGGTTCTGCGCTAACTTTAAAAGCCACAGTTTACGATATTAACGTGAATACAGGAGCAGTAATAACCAGTGCTGATTTTTCTCAAGGAAATGCAACATCTATTCCTCCGACCATCCAAGAAGTACGAGCAATATGTGCCTCACCAAGTGGTAAATATTATTTTATGACTCAAGATACGGTAGGAGCGTTTAGTCAAAACTTCAATTTGTGTTCAGGTAGTCCTTTGTTATATAAGATAGATAACTCTTATGATTTAGGATATAAGTGTGAAAATTATCGTTACGACAATTCTGGAATCTGTGCCATCAAAGCCAATAATAGTTTTTATTATACCCAAAATGGATCAAGTGTTCATAAGCGAAATTTACAAACAGGGGCCATTGTTACCACAGCTGCAATACCCGGGGGAGCGGCAACAACTTCCTTGGGAGATTTTTCCGTTAGTAATAGCGGATTAGATATTGATGATTGCGGTAACGTTTATGTAGGTTCATCTACAGGAGTTGTGAAGTATGACGCTAACCTTACGCAATTAGCAACTTATCCCACTTCTTTTAAGGTTTATGATGTACATGTTTCCACTTCAGGAGATATTATTGCAGGTGGAAGTACAGGTAATTCTTCAAATTCGACGAGGACAGGTTACATTCAGTCGTTTGCTGCTGCAGCTTGCGCGCCTCTCGCTACAAACTGTTGTGATGCTACTATTTGTCCCGTTCAAAATGTTTGTCAAAATGATGCAGCTTTTACGTTGACAGCTGCTACATCCGGTGGGACGTGGTCAGGGCCTGGTATGAATGCCACTGGGACTTTTAATCCTGCCACTGCCGGGGTTGGCACACATACCATTACGTACGCGCTTGCTTGTGGATCTGAAACTACAACTATAATTGTAAGTCCTTGTCAGGCATTAACCGCTTGTGTCGAAACAAACGGAAGTATTACTGTCACGGGAGGTGTCGGGCCATACACTTGGGCAACCTATCAAGCTGCTACCAATACACCAATTACTAATCAAGCGCAATGTCAAGCGTGCGGATATACTTGGTTTGGTTTTCAATGCCTAAACGGATTTACACCGGTCTCATCATGTTCAACACCAGCTCAATGGGTAAATTTTGCGACTGGAACGAATGCAACTCCACCTGCAGGAGCCACACAAGTTCAAGTAACAGACAATTCAGGAACGGTTACTGTTTTTACAATTTCAACATTATCGGCTTGTAATTCGGTTCCTTGTCCAACCATTACGGTTACAAACTCATCTCAGACAAATGTTTCGTGTAATGGTGGAACAAACGGTTCTGTTACTGTATCTGCTATTGGCGGTACATCTCCATATACTTATTCATGGTCTCCGGGTAATTTAATTGGAGCTACTCAATCAAATTTAGCAGCTGGAACGTACACAGTTACTGCAACTGACAACGCGAACTGCACGGGAACATTGACAGTAAATGTTACCCAACCAACCTTACTTCAAGTCACTCAAGGTTCAATTACTCCGGCTTCTTGTGGAAGTAGCAACGGGGCTGCAAGTATTTCTGTTTCAGGTGGAACTATACCTTATTCTTATGTGTGGAATCCAAATGTTGGTTCCACTGCTAACATTACAAATGTCTCTGGTGGAAATTACGCAGTTCAAGTTACAGACAACAATGGATGTCAACAAACACTCAATATTATAATAACAACAACCGGTGGTCCAACGATTTCAAGCGTAACACCTACAAATCCTACTTGTAACAATCCAAATAGTGGTCAACTAGTAATTAGTGCATCTGGATCCGGGACTTTGCAATACGCTTTGAATGGAGGTGCACCTCAAAGTTCTGGATCCTTTACCGGTTTGTCATCTGGAAATTATTCTATTACGGTTACAGATGCGAATGGCTGTGTCTCTACAACTTCAACAACATTAACGAGTCCACAGAATTTTTCTTTAAGCCCTGGGAATATCGTTTCAGCAGATTGCGGAAGCACAAATGGTTCGGCAGCGGTTGTGGTTAACGGAGGATCGGGGAATTTTCAATACTTATGGAATCCTTCAAATTCATCAACTTCCAATGCGACTAATTTAGCCCCAGGGAATTACACAGTTACGGTAACAGACAATTCAACGGGTTGCGTTCAAAACCTTCAAATAACGGTTCCTGCGAATGGAGGGCCTTCTATTACTAATGCAAATGTTACTGAAGTTTTGTGTTTTGGAGAGCAAACAGGTAGTTTAGTTGTGACCGCAACAGGCGGAACTGCTCCTTACACTTATTCGTTGGATGGAGCTACTGCTCAAAGTTCAAATTCATTCACAAACTTATCTGCAGGAAATTATACTGTAACGGTTATTGACGCGACAGGCTGTCCTAATTCACAGGTAATTAATGTAACTGAACCTCAAGAATTGAATGTTAACGCTGGTAACGATATTTCCTCATGTGCAAACGATGTAGTTGATTTAAGTGCGTCAAGTACCGGAGGAACTACGCCCTATTCTTATTTATGGTTTTCAACTCAAAATGGACAAAATGTGCAAGTACAACCTACTCAATCAACAACGTATAATGTTCAAGTAACAGATGTGAATGGTTGTACGGACACAGACGTAATCACGGTAATTATTATCCCATGTGGTTCTTTAGTTGTTGAGGTTCCAAATGTGTTTACTCCAAATGGAGACGGCGACAATGACAACTACGGAATCACTTCTCTTAACGCTATTTCTCAAGAAGCTATCATCGTTGATCGCTGGGGAGTAAAAATGACAGAACTTAATTCGCCTAATGCAATATGGGATGGCACCTCAAATGGCAAGGATGCGACCGATGGGGTTTATTTTATTAAATATAGAATTGTTGGTCCAAACGATATAGAAGAAATAGGTCATACGTTCTTTCACTTGATTCGTTAAAATTCTATTTTATTGATTATTTTTAGCCTTCTAAATTTAGGCAATGAAAATAATATGTAGCTGTCTGCTTGCTTTAGCGACAATATTTAACGCAGTATCTCAAAAGAAAACAGATAAAAAAGAAGGTACTAAGCTACCTTATGATGCCTCCACGATTTCCCCTTTGTCATTTCGAATGGTAGGTCCTGCATTGACTTCCGGAAGGGTTGCTGACATTGCTGTTCACCCAAAAAATAAGGACAAATGGTTTGTGGCAGCAGCATCAGGTGGTGTTTGGTATACAGCGAATCACGGCATTACCTTTTCACCAATTTTTGATAATTATGGCTCTTATTCAATAGCTTGTGTTGAATTAGCTCCTTCTAATCCGAATACCGTTTGGGTTGGGACTGGTGAGAACAATAATCAGCGATCTGTTGCATACGGAGATGGTGTATACAAATCCTTGGATGGTGGAAAATCATTCGTGAACATGGGATTAAAAACGTCTGAACACATTGGAAATATTATAATTCACCCTACAGATGAAAATACAGTTTGGGTAGCGGCATATGGGCCACTTTGGAGCAGCGGTGGCGAACGTGGAGTATATAAAACTATAGACGGAGGGAAAACATGGGAAAGAACCTTATTCGTTTCAGAAGAAACAGGTATAGCAGAAATAGCAATTGACCCTGAAAACCCTTCGATATTATATGCTTCGGCTCATCAACGTAGAAGACACGAATGGACATACATCGGAGGTGGACCCGAATCAACTCTTTATAAGTCTACTGATGGAGGAAAGACATGGAGAGAAATTTCAGCTGGATTACCAAAGCAAGATA
>JBIJBD010000218.1:0-3568 GCA_044345395.1 Crocinitomicaceae bacterium | reverse complement strand
TGAAAACTTTAGCATCAAGGTAAGGCGTGAACTTAATGTTGCCGGAAAAATTCAAAGGAGTTATGGAAAAACGGATGGCAGCAACTTCATCATTTGCCATTGAACAAAAACGCAAAGACTCAATTTCTAGCTCTTTTCCACTTGAGAAACGAATTTTAACTCGCCTTTTCAGCGTACCCTTCAACATATCTAATTCGCGGTAAAAAGAAAGAACTTCTTGTTTGTTCAAATCCAATTGTTCGCCATCTAGTTCAATGTTTATTCCTATCCAATTACATGCGTTAAGTACTTTTGCAAAATACTCCGGGTAGCCATTTTTCCACCAACCAACACGCGTTTTATCTGGGTAGTACACGCCACCTACATAGCTTCCTTGTAACGTGTCTCCCGAATAGTGTTCTTCGAAATTTGCACGTTGACCAAAAGCTCCGTTCCCAATACTGAAAATACTTTCTGCTTGTTTTTGCTTATTAGCGTCAAAGTGATTTTGTATTATTTTCCACTCATCGATTTCGAATAGATTGCGCATATCAATTAATCCTATATTCAGTTAAATCATTTAAGTACATTGGAGCTGTGTTCTTCAACATTGGATTCCCAACAGCTACAGCATGAAACCCCCCGTTTATGGCGGCCTCTAGCCCACTTTGAGCATCTTCAAACACAAGGCATTCAGATGGATGGAAATTTAGTGCCTTCGCACCTTTCAAAAATACTTCCGGGTTGGGCTTCGGATTCATTACGTCATTGCCATCGATTACCACATCGAACAAGTGACTTATCGTTAATTTATCCAATATAAAACGTGCATTCTTGCTTGATGAACCAAGAGCCAATTTAATCCCAGCTGCTTTAGCATCGACTAGAAGTTGTTTAACTCCAAGTAACAAATTTGATTGGTCTAGTGATTCTATTGAGGCAAGGTAAATGTTATTCTTTTTAATTAAGAGTTCGTCAAAAGCTTGTGACGACAATTCGACATTTCCTAATGAAAGGATAATTTTAAGTGACTCTATGCGACTTACCCCTTTCAATGATTCATTTTCATGTTCCGAAAAAGGCACTCCAAGTTCGTCCGCTATCGCTTTCCATGCTAAATAATGATTGGTTTCTGTTGAAACCAACACACCGTCTAAGTCAAAAATAAAAGCCTTATAATTACTCTTCATTTTCGTTTATTCTTAAAGTCAAAAGTGCTGCAATAATTAATAGTGAGCCACCTATAGTGACGGCTGCCATTCTAGAACCATCCAACCAGTGCTCCATTATTTTTCCAAAGAACAAAGAGGCTAAAATTTCTGGTAACACAATAAAGAAGTTAAATATACCCATGTAAATTCCAATTTTATTTTCTGGTAAACAACCAGTTAACATGGCATAAGGCATCGAAAGTATACTGCTCCAAGCAATCCCAACCATCCCCATCACCAAGAACAACATCCAGAGTTGATCGGTACCTCCTACGAAATTGATAAGAATTAGCCCAATACCTCCGGTCAACAAACACATAAAATGGGTCCATTTCATCGAGAATTTAGCAGCAAGAAATGGTAAAAACAAGGCAAAAAGAAATGTCACGACATTTTCAAACGAATAGGTCAATCCCGCCATATTTTGCCCATCTGTATACGCTTGAGTTCCGGCGGCACCACCATAAATATCGGCAGCTACCGTTGGTGTGTAAAAAAACCACATAAGAAACAACCCTGGCCACGTAAGGAATTGTACCAAGGCTAATTTTTTCATTCGCAAGGGCATATTAAACAAGGCTTCTTTGATTTCTCTAAATCCGGCACCAAATCCTTTTGCTTCCTCAGCTTTTTTATCTTCTAGAGGCAAATCAGCAGGCGGATACTCTTTCGTTGTAAGCACAGTATAAAGAACGGCTGAGATAAATGCACCTGCTCCAATGTAAAAACTCCATTTAACATTGTCAGCAACCTGACCGTTCACCCCAACAGACGAAACCTCAAACCAGTTGGTAAACATCCATGGAAGTGCTGAGGCTATAGTTGCTCCTAGTCCGATAAAAAAGCTTTGCATCGCAAATCCTTTTGCTCTTTGCGATTCATCTAAATTGTCCGCCACAAAAGCACGAAAGGGCTCCATGGAAATATTAATGGAAGAGTCCAAAATCCACAATAAACCTGCTGCCATCCATAAGGATGAAGAGTTTGGCATTAAAAGCAAACAAATAGAACTTAAAATTGCCCCAATTAAAAAATAAGGTCTTCGCCTGCCAAATATCGGATGCCAAGTACGGTCACTTAAATAACCGATAATAGGTTGAACAAGTAAACCCGTCAAAGGAGCCGCCAACCAAAGCGCAGGAATTTCTTCCGGTTTTGCTCCTAAATTTTCATAAATGGAACTCATGTTGGCCATTTGAAGACCCCAACCGAATTGGATTCCCATGAAGCCAAAGCTCATGTTCCAAATTTGCCAAAAAGACAATCTTGGTTTTTGATTTAGCATAGTCTTACAATTAGTTACTTCACCCAGACCCTATAACCCCAAGCTTCTAGGTCAAGCGTCATGTCCTTTTTTACGCGTACTTTTTCTTCGCTGAATAATTCCTTGTATTTACCAAAAAGTTTAGGTTCAGTCAATTTCATGGACGCATCTTTTGCCGACATGTTGATGGCTACTACAACCTTATTTCCTTGTAATTCGCGAGAATAGATGAGTATAGGAGAACTTGCCTCCGTATGAAAAACTGGAGAAGAACCGTAGGCGCCGTTCCAGAGGGCAATATTCTTTCTTTTTAACTGCAGTAACTTGGTATAAAATGGCACCAAATCCATTTTTAACCAGTCAATTGTATCTTTCTCAAAAAAACGTAAGCGTTTATCAAGGGATGTCTCTTGCCCGTTGTAAACCAAAGGCATTCCTTCGATAGTTGCAGAGAAAACGGCAAGTGCAAAACGGGCGTCACCCATTCTTTCCATTTCTGTTCCATTCCATGAATTCTCGTCATGATTAGAAGTGAAGTGCATTCGGTAATCTGACTTTTTATAGTTGTTTTTATTGAAATATGCGATGACATCAGCCGTTGATTTTTTACTTTTTGCAATGTCATTCATCACGTGATGCAATTCCCATCCGTAGGTCATATCAAACGCTTGGTGCTGATCCACGCCTTCAGATTCCGCTAAAAATAAAATTGGCTTAACTGCGTCTAATTCTTTGCGCGCTTCAATCCAAAAATCCATGGGCACCCATCCGGCAACGTCACAACGAAACCCATCGATATCCGCATTCTTCAACCAAAATTTCATCGATTCAATCATTGCTTTTCGCATATCGCGGTTATCGTAGTTGAGATCGGCAACATCCCACCAATCTGTTCCAATTGTAGGTTGCAGATTTCCTGTAGAATCAAGGGTATACCAATCCTTGTGACCTTGACTAACCCATATATTGTCAGGAGAAGTGTGATTAGCAACCCAATCAATAATCACTTTCATGCCCAATGCATGCGCATCTTTTACCAACCGTTGAAAGTCACCAATATTTCCAAATTCCGCGTTCACTTCTTCGTAATTTCGAACTGCGTAATAACTTCCAA
>JBIJBD010000067.1:0-12951 GCA_044345395.1 Crocinitomicaceae bacterium | reverse complement strand
AAGGAGGAAATCCATTCAGTCCCGTTATCGTCAATAAGATTTGTTGAATTCTCAGCATTTGGATCTACAGGGATTGCCCCCCCTTGACTTGAACCTAAACCCAATATACAAATCCTGATTTCTTCCTTATTCAAGCTAGCGTAAATTGAATTATCTTGCTCATCTTCTTCGTGATTTTCGCCGTCAGTAATTAACAGAATCGATTTGCTGTTTGGGGAAGAACTAAACATTGCTTTTGCTTGTTGGATAGCCGCTCCAATATCAGTACCTTGTTGTTCAATGAGCTGACTTTCCAAATTCGTTGTTACAGTTCTTATCAACTGATAATCCCGCGTTAGTTCCATTTCTCTTATTGCATTACCTGCGTAAATACACAGACCTATTTGTTCACCTGAAGATTTTGCCAAAAGTGAACTTATTACACGTTTGGCCACTTCGATGCGAGAACTTCCCTGCATATCTTTTACATTCATTGATTTAGAAATATCTAAACATATTATAAGTTCGAGGTTTGCTTTTGATGAAATCGCTTTTTCTTTGCCATAAATCGGCATGGCAGCGGCAATAACTAACCCATACCAAACCAAACTAATCAAAACAAGCTGAATCAGCATGGGTGCAGAAGACATCGTCACTACTGCGTTTTTACCCCAATTCATGCGATCCGTTTTGAAGACAACCCATCCAAATAATAATGAAATAGGTACCATTAAGCCCATTAAAATCAAATAACTAGGATTAATAAAGTAGCATCTAGGTGCAATTTCAAAACCTCCAAATGCATAAAAAAGCAAAAGCAAAAGGGTCCAAAGAGCGAGATGCAGAATAGCAATTTTTAAGTAAATGGACTTTAAACTTTTCATTTTTTATTATGTTGAAAGGTGAAAAATCCATAATCAAGGAGGAATATCATAAAAATGAGCAATAACAACCAATTAATAAAGGCATTTGGTGTAGTTGGAGGATCAATTTGACTCATTTTATCTGCCATTTTTTGCTTTTCCATCGCATCAATTCGTTCATAGATATTCGATAGACTTTCCTGATCAGTTGCCCGAAAATATTTCCCACCCGTTTCGTCTGAGATTCTTTTTAAGGTTTCTTCATCAATTTCTACCTCTTGGTATTCGTAATTTAAACCAAAAGGAGTAATCACAGGAGTTAACGCTTTACCCATTGTTCCTACACCTATGGTATAAACACATATATTCTTACTTTTTGCTAATTCTGCTGCGGCCAATGGACTTAACTGACCTGCGTTATTCATTCCATCAGTCAATAAAATGATTACCTTAGATTTTAAGGTGTCATTTTTTAATTGAAGTACCGCTGTTCCCAAACCAGTTCCAATGGCAGTACCTTGCTCCATTTCGAATCCATTTACCTCCTGAATTTTAGCTTTCAATAATGAATAATCCAAGGTTGGTGGACAAGCGGAATAAGCTTCCCCTGCATATGCTACAAATCCTATTCGGTCTCCTTCTCGCTGATCAATAAATGCATTGGCTACATTTTTTGCTGCCTGCAAACGGTTGGGATTAAAATCTTTCGCTTGCATCGATAATGAAACATCTATAGCCAACATGATATCGATACCAAAAGCATAATTATCCGGATTAATTTGACTATCTTTCCAACGAAATGGCTTAGCTAAAATGAATAAAAAAAGGGCTATTACGGCAAGCTTTGCAAAGATTAAAAATCTCCTGACCCATACAATAGATTTACTTTCCAATTTTTTCTGTAAAAATGAAGGGGCAGACATTGAGAGGTCAGCCTTTCGGTAAAACTCTTTACGATATAGAAGCCATCCGATTAAGGGAAGAAGAGTCAACAACCATAAAACCCAAGGTTGAAAATAGGCATAACTCCAAGGATTAATGTTCCAATTACTCCACATTACCTTCTTGTATTGCTAAAAGGTTAATCAATTCGATACAACTATTTAATGTGTCTTCCGCAAAGGCATTACTAGAAGTTGAAGCTGCAAACTTTACGAGGTCAGCGCTATTCAGTAATTCCTCAATTTTCGAAACAATAGCATTTTTTAAGCCCAGTTTTTTTAATAAAATTGTCGTTTCTGCGGTTGTCTTATCTAAAAGGTTGATATGTTGTGTTTCGGTGACGTATGTCCGTAAAATAAAAGATAGTTTATCATAATAATCTTTCTGATTAACTTCCCATAGTTTGCTTTGTCTTAATTCAATTAATTGGTTTATTGCATGCTCCCGAGGTGTAAACGTGATCGCATTATTCTTTCTTTTTACACGTTTTTTCCATACCCAATAGAGTAATGCGCTAAACAGACCTAATCCCAGCAGCGAGTATAGCCAATGTAGCCAATCAGCGCTTCCACTATTAACTGATTCTTTTTCTCTTGGTGCACTAAATTTTTCCCGAATATCGATTAATCCATCATTTCCTTCTATGAAATCAGTAGTCACCAATAAAGTATCTGATGGGAATTTAATAAGTGAATCCCCCAACTCGTATTTGAAAGATTTCAACACCACCGTGCCGGTATCCCAAGGGATTACAGTTACAATAAACTCTTGCCAACCAGATATATTTGTAATCAACGTATCACCTATTATTTCTATTTCTGCAGAGTCTTTTGGACTTTCAAGCGTAAATGCCGCAAAAGAGGTTGAATGAACCTTTTTCCAAGGAAACAACTTATTCGAATTTAATCGATATACAATTTTGACTGGTGTTCCTACGGATGTTGAATCCACACTAGTTTTCAGCATTATTTGCTGAGCGAAGAATGATATTGGCAAGAAAAATAAAAGACAAATTAATTTCATACCATTAATTCACTAAAGCATTTAGTACATTAAACGTATTTGATTCGGATGAAATCGTTGCCATTTTTATCCCTGTCATTTTTGCAAGATGTTCCAAATGGCTCTGTTGATTTCTAAAAAATTCCTCATAAATTAATTTTGTTTTTGTAGAAGATGTATTAATCCAAGTTTTTCGTCCCGACTCCATATTTTCAACTTGTAGCCAACCAGCATCTGGCATTTTAAGTTCATTTTCATGACGAATACATAAAAAAACTACCTGATGTTTAATCTGAACTTTTTTTAACGATGGTTCAATTGACAAGGATGATAGAAAATCACTCATAAAAAAGACAGTACACCGAGGGATTTTTTCCTCTGATAACCAATTAAACGGTAAGTCTAATAATGTTCTCGATTTACGCGGTCTAAATGCTAGTAATTTATCCAATAATTGATAGAAATGTTGTCTGCCTTTAGATAGAGGCACATACAAGTCAATTTTATCTGAAAAAATTACCAAACCTACGTGATCGTTTTGTTTCCATGCAGTAAACGCAATCAAGGCCGCCGCTTCAACTTGTTTATCCCATTTAGACAGTTGATTATCAGCAAAAAAACTGGAAGAAGATGCATCCAACACTATTAAATAATGCTGTTCTTTCTCCTCTTCAAAAATTTTTACGTGCGGGACATTATATCGAGCTGTCACATTCCAATCTATGGTCCTTACTTCGTCACCAAACTGATACTCTCTTACTTCCGAAAATGACATTCCTCGACCTTTTAAGGTAGAACGATTTGCACCGTTATATCTATTACTTGTTCTGAAGCGTGGTTTAAACTGTAACACGCGGAGTTTGGCAAATAAGTCGCTTTTATCCATTAGCCTTTTTATGGAACGTCAACGACACTAACCAATCGTTCAATGATTTGCTTTGAACTTATATGTTCAGATTCCGCTTCATACGAAAGACCCACACGGTGTTGTAAAACATCTACAGCCATTGCGCGTACGTCTTCCGGAATAACGAATGAGCGCCCCTTTAAAAAAGCAAATGCTTTTGAAGCCAATGCTAAATTGATGCTTCCTCGAGGCGAAGCACCAAATTGCAACATACCACTTTGTCCAAATCGCTCGGGAGACCTTGTTGCAGAGATTATATTCACTATATATTGTTCTATTTTTTCGTCTAAGTACACCTTTTTTACAAGTTCTCTCATCCGAGAAATATCCCTAATATGAAGTACCTTAGCTACCCTTTCGACTCCTTCAGGGCGTATTGCTTGTCGAATTATTATTTTTTCCTCTGACTGACTTGGATACCCAAGATTAATTTTAAGCATAAATCTATCAATTTGTGCTTCCGGTAGAGGATATGTTCCTTCTTGCTCAATTGGATTTTGCGTAGCTAAAACTAAGAATGGGTCAGGTAAAGAAAAAGTTTGGTCACCAATCGTGATTTGCCTTTCTTGCATAGCTTCTAGCAGTGCGCTCTGAACTTTTGCAGGAGCTCTGTTTATTTCATCAGCCAACACAAATGATGCGAATACAGGGCCTTTTTTCACATCAAAAGATTCTGATTTTTGTCGATAAATCATGGTGCCTGTCAAATCCGCAGGCAACAAATCAGGAGTAAATTGCACCCTACTAAATGAAGCTTCAATTGTTTCTGCTAAGGTTTTAATTGCTAAAGTTTTAGCTAAACCTGGCGTCCCTTCTAATAACACATGACCGTTGGATAATAAAGCAATTAATAATCCATCAATCATTTTTTCTTGTCCGATAATAACCCGAGAAATCTCAGATTTCAATTTTTCAATTCCTAAGAGTTCAATCTTAATTTCTTCTGACAAATGGCGCAGGTATTCTGCGGGATTTATAGATTGTTCGGCTGTTTGCATCATACAGTTTTCACTAGAAAACAAATTTCTTAATGTTTACTGGCTAAAAGGTTGTTTTTGCTGTTAATTCTTGTTAATCTTGTATAGCTCAAAAATACCAATGGAAAGGGTTTGTCAAGAATGTGGACATAAATTACGCGGACGTAAGGATCAAAAATTTTGTAGCGATTCTTGTCGAAACACATGGAACAATAGAAAAAATGAGGATGCCAATGCTTCTGTGAGGCGCATTAACACTATTTTGAGAAAAAATCGTCGAATTTTAGCTCTAATGAATCCAACTGGAAAAGTAACGGTGGATGGCATTTCACTTGCAGAAATGGGTTTTAATTTTCATTATTTCACTAACATCTACAAGACCCAAAAAGGTGCGCATTACTTCTTTTGTTACGACCACGGGTATTTGAAAATGGACAACGACCAATACATGTTGGTGCAAAAACAAGATTATGTGAAATAACAAAGGTTGCCGTAAAGCAACCTTTAACTTGGGAGGAAGACGGGTCTCGAACCCGCGACCTTCGGAACCACAATCCGACGCTCTAACCAACTGAGCTACAACCTCCATTTTGGTGGGTGCAAATATAAGTTTTTTTTACACATTTTTTCAAACTATATCAAAAAAATACAGCCGAAATAGACGGCTGTATTTTTAAGAATTGCTTTTTTTACAGCGTGCCTCTTTTTTCTTGCTCTCTTTCAATCGATTCAAAAAGAGCTTTAAAATTACCTGCTCCAAATCCTTTTGCTCCCATTCGTTGAATGATTTCAAAGAAGAGTGTAGGTCTGTCTTCTACGGGCTTTGTAAATATTTGCAAAAGGTAACCTTCTTCATCGGCATCAACCAAAATCCCCAAAGACATTAACTCATTGATATCTTCTTTCATAATACTCATGTGCTCTCCTAGTCGCGCAGGTACTTCATCGTAGTAAGCTTTTGGTGGTGCAGATAGAAATTCTACTCCTCGTGCCCTTAATTGTCGAACTGTCTCAATTATTGTATCTGTTGCAACAGCGATATGCTGTGCTCCAGGCCCCTCATAAAAATCCAAATATTCTTCAATTTGTGAACGCTTCTTGCCTTCGGCTGGCTCATTTATTGGGAATTTTATTCGACCATTCCCATTAGACATAACTTTAGACATCAATGCAGAATACTCTGTGTGAATTTGCTTGTCATCAAACGATAAAAAATTAACAAAACCCATGACATCCTCATACCACTTCACCCAAGTATTCATTTCGCCCCATCCTACATTTCCGACCATGTGATCAATAAACTTCAGACCGGTTGGCGTGGGATTATAATCAGATTCCCACGATTGAAATCCAGGAAGAAATATTCCTTTGTAATTTTTTCTCTCTACGAACATGTGTACAGTTTCACCATAAGTATAGATACCTGATCGAACAACTTCTCCTTGATCATCTTTTTCAACTGTAGGCTCCATGAATGATTTTGCTCCTCTTTTGGTTGTCTCTTCCCAAGATTTTCTAGCATCATCAACCCACAAAGCAATAACTTTCACGCCGTCTCCATGTTTTTTTACATGCTCTCCAATAGGCGATTGACTATTCAATGCCGTTGTCAATACTATCCTAATTTTATCTTGTTTTAACACATAGGACACCCTGTCTTTCAAACCTGTTTCTAGACCCGCATAGGCATGTGATTGAAATCCAAAGGCCGTTTTGTAATAATGTGCCGATTGCTTAGCGTTTCCTACATAGAACTCAACGTAATCAGTTCCGAGCAAGGGGAGAAAATCTTCGGCACCCTCAAATATCTTTTCTAAGCCATATTCTACGTTAGAAATTACTTTTTTATCCATTTCTTGTGACATTTTATATTATTATTAAGTTAATGAATCCACGATTTCATGTAGGTGGAATCTTCAATTTGCAATGCTTGTTTTGTAAGCTTTAATGGCTTGAATGTATCTACCATCACTGCCAACTCTTGGGTATCTTTTTTACCAATACTTCGCTCATATGCACCAGGGTGCGGACCATGAGGAATACCCGCGGGATGTAGGGTGATCTGACCCTTCTCTATGTGATTTCTGCTCATAAAGTCACCATCCACATAGTATAGTACTTCGTCTGAATCAATATTACTATGATTGTATGGTGCCGGAATTGAATCGGGATGATAATCGTACAAGCGCGGAACAAAGGAACAAATAACAAAAGCTGAAGTCTCGAAAGTCTGATGAACAGGCGGTGGCTGATGAATTCTACCTGTTATTGGCTCAAAATCATGAATCGAAAACGCATAAGGATAATTGAAGCCATCCCAACCTACCACATTAAACGGATGGTGTGCGTATACATAATCGTATAAGACATCTTGTTTTTTAATGCGAATTAAAAACGATCCCTCTTCATTTATTGTCTCTAACTTATGTGGTGGACGAATATCCCGCTCACAATATGGGGAATGTTCCAATAATTGCCCGAACCAATTGCGGTATCTCTTCGGCGTATAGATCGGATGAAACGATTGAATAATAAATAGTTTATTATCTGAGCCCTCGAAGTTCAATTGATAAATCATTCCTCGAGGAATCACTAAGTAGTCTCCGTATGAGAAATCAATAACCCCCAATTGTGTTTTCAATTGTCCTTCGCCTTTATGTATGAAAATGACTTCATCGGCATCGGCATTTTTGTAGAAATAGTCAACCATTGACTTTCTTGGACTCGCAAGTTCGATATAACAATCGTTGTTGACTAAAACAGGTGTTCGGCTATCCACGTAATCATCCTGTGGTGTAACTTCAAATCCTTTCAAGGAACGCATGGTCATGTTTTTATCCAGTGCGACTTCAGGAGCTACATTTTTGGTTCCGAGCACCTCTTTTACTACAGTCGGCGGTTGAATATGATAGAGTAACGAGGACATACCATCGAAACCAATCGTACCGAACAATTGCTCATGGTACAGACTCCCATCTGCTTGACGAAAAACGGTATGTCGTTTGTGGGGAATACTCCCTAATTTGTGATAAAATGGCATTTTTTTTTGAATTAAATGAACAACTAATTTTATTAAAGGATTGAATAAATTCTCATTCGGGATTACGTTTGAGAATTTGCTTAATTAATTCGTTTAAATTCAACCAGTTCATACTAGGGCAAAATTAGTTTATTTAGGAAACTAAGATAAAGGATTTTAATCAGTTTTTTGTTTTTTCTCCACATTAAAGTAATCTATATGTTAGAAAAACTACATTTGTAGCAATCTATCGATTATGTCACATGTATTAGTAATTGGCGCTGGAGGACAAATTGGAACAGAACTAGTCCTTGCCTTGAGAAAAAAACACGGAGTACAACAAGTTGTTGCGGCAGATGTTAAAAACGAATGCCCTTTATTATTGGTAGGTGGTCCTTATGTCCAAATGGATGTATTAAATCGAGATGCCGTCCGAAATTATGTCATTTATAAAGCATTTGATGAAGTTTATTTATTAGCTGCTTTGTTGTCTGCAACGGCTGAAAAAAACCCGGACTTTGCATGGAAACTTAACATGGAAGGGCTATTCACTATATTAGACTTAGCAAAAGAAGGGCACATTAAAAAAGTTTTTTGGCCGAGTTCAATTGCTGTTTTCGGTCCAACAACTCCAATGAATTTAACACCTCAAACTACCGTTATGGAACCAACTACGG
This sequence comes from Crocinitomicaceae bacterium, assembly GCA_044345395.1. Lineage (GTDB taxonomy): Bacteria > Bacteroidota > Bacteroidia > Flavobacteriales_D > Crocinitomicaceae > UBA952. The sequence continues at coordinate 4,585 of JBIJBD010000067.1, read as the reverse complement.
TATATGGAATTTCCAAGCTTGCCGGTGAAAGATGGTGTGAGTATTACCACAGCAAATTTGGTGTAGATGTTCGGAGTATTAGATATCCGGGATTAATCTCATACAAGTCATTACCCGGAGGTGGCACCACAGATTATGCGGTAGATATATTTTTTAAAGCAAAAGCAGGTATACCGTTTGTTTGTTTTTTGGGAGAGGATACTGCGCTGCCTATGATGTTCATGGAAGATGCCATTCGTGCAACATTGGAAATAATGGAGGCCCCAAAAGATGCACTAAAGATTCGTTCGTCTTATAATCTAGCAGGTATTAGCTTTACTCCCAAGGAATTGGCAATGGCTATTAAAAAATTTATTCCACAGTTTTCAATTTCATATGCACCAGACTTTCGTCAACTAATTGCAAACTCATGGCCGAATTCAATCGATGATTCACAAGCACAATTAGATTGGCAGTGGAAGCACAAATATGATTTAGACGCCCTTGCTGAAATTATGCTCAAACATATCGATTTGAGTGTAGAATAAAATTATTTTTATTTTACGTAAACCAGAACGGGTAAGGATTTCCTATATTCAACCTCATATTTTAAATTTTTGTTTAACATTTTTTTGTTTTATTTAAACGTTTTTTGTTTAACTTTGAATTGTTAATTGTTAAACAAAAATAATTCGCCATGTCTACACTTGAATTTAATGATGCTTTAATCGGGATTGAAGGAAACTTACAATCGTTCGCCATGAGTTTTACACGCAACCGCGAGGATGCTCGGGATTTAACACAAGAAACTATGTTAAAAGCCATTACCTACAGAAACTATTACACGCCTCAAACAAATTTTAAGGCCTGGGTTTTTACAATCATGCGAAACATTTTTATCAATCAATACAGACGGCGAGTTAAGTCGGGGACTATTTTCGACAACTCCAAAGATTTGTTTTTGATAACAAACACCACCTCTTACGAGGAGACACCATTAGAATTAATTTCTGTAAAAGATATAAACAGAAAAATTGCTTCATTGAACGAAGAATACCGCACGCCATTTGAAATGCATTTTGCTGGATATAAGTACAAAGAGATCGCTGATAAATTAGATATTCCGATTGGTACAGTTAAAAGTCGTATATTTATAGCGAGAAAAAGGCTGATGGATCAATTACCGGACTACTCATTCTCAGCCAACTAATCCATGAAAAAAAAGGTAACTGTCTTGGGAGCAGGTATTTCCAGTCTCTCCGCCGCGTCATTTTTAGCCAAAGCAGGTTTTGAAGTATCGGTACTCGAGAAAAATGATAGCATTGGTGGACGAGCACGTCAGTTCAAGTCTGAAGGCTTTACCTTTGATATGGGGCCAAGTTGGTATTGGATGCCAGACGTTTTTGAAAGATTTTACAATCAATTTGGTTATACCACCGCTGATTTTTACGAACTTAAAAGATTAGATCCTTCATACAGAGTGTATTGGCCAGATCGTTCTTACACAGACATTCCTGCCTCAATGGAACAATTAGAACAATGGTTCGAATCACTTGAACCAGGTAGTTCCAGAAATCTGCGAAGGTTTTTGGCTGATGCCAAATTCAAATACGAAGTAGGAATAAATGACCTAGTGCACAGACCAAGTTTAAGTATTTTAGAATTTGCAGATCGACGGGTTTTGTCTGGCTTATTTTCTATGCATTTATTGTCCTCGTTCTCTTCTTACATTCGTAAATATTTCAAGCATCCCAAAATATTGTCCTTATTAGAGTTCCCTGTGTTATTTCTAGGTGCAATGCCAAATGAAACACCAGCTTTATATTCCTTAATGAACTATGCAGATATCTCTTTAGGAACATGGTATCCAATGGGGGGCATGCACAAATTCATAGAGGCTTTTGAGAAAATTGCAAAGGAACAAGGCGTTTCCATCGCAATGAACAGCGAAGTGACGGGATTTAACTGCAACAACAACATGGCATTGAGTGCAATAGTCAATGGCTCAGCGTACACTTCAGATATTTTCGTGTCCGGAGCCGATTATCAGCATACTGACCGTAAATTATTGAATGGAAATGCTAATTATACAGAAAAGTATTGGGACAAAAGAACGATGGCGCCTTCAAGTTTGCTCTTTTATGTAGGTGTAAATAAAAAGCTAACAAATCTGCAACACCATAACCTTTTCTTTGATGAGTCCTTAGAAGATCACGGAAAAGAAATTTATAAGGATCCTAAATGGCCTACTAAACCTTTATTTTACCTAAGTGTGCCATCCATTACCGATTCAAGTGTTGCACCAGAAGGAATGGAAAATATGTTTTTCTTGATTCCAATAGCACCAAATCTCAATGATTCAGAGGAAACCCGCGACAAGTATTTCGAGATATTATTGAAAAGACTCAAGGAATTGACTGGAAATGACATTTCTTCAAATATTGTTTTCAAGCGAAGCTTTTGTATTTCAGATTTTAAAGCAGATTACCACGCTTTCAAAGGAAACGCCTACGGCTTAGCGAATACCTTGAAACAAACTGCCCTTTTAAAACCACGCTTGAAAAATAAAAAACTCAAAAACTTTTTTTATACAGGGCAATTAACGGTTCCTGGCCCCGGTGTTCCCCCCTCAATCATTTCGGGCGAAGTAGTGGCGAAACACATAATAAAAAATAATAAAAATTAACGCATGAAACAACTATTTGATGACGTCAGTCAAGAGATGAGTAAGTTAACAACTAAACGCTATAGTACTTCTTTTTCTCTAGGCATAAGATTTCTCCATCCAGACTTACACAAACCTATTTATTCCATTTATGGTTTTGTGCGATTTGCTGATGAAATTGTTGATACATTTCATGATTTTGATAAAGAAAGTCTACTTACATCCTTTAAAGAGGATACATATAAAGCCATCAAGGACGGAATTTCACTCAATCCGATACTAAATTCTTTTCAATGGGTTGTAAATAAATACAAAATCTCGCATGAATTAATAGATACCTTTCTAAATTCAATGGAAATGGATCTAAATAAAAACGCATATGATCAATCGAAATACGAAGAATACATTCTTGGCTCAGCAGAGGTTGTTGGCTTAATGTGTTTAAAGGTTTTTGTCGAAGGAGATCAACGGATGTATGATGAGTTGAAACCATTCGCTATGAAACTTGGTGCTGCTTTTCAAAAAATCAATTTTTTACGTGACTTAAAAGCAGATTATCAGGAATTAGGTAGAACTTATTTTCCTGGGATTGATCTACAAGAATTTAATGCCACAGTTAAAAAAGAAATCGAAGCGGATATTGAACTTGATTTTCACCAAGGGTATTTGGGCATTTTGAAATTACCGAAAAAAGCAAGGTTCGGAGTGTACATGGCTTATAAATACTACTTTAAATTGTTCAAAAAAATCAAACGTACTCCGGCTAATACAATTTTAAACGAACGTGTGCGAATTCCTAACTACAGAAAAGTTAGAATTTTATTGACCTCCTATTTAAGACATAATTTAAATTTGCTTTGATGCATAAAAACCAAGTGGTTTTAGTTAATGAATTAGACCAGGAGCTTGGACTCATGGAGAAAATGGAGGCACATAAAAAAGGCCTATTGCATAGAGCTTTTTCTGTTTTCGTTTTTAATTCTCAACATAAGCTTCTATTACAGAGAAGAGCTTTTGGCAAATACCACTCAGAAGGATTATGGACTAATACTTGTTGTAGCCATCCATTTCCGGGAGAAGCTATTCTAGACGCAGGCAAAAGGAGATTGAAAGAAGAGATGGGTATGGAAATAAAGCTAAAGGAACTATTTAAATTTGTTTATAAGGCATCACTAGACAACGAATTAATTGAACATGAATTAGATCATGTATTAATTGGTTTTTCAGATGATACTCCTCATTTGAATTTAGAAGAGGTAAGTGCATTCAAATGGATGAGCCTTGAAACCATAAAAGAAGACATTCAAGTAAATCCTGAACAATATACGGCTTGGTTTAATATTTTGATTACAGATTATATTCATCAATTAAATGCATCAGTTTCCCATGAAAGTTTGTAGAAGAGCAACATTTAATAGCGCGCATCGCTTGTACAGAAAAGACTGGTCAGACGATAAAAACCGAGAAGTTTTCGGTAAATGCAGCAATGAGAATTTTCACGGGCATAATTATATCTTAGAAGTTTGGATCGATGGAAAGGTTGATGATGAAACAGGTTACTTAATTGATTTGAAATTAGTCAAGGACCTGATTAAGGAAGAGATTAGCGACCGATTTGACCACAAAAATTTAAACCTCGATTGTGAAGAGTTTCATGATTTAAATCCAACTGCTGAAAACATTGCTATCGTTTGTTGGAATCTGTTAAGAAAACGATTAGATACTTCCTATGGTTTGAGTTTAAAACTTTGGGAAACAGAGAATAACATTGTCGAATACAACGGAAATTAATCTAAATTAAGTTCTTTCAATCGTTTTCTATAAGCAGTAAAAAGTTTCGATTTCGTTACGAATCCTTGGTAAATATCCCCATCTAGTACTGGAAGAATCCATGCCTCTGTTTCATCGAATGCTTTCATTACTTCCAACATCAAGTTATTG
>JBIJBD010000217.1:0-3577 GCA_044345395.1 Crocinitomicaceae bacterium | reverse complement strand
TTGCTGAACGCACGATAACCTGGCGCATTTTACAAGATCATGTGAAAAAGAATTTAATGTTTTTAGGAACTGAATTCGGTGTCTATGTTTCGATTTCCAATGGAGATAATTGGTTGAAATTTAGTGCAGGTTTACCCACAATTTCAGTGCGCGACATGGCCATTCAAAAACGTGAAAACGATCTTGTTTTGGCAACTTTTGGTAGAGGGATTTATATTCTCGACGATTACAGCGCGTTAAGAACCTTGGATGAGGAATCTGTAAAAAAAGAGGCATTCATAACAACTCCAAGAAAAAGTTATTGGTATCAGCAGCGCTCCGTACTAGGGGAAGGAGGAAAAGCTTCCCAAGGTGATGCTTATTTTGTTGCTCAAAATCCAGACTTTGGAGTACAATTCACCTATTACATGGCAAATTCTTTGAAATCTTCAAAAGAAAAGCGAAAGGAACAAGAAAGTGAAGCACTAAAAGCTCAAAAAGAAGTGGCAATTCCGGACTGGGCAATTCTTGAAAAAGAGGAACTTGAAGGAGATCCAAAGATTATGCTTGCAATTTATGGCGCTTCAGGAGAATTGGTGAGATTAATCGAAGCGTCAAACGGAAAAGGATTTCAGCGTGTAAATTGGAACTTACGTAGAAAAGCTGTAGGTACTATTACTCCTGAAAATAAAGACTGGAAAAATGAAGGTCCTATGGTTGCCCCAGGAAAGTATCAAGTTCAACTTTTAAAAATTGAAAATCAAAAATGTTTCGAGTTAGGAGAGAAAGTTTCCTTTGAAATTGAGCCTCTTCCGGGATTAACACCTACAATTAAAGGAATGTCAGCTGAGGAGGTTACAGCGTTTTGGGTAAAACTAGACCAAGCGTATAGTGCCGTTCAGTTATTTAACGAGCAAGTGAAAAAAGAGAAAAGAAAAGTGGAAACAATGCTAAAAGCGTTAACCCTTTCTAGTAAAATTTTAGCGGATGAATTTTCTGTGCTTTCAGCTTTTAATAGTAATTTTCTAACAATTGAAAACCTCATTAGTGGAAGTAATATCAAACAACAAATAGGTGAAGAAAACGAGTACCCTACTGTTTATCATTACCTAGGTGTAGTGAGCACAGGAGTTGGAGGATCAACCTATGGTCCTACACCTACGCACCTAAAATGCATGAATGCCGCACTTTCTCTTTTAGAAAAAGCAAAAAAGGAATTAGAAAATGTTAGTGCCAAACTTCCTGAAATAGAGAAAAAAATCAGAGCGGCTGGGGTTGAAATAAGATTAGACTAAGATTTCTTTTCGAGCTGCCCGTTAGAATGCTTGGCAAATCGTCCCATTTCACGATCGTGCACATGGTCGTAGGATGGCCAAGGCCAACCTCCAAATTGCGTTTGTTGGTAATCTTGAAATGCCTGATAAATTTCTTCTCGCGTGTTCATTACGAATGGACCATGCTGAACCACAGGTTCGTTCAACGGTTTACCTTGAAGAACTAATACTTTACATACTTCAGCTCCACTTTTAAGTTGAATAGCCATATTCGGCTCCACATCAACCGCATGGTAATGTGGAATAGATGCACTGCCAAGGGTTAATGAATTTCCTTCATAAAAATAAAGTGACCGATTTACACCAAGTGACGTAGCTTCAAGCGTGAAAGTACTATTCGCTTCAAGGTGGATATTGTATATGCCTACTTGATTATCATCTAAGGCTGCCCAAGAATCTGGAGGTGCTGATTCTGCTCGATGCACACCTAATTTTCCTATTAAAACCTCAACATGAACAGTGCTTCCCTCGTCATCCACCGTAAATTTAGGTACATTTTCAGACCATAGCATTTTAAAATGCGGCTCTACCATTTTACTTTTCTTTGGTAGATTCAGCCAAATTTGAAAAAGTTCCAATGGATTATCTTCTTGAGCATTTAACAGCGGAAACATTTCAGCGTGCTGAACCCCTTTACCAGCGGTCATCCACTGAACATCTCCATTGCCATATCTTCCTGCTGCCCCTGTGGAATCCGTATGGTCTACTAAGCCCTTTCGCACAACAGTAATGGTTTCAAAACCCCGATGAGGATGACCAGGAAATCCTGGAACCTTCATTCCGTGATACATCCTAAAACCATCTTTCACAATAAAGTCTTGACCCATATGTCTACCTGTGAAATAAGATGTGTCTGGCCCCAACTCTTCATTTCCTTTTGGAAAAAAATCTTCGTGATGTACACAAAATAAAAATGGATCGTGTGTTTCCCACTGAAATCCTAAGGGTCTTATTTTCTTTATCATATTTTCTTTATTTTTCAATTGTCTATCATTTCTAAACCAAGCAACTAAAGGAGCTGATAATACTGCACTTATTCCTAAAGTTAATTTACCAACAAAACTTCTTCTTTCCATAAATCTATTATGTTGTTTTTCCAAAAGTAAACATTCTCTCAAATTCTGAGAATTAACGTAGGTTATGAAAATCAAAAAGCCCCGAAACGGGGCTCATTGACGAAAAAAGTATATGTGATTTAATTATGCTTTACACTTAAACAAGGTTTTTATGTTCAAGTAGTATGTTTTAGCGTTCACATATTAACAAATACTGTGCCATAAAAAACAAAAAGTTCAACACCGTTGAACCTTAGCTAAACTATTAAAAAATCATATAAAACTTCGACAAATATTCTTTATTTATCGTTAAACGTGTACCCTACACCTTTAATAGTTCTTATGTAATGATCTCCTAACTTCTCTCTTAATTTTCGGATGTGAACATCAATTGTTCTTTCGCCTACAATGGTTTCGTTTCCCCAAACAATAGCAAGAATCTGATCCCTATTGTATACTTTTCCTGGTCTACTAGCCAAAAGTTCTAAAAGCTCGAATTCTTTTTTAGGAAGCACCAACTGATTTCCTTCGATTTCGACCATGTACTTTTCCCTGTCTATTTTTACGGAGCTCTCTCCTACTTCAACCTCTATTCCCTTGGATTTATCTAATCTTCGCAATAAACTTTCAATTTTTGTAATCAACAAACGTGGTCGAATTGGTTTTGTAATGTAATCATCTGCGCCAGCTTCAAAACCCGCAATTTGAGCATAGTCCTCTGCTCTTGAAGTAAGGAAAGCAATAATTGGTTGGGATAAATTCAAATCTTTTCTAATCACTTGGCACGTTTCAATACCATCCATTTTCGGCATCATCACATCTAAAAGTATTAAAGATGGACTGATTTGTTGTGTCATTTTAATCGCTTCTTCACCGTTGGAAGCTGTAAAGACTTTATACCCTTCTTTTCGAATGTTATAGGATAAAAATTCCAAGATATCCGCTTCGTCATCGACTAACAAGATTGTATGGCCTTTAAGATTTTCCATATTTGAAGAAGTTAAAAACCGGGTCAGTTTCCCAACCCGGTCTCTCAATTAATATTATTTATTAACGATTAATTTTAATATTATAGCCTCGTTTGCATTCGTCAATACCACTTGATAAAGACCTGCACTAAGCGTTGATGTATTTACTGTAACTTCATTTAATCCAATGTTAGAAGTCGTATTGCTCTCCAAAATTCTTCCAAACTGATCTTGAAGTGCG
>JBIJBD010000258.1:0-2994 GCA_044345395.1 Crocinitomicaceae bacterium | reverse complement strand
CCTTGCGATATGAAAAAGGTACCAAGCAAGGTTATCTTCATATATTACGATAGAATTAAGTTTACATAAATCCATTGAAGTTTTTGTTATTGAGGGCAACTGCGTCTATCTTTGCACGTTGAAGATACAAGAATCATATTCATTCTTTTGATGCAGAAATCTATTAAATATGTTATTTCTACATTCTTTGCCTTATTAATTGGCAACGTCTTATTTTCGCAGGCCTCTAATTTTGGTTGTGAAACAGGTGCTGTAGGAAGTTCAGAATATGTTCCGACATTTAATATCAATCTTAGCTCAAGTCCAAGTGCTTCTGCATCTCAAGCAATAGTTATTCCATCAAGTGGATTTGGCCAATGTTGTGGTCAGGCAAACAATGTAAATTGCTTTGTATTAGCTATTACCTTAAACCCTGGAGCCCAAGGAATTCAATTCAACTTGAGTGGTGCTTCCGGAAATGCAGATATTTGGTATTCAAACTGTTCCATTGGTCCATATGGAGTTGGATATACTTTTTGCGTAAGTGGAGCTGGCCCTCATTATTTCACCTTTTGTAGAACGGGATCAACCGATTATGGGGTTTTAGTACAATCAATTGCGGCTCCTGGTACTTCAGGAAATATAGTAACCCAAAATGGATGTATTGATAATTTTATTGTTTATGGCTTGCAAGAGTCGAGTATTACTTGGAATTCCATTTCACCAGGAACAACGGGTCAGTACAACAATTATTTGAGTAACATGCAGGGTGGCAATGTAGGTACATCCGGAGTTACCTACACAAATCAAGATAGTGTGAGAGTAACGCCTCCTTCCGGAGCGCCAACAACAATTCAATATCAAGTATGTGGTAATACAATAGGTACCGTTTGTGCTGCATCTGTTCCTTACTGCGCAACGGTTACAGCATCCATTGTGCCCACTTTAGGCGCAACCATCACACCGTCAAATCCTGTACTATGTACTAGTAATCCTTCAATTACAGCAACACCAAGTGGAGGTCAAGGACCGTTTACATATCTTTGGGCTGGCCCATCAAATAATGGAGCAACAACAGCATCCGTAACACCTACCGTTGCAGGAACATACACCGTCACAATTAATGATGCTTCAGGATGTCCGCCTGTAAGTACTTCAACAACTGTGCTATCATCACCCGTTGTAGCTGGGACATCAAATCAAGTCCGATGCTTGAATCAAAATTCATTACCGACTAGTTTTACAAGTGCAAATGCAAATACAACCTTTACCTGGACAAATGACAATACTAATACGGGTATTCCCGCTAGTGGATCTGGTAATCTTCCTGCTTATCTTTTAACAGGTGTTGGTGTTTCAACAATTACAGTAACACCTACGTTATTCGGGTGTGTTGGTACTCCATCAATCTTTACCATAACAGTCAATTCACTTCCGAATGTTAATGCTGGACCAGATCAATTAATATGTGCAAACTCCACAACAAGTGTAACTGCAACCGGAGCAAGTACCTATGTTTGGAGTCCAAATGTTTCTAATGGAGTAAATTTTACAGCAACAACTTCAGGAACATATACTGTTACAGGAACAGATGGAAATGGTTGTCAGAATTCAGATGATTTAATTATCACATTTGACAATATTCTTCCTACGGCGAGTAACCCAGCAGGAGTTACAGTTCAATGCTCTGCAAATGTTCCATTGCCGGATGTCTCCGTAGTTACAGATGAAGCGGATAATTATGGAATCCCAACAGTAACTTGGATCAGTGACGTGACAAGTGGTTCATGCCCAACGACTTTAACAAGAATATATCGAGTTACAGATCAATGTGGAAATTTCATAAATATAACTCAAATATTCACCATTGTGCCCTCCACAAATCCGGTTATTCCAGCAAATGGAAATTCAACTGTAAGTTGTCCTAGTTTAAGTGAGGTTCAACCCTCTTCACCAACAGTAACAGATGCCTGTGGAAATATATTAACACCCACAATTACAAGTTCTTCTAATATTTCATGTGAAGACACAAAGACATGGACCTTTACTTATGCAGATTGTGCAGGAAATACAAGTATATGGACCTACACTTACACCATCGATTACACGGGAGGTCTAACAGCACCAGCTAACGCAAGTTCAACATTATCGTGTCCAAGTGCAGCAGTAGATCCAGGAGCTCCAGCAAACATTACAGACGCATGTGGGCGAACAGTATCTGCAGTATTGGTAGGACAAGACAATCCAACACCAGCGTGTGAAGGAACAGTAGTTTGGCGATACAGATACACGGCATGTGATGGGACAACAACAGCAGATTGGATTTACACCTACACGATTGATTACTCAGGCGGATTAACAGCACCAGCTAACGCAAGTTCAACAGTATCTTGTCCAAGTGCAGCGACAGATCCAGGAGCTCCAGCAAACATCACAGACGCTTGTGGACGAACAGTATCTGCAGTATTGGTGGGACAAGACAATCCAACACCAGCGTGTGAAGGAACTGTCGTTTGGCGATACAGATATACGGCATGTGATGGGACAACAACAGCAGATTGGATTTACACCTATACGATTGATTACTCAGGCGGCTTAACAGCACCAGCTAACGCAAGTTCAACAGTATCGTGTCCAAGTGCAGCAGTAAATCCAGGAGCTCCAGCAAACATTACAGATGCTTGTGGGCGAATAGTATCTGCAGTATTGGTGGGACAAGACAATCCAACACCAGCGTGTGAAGGAACAGTAGTTTGGCGATACAGATACACGGCATGTGATGGGACAACAACAGCAGATTGGATTTACACCTACACGATTGATTACTCAGGCGGATTAACAGCACCAGCTAACGCAAGTTCAACAGTATCGTGTCCAAGTGCAGCAGTAGATCCAGGAGCTCCAGCAAACATCACAGACGCTTGTGGACGAACAGTATCTGCAGTATTGGTGGGACAAGACAATCCAACACCAGCGTGTGAAGGAACTGTCGTTTGGCGATACAGATATACGGCA
>JBIJBD010000216.1:0-3604 GCA_044345395.1 Crocinitomicaceae bacterium | reverse complement strand
GCACACCCATTGAATGGAAGACCACAACTAAGAATGCGTGTAAAAAACACAAATAGTTCGTTACGAATTGTGATGAAATCTCTTGCGACTAGCGGAACAGTTCATTTTTGGAATGTAACGGAGTTAACAAATGATGTTGGGAATTGGGGAATGCCATTCTCAACTGCCGGTACAGGCACAACAGCTGGCGATAACAAAAATGGAATCAGTGAACCATCTTGCTCAGACGATGTCATCAGTGTTGCTGCATATGCTACTCAGTACCAAACTACAAGTGGCAGCTTCGTAGGAGGAGCAATTGCTTCATTTTCCAGTATTGGGCCAAGATTTGATGGCGCAATGAAACCAGATGTTGCTGCTCCCGGAGTAGCTATTGTCTCATCAATTTCTTCATTCACAGATGTAGCTTTTACTTCACAAGGAAATGTAAACTTCAACGGTAGAACATATCATTTTGCCAAATTTTCAGGTACGTCAATGGCTTCACCTATGGTAGCTGGTATTGCCGCATTGATATTGGATGCAAATCCTTATTTGTCAGCCCAACAAGTGAAAGAGATCATTATGCAAACTGCACGTCAGGACAATTACACAGGTATTATACCAGATTCAGGCAGTGTGAAATGGGGTGCTGGAAAGGTTAATGCATATGCTGCAATACAATTAGCAATAGAAACCATTGGGCTTGAGCATACACCAACTGAATTAGATTGGAACGTTTATCCTAATCCTGTGAGTAATGAGTTACATTTCACCCTCGTTGATGAACTTCCAGAAACTGCGGAGATCATCGACACAGAAGGTAATATCTTCGAAAAACGTATTCAAGACGGTAAGTTGCGCGTCAGTGATTTACCAACAGGAACCTATTTTATTCGCTTAATTATTCAAAATAAAGTACAACAGGAGCGCTTTATAAAATTATGATCAGAAAGCTTGAGTTTTCAGAAGTAGATATTGTACGAAATCTTGCATATGAAATCTGGCCAATAGTCTATCAAAATATGATATCAAAAGAGCAAATTACATACATGCTCTCTTGGATGTACAACCTCGAAGTTTTACAAAATGCCCATAAATCTGGAGATTCATTTTTTATTTTTACAAAAGAAAATGTTCCCGTAGGATTTATACATTTGAATCCACAACACGATGTTCTTAAGCTTCAAAAAATATACATCTTGCCTGAACATCAAAAAACGGGAATTGGGAAAAAATTTTTAGATCACGCGACATACGTTGCACAAGAAAATACATTCAGTAGAATTTCACTTCAAGTAAATAGAGAGAATCCTGCAGTTAATTTCTACTTAAATAATGGATTTTCAATTAGTAAAGAGGAAGATTTTGATATAGGTAATGGCTTCTTAATGAATGACTTCATCATGGAAAAACCTATTATTACGTGAAATTTAATTATGCATGCATAACATATAAAAGTTTTGTATATTTGTTAAAACAGAAAATATGAGCACACCAATCAAAGGAGGAGAATTCATCATCCGAAAGACATTGCCAAATGAGGTATTTACACCTGAAGAGTGGACTGAAGAACATCGGATGATCGCTCAAATGTGCGACGACTTTATTGAGCAAGAGGTGATTCCTTACATTGATCGAATCGATAATATGGAAGAAGGCTTAATGCCTTCAATAATGGAAAAGGCAGGGGAATTGGGCATGTTGGGACTTTCTGTTCCTGAGGAGCTTGGCGGCATGGGTGTAGATTTCAAAACCTCCTTATTAGCTACAGAAAGACTTGGTACGGGATATTCTTTTTCAGTCGCATTTGGTGCCCATACCGGTATTGGTACGCTTCCACTACTCTATTATGGAAATGCTGAACAAAAAGCGAAATACGTTACAAAATTAGCAAGTGGTGAATGGAAAGCAGCCTATTGCTTGACAGAACCAGGATCTGGCTCCGACGCTAATTCAGGAAAAACTAAAGCCATACCATCTAGTGATGGTAGCCATTACATCTTAAATGGGCAAAAAATGTGGATTACAAATGGTGGTTTTGCTAATTTATTCACTGTGTTTGCTAAAATTGACGACGATAAAAACCTTACTGCATTTCTTGTTGAGGCAGACAGTGAAGGCATCTCATTAAATCCAGAAGAAAAGAAAATGGGGATCAAAGGTTCCTCGACGCGCCAAGTATTCTTTAACAATGTTAAAGTTCCAGCTGAAAATATGTTGTCTACCAGGGAGAATGGATTTAAAATCGCCCTAAATATTTTAAATATTGGAAGAATTAAATTAGCTGCCGGGGTAATGGGAGGAGCAAAAGGAACAATTACAGAGGCCGTGAAGTATGCGAATGAACGCGAACAATTTGGAAGAGCTATTTCAAAATATGGCGCAATCCGATACAAATTGGCAGAATCTGTCATTCAAACTTATACTGTAGAATCTGCAACCTATCGTGCAGGCCAAAATATTGACGATGCAATTGCTGGATTCGTGGAATCGGGAATGGACAAATCGGAAGCAACATTAAAGGGTATTGAGCAGTTTGCTCCAGAATGTGCTATCTTAAAGGTTGCGGGATCCGAAGCTTTAGACTACGTAGTAGATGAAGCCGTACAAGTTTTTGGTGGTATGGGATATTCCGCAGAATCTTCTGTGGAACGTGCGTACCGAGATGCACGAATCAACAGAATATTTGAAGGCACCAATGAAATCAATAGAATGTTAACGGTTGACATGGTCTTGAGAAGAGCGTTGAAAGGAGAACTCGACTTGATGGGTCCGGCCATGAAGGTTGCAAATGAACTAATGAGCATTCCTGAACCCACAAGTGCTGATGATAACATTTTAAGCGAAGAAGAAAAATTAATCGAAGGCTTTAAAAAATGTATGTTAATGGTGGCGGGATCTGCGGTTCAAAAACTCATGCAAACCCTTTCTAAAGAACAAGAAATCTTAATGAACATTGCCGACATTGCCATTATGACTTACTTGGCCGAATCCACCTTGCTGCGTGTTAAGAAAAAAATTGAAACTGTTGGTGAAGAAAAGTGTACGATTGAATTAGCTATTGTCAAAACGTATATTTATGATTGTGCTGATAAAATTGAAAAAGCAGCAAAAGATGCTATACTAAGCTTTGCCGATGGTGATGAGGCACGAATGATGCTCATGGGACTGAAACGATTTACCAAAACGTCTGCACATAATCCAAAACAAGCGCGACAACTTATTGCTCAAAAATTAATTGAAGCAAATAGTTATTGTTTCTAGGTTCTTTATAAAGTTTACAAAAGCTTAACATAGAAATCTTTCCGTGTATCGTGCTTTTTTTCATTTTTGTTAAATGAACCTCATTAATAGAGATATAAGTTGGCTGGGTTTCAATGAACGCGTGTTGCAGGAAGCGACGGATGAATCTGTGCCATTAGTGGAACGCATGCGCTTTTTAGGAATCTATTCAAACAACATGGATGAGTTTTTTAGAGTTCGGGTAGCCAACTTGCGAAGATTAACAACATTCAAAAAACAAAAAATAGATGGCTTCAATGGTTCTCCTGAAGAATTATATAAAGAAATCCGTGATATCGTTTTAAAACAACAAGAAAAATTCAAAAATGCTTATGAGCAA
>JBIJBD010000214.1:0-3615 GCA_044345395.1 Crocinitomicaceae bacterium | reverse complement strand
GTGTGATTTAAAGGGTTTTAAGTGCTTTTGTGTTTGTTTGCGAAACACTACCAGCGGTCTGGACGGGACTCGAACCCGCGACCCCCTGCGTGACAGGCAGGTATTCTAACCAACTGAACTACCAAACCGTTTTTCGATCTTTTCAGACTTTCGCTACAGCGAAATTAGAAAACGTGTATGCTTCCTTAAAAGCGAAGACAAAATTACACAATCTTTTTTTAAATACAAGAGATTGCGAAAATTTAATTTCTTAAAATCTTACCGTGTTTAACAATGCTCTGTAATCTTTCGAGTGTTTTTCTTTCAGCACAAAGTTCTACAAAAGCTTTTCGCTCTAAATCAAGCAAATATTGTTCTGAAACTAAAGTGTTTTCAGACAAATCACCTCCACATAAAACATGACCAAGTTTTTCCGATATTAGTTTATCGTGTTCCGACATGTAATTTCCTGAATACATAGAATTTGCACCGACATATACGATACCCAATCCCTCTTGTCCAACAACCGTTATGTTTTTCTCTCTTTTTGGTGCTACATATCCTTTATTCGCTAATTCTAAACAGGCCGCTTTCGCTCGTGTTAGCTGAAGTTCTCTACTGACGACAACCTCGTCTGTTCCTTCCCTTAGGTAACCAAGATCAAAAGCTTCATAGGCAGATGTTGCAACCTTTGCTTGACCAATCGTAAGAAATTTCTCTCGTAATCTGTTAATTTTAATGTCCCCAGAAACATATTCATCTGACAATCTTTTGGCAAACTCTTTAGTGCCAGCACCGGCAGGAATAAGTCCTACTCCAAATTCTACTAAACCAATGTAAGTTTCTGCGTGAGCAACAACTTTATCAGCATGCATGCACATTTCACAACTTCCGCCAAGAGTTAAATTGTGTGGTGCTACAATTACAGGAGTATTGCAATAACGAACCCGCATCATAACATCTTGAAATGCCTTAACAGCAAAATTTAACTCGTCGAATTCTTGTTCAGCAGCCATCATTAGAATCATAGCCACATTTGCTCCTGCTGAGAAATTCTGACCTGTATTCGAGATTACCAGTCCTTTATATTCTGTTTCGGCTAAGTCCATCGCCTTGTGCATTCCTTCTATTACACCTGCGCCAATAGAATTCATTTTCGTGTGGAATTCCAAATTAATAATTCCATCGCCGAGGTGAACGATGGTAGTATCTGAATTTCCCCAAATTTTATTTTCGTATCGAAGTACGTCTAAATCGATAATGTCTTCAGTTCCAGGAATTACTTGATATGCTTTTTTGTTTAAGTCGTAAAATAGACGTTTTCCATCCTCAATTTTGTAAAAGGAATTATTACCTGTAGCTAACATTTCTTTGACCCAAGAAGCAACAACAAGCCCTTCAGCTTCGGCTAAGTCAATACCTTTTTGAATACCAATCATGTCCCAGTTCTCAAAAGGACCGAAAGTCCATGCATAACCTGTTCGAATGGCGTCGTCCACACTGTATATTACTTCTGAAATTTCTGGAATGCGTTGTGAAACATAAGCAAAAAGAGATGCAAAATGCTTACGAATCAAATCACCTGCCTTGGATTTATCAGCAAGCAAAATAGGTAAACGCGATTTTAAATCAGGCATAGATTTCACCATTTCCACAACTGGCAATTTAGGTTTTTGCATAGGATGGTACTCTAGCGTTTCCAAGTTCAAGGCAAAACGATTCGTTTTTCCTGCTGCATCCTTCTCTTTGTAATAAAATCCTTTCTTGGTTTTATCTCCTAAAAATTTATTTTCAACGAGGTAATCTAATACTCTTGAAGGTTTGATAGCGTTGACCATCTCGTCTTCTTTCAAATTGAGTTGCAATCCTTTGGTAACGTTATATGCAGTATCTAAACCAACTAGGTCAGCTAGTTTAAATGTTCCTGTTTTAGGACGTTCTAATAAAGCTCCGGTTAGTGCATCAGCTTCTTCTATACTTAGGCCAAGCTCTTGAGTTAATTCCATAACTTTTGCCATGGAATAAACGCCCACTCTGTTGCCAATAAAACCTGGGGTGTCTTTACATAAAACAGTTTTTTTTCCAAGAATGCGACGTCCGTAGTCCATTAAAAAATCTACAATTTCTTTAGAAGTTTTCTGCGTCGGAATAATTTCAAGTAATTGAAGATAACGTGGTGGATTAAAAAAGTGCGTACCACAAAAGAATTTTTGAAAATCTTCGCTTCGATTCTCAATCATCATTTTAATAGGAATTCCAGAAGTATTAGAAGAAATCAAAGTGCCAGGTTTTCGATATTTTTCTATCTTTTCGAATAATTGTTGCTTTATATCCAAGCGCTCAATTACAACTTCGATAATCCAATCACACGTGGAAATTAAACCTAAATCATCATCGAAATTTCCAGTTTTAATTCTTGAAACAAAACTTTTTTTGTAAATAGGTGAGGGGTTTGATTTCACCGCAAATTCAAGTGAACTGTTAACAATTTTATTCCGAACTTCTTTACTCTCTATCGTTAACCCTCTTTTTTCTTCCTCGGTGTTTAGTTGTTGCGGAACTACATCTAACAATAAGACTTCGCATCCAACATTTGCAAAATGACAAGCGATTCGCGACCCCATTACGCCTGAACCTAAAACAGCTACCTTTCGGATGTGTCTATTCATGATATTTTATTTAAGTTTCGTTATTTCTTTTTCTAAATCATCAACCGTTTCATCGATTGCATTCATCACCTTAAAAAAAGCTTCTAGTTCTTTTTTCTTTATTTTCTTTTGACATTTAGAATTGAATTCGAATAAATAATCACGAACGACACGTCGAAGAGCAATTCCTTCGTCTGTTAAAAAAATAAATACTTTCCTTTTGTCTTTTTCATTGAATTCTCTCCGTATTAACTTATTTTCCTCCATATTCTGAAGTGTCCTTGACAAAGAAGTTGGCTCCATGCCCATTTTAGGTCCTAATTTAGTACTTGGAGTTCCTTCTTTTTCAATCATCATGAGAATAAATCCAACAGACATGGTGGCATTGTGCAAAGCAGCCTTTTGGTTGTATAAACGAGATATTCTATGCCAAGAAGTTCGAATAATAAAATCTATAAACGTGAGCTCTTCCTTTTTCATATGGTTATAAATTTACGAAAAAAATTATGCATGCATAGAATTACCAGAAATTATCTGAGACTTTTACTGTTCCTTTGAAATGAGCCACTTTTTTTTGATTTTGGTTGAAAATATCCACTTCATAAACTGCTATTTGATTACCAGCGTGAATTTCTTGGCTACGGGCAACTAAAACATCACCCACAAACACACGCGACAGATGCGTAATATTTGTATCGATACTCACACATTGTTTTCCTCTTGAATTTGAAGCAAAAGCCAAGGTGGAATCACCTAAACTGTAAGTAATACCTCCGTGTGCAATTTCAAAACCGTTTGTCATTACTGAAGTTACGGTCATCGTTAATTCACAATAACCTTTTTCAATTTTACAAACAAAGATTCCAAGAAATTGACTAAACTCGTCTTTGTCGAGCATTTCAGCTACAATTTCTTTAGGACTTTTCATAGAATACTATTCAATGAAAACACCTCTTTTAATCGCACTCCTTTTTCTGTATGCTGAACA